>NZ_JBYOJS010000031.1:0-46268 GCF_057798895.1 Cupriavidus sp. 22TCCZM04-2
GCGGGGAATCCGGAATTGGAAGCTGGATCCAGTGGTCTACCTGAACCCCGAGCGGGCTGAGCTGGAGCCTAAGGAGTACCGGAAAGCAGCATAGCGGCGGACGCGACAACTACCTTGACACACGCCGCTCGGACAAAAAGTGACTCGCCGGCTACGCCGGCGAAACAGCCGCGCCTGCCAAGAGCGATAACCCAATCATTGCGAGAGACGCCCCGCCGGCTACGCCGGCGAAACAGCCGCGCCTGCCAAGCACGACAGCCCCATCATTGCCAGAGAGCGAACCATTCCTTCTTCTTGCCCCCCGACGCCTCCCCCGATCTCCATGTAATCTACCCCCTTCCAATCGGGAGACAAAGACAACCATGACCACCCACCGCTACGGCGTCGCATCGCCCGCAGAGATCGCAGGCATGACGGGCAAAGCCATCTTGCAGGCCATCATCGAAGGCCGCCTGCCGCAGCCGCCCATTTCAGAGATGCTCGGCTTCTGGCTGACGGAGGTCGGCGACGGTTTCGCCGTCTTTGAAGGCGACCCCGGCACACACTTGTTCAATCCAATGGGAACGGTCCACGGCGGCTGGGCCCTGACGCTGATCGACAGCGCCACGGGCTGCGCGGCGAACTCCGTGCTGCCGGCTGGCACCGGCTACACGACGATCGAAACCAAGGGCAATTTTTCCCGCCCGATCAAGGCCGACACCGGCCGGGTCCGCGCCGAGGGGCGCGTGATCAACCAGGGCCGTCAAATCATCACGGCCGAGGCACGGATCCTGGCCGGCGACGGCCGTGTCCTGGCACACGGCACGTCGACGCTGCTGGTGCTGGCGCCTGCCGCTGCTCCCGCTCGGTGAGTTTCGCTGCGCTCGCGGGAGTCCCAGAATAATCGCGGATTTCCTCTCCATCGATTGGAAATCTCCGCTTTCACCCGCGCCATTCCGTCGCGCCAAAGGCCGCCTTTCTCAGTGCTGAATCCCTCCGCCGGGACTCGTAGGTATGCTGCCCCAACCACAACAGTGCAGGGCTCGCGCGAGCGTCCCGGAACATCACGAGAATCAGGAGACAGGCATGTTGACATCACGACGGATGGGTTTGCGGTTTATCTTCGGGCTGCTTTCGGTTGTCACCGCGGCAAGCGGGCTGCTGGCCGGCCGCAGTGCCATGGCGGCCTATCCGGACAAGCCGATCCGGCTCATTGTTCCGGCCGCCGCCGGTGGCACGACGGACATTGCCTCGCGCCTGGTCGGCAAGCGCCTGGGCGAGACGCTGGGCCAGCCGGTCGTGGTCGAGAACCGCGCGGGGGCGGGCGGCATCATAGGCTCGCAGGCGCTCACCAATGCTTCCGCTGACGGCTATACGCTGATGATGGGCAACATCGGGCCCAACGCCATCAACTACAGCTTGTACAAGCACCTGCCCTACAAGCCGCAGGACTTTGCTCCAGTCACGCTGGTGGTGTCGGTGCCCAATGTGCTGGTCGTCAACCCTGCCGTGCCCGCCCGCTCCGTCGCGGAACTGGTGGCGCTTGCCAAGGCCCGGCCGGGACAACTTTCGTTTGCGTCGTCCGGCACCGGCCAGTCTCCGCATCTTGCGGGCGAGCTGTTTCGCAAGCGCACGGGCATCGATGTCGTGCACGTGCCGTACAAGGGCGCGGCGCCCGCGGTCTCCGATCTGCTTGCCGGCCAGGTCAGCATGATGGTGGACAACCTGCCCAGCTCGCTGCCGCATATCCGGGCCGGCAAGCTGCGCGCGCTCGCCGTGACCAGCGCCACGCGCGTGGCCGAGCTTCCCGACGTGCCGACAATGAAGGAAGCGGGCCTCGATGATTTCCAGGTGACCGCATGGTTCGGGCTGGTTGCCCCGGCCGGCACGCCGCCCGCAATCATCGACCTGCTGCAAAAGCACGTCGCGAACATCCTCGCCGAGCCCGGGACCCGCGGCAAGCTCGCCGAACTTGGCGGCATTCCGGGCGGCGATACGCCGGCCCACTTCGCGGGCTTCGTCCAGAGCGAACGCGAGCGCTGGGCCCGCGTGGTGAGGGACACCGGCGTACCGTTGCAGTAGCCCACGCACGCCGGCTCGGCACGGGCACCACACGATGATCACTGCATGGGCTCCCGCAGGCGCAGCGGCTGTTCATTGCGCGACCAGACGTCGAGCAGGAAGTCCGGCTCGACATGCCGCACATGACGATGCAGCCCCGGCTGGCGGCCTATGGTGGCGTGCAGGTGGCGGGTCGACATCCGGCGCCCAGCGAACGGTCGCAACCAGTGGCACGCGACGATGGTGCCATGCGGCGCAAGCGCGCCGACGGCACGCGTCACCGTATCGCGCCAGTCCTGCGGGGCAAAGTAATAGCCGAGTTCGCTGAGCACGATCAGGTCGAAGCTGCCCGCGGGCCACTCCGCCGGAAGCCTGGCCACGCGCGCCTCGACATGCGCGTGGGCCGCCAGGCGCGCGCGCGTGCGCGCAACGGCTCGGGCAGCGCAGTCGACGGCAAGCAGCGCATCGCACCGGGCCGTGAGCCGATCGGTCAGCATGCCGGTCGCGCAGCCGGCCTCCAGCGCGCGGGCATATCGCGCTTCGGGCAGGACCGCCATCAGCAAGTCGCGCTTGCGCGCCTCATACCATAGCGATTCGAAGCCCCACGGGTCGTCCTGCTCGAAGATCGCCTCGAAGGCGGTCGGCGATGTCATAGCGCGTAGCCGTTGTCGGCGTGGCTGATGGCGGTGCCGAGTGCCGCCAGGTCGTGTCCGGCATGGCTTTGCTGCAGGAACACAGGCAGGTCCGCGTAGAGCGCGGACAGTCGCGCATCGCGGCGCGCCGGCCCCGCGCCGAGCACGTTGCCGGCGCGATTCAGCACGCGCCGCACCGTGGCTTCGACCACCGTGCGCAGGCGCATGGCGGGCATGAACGCATCATCGTCCGGCTGGGTGTCGATCCATTCGGCGGTCTCGCGCAGCAGCGCGGCCGCCGCATGCAGGTCGCCGTCGATGGCGCCGAGCTCCGTGGCGGCATGGGCGTCGCTGCCCTGGCGCACGGTGTCCCGCACGGCCAGCGCCAGCGGCAATACGGCGCCATACCAGCACGCGGCCATGCCGGCGCCCGCATGCCAGAAGCCGGGCCGCTCCTGATAGGCGCGCGGGCCGCCGACCAAGAGCGCGGGACAATCATGGAGCAGTATGCCGCCGCTGCAGGTGTCTTTCATGCCGACGCCGTGCCAGCCGGAGGAGGTGACTGTCACACCCGCGCCGTGCATGTCGATGGCCGCGAGCCACGGCACGCCGTCGGCGTCGAGGCAGGTCAGCAAGGCATGGGATACGCCGGCGGCGCCCGCGCAACAGGCCTTGCTGCCACTGAGCAACACCGGCCTGCCATGCGTCATGCCCGCGCGCGTTGCCAGGTCCTGTGTGTCCGCGTCCGGCGCTGGGCTGGCGCACACGCGCGCGTCGGGCGGCTCGGCCGCCCACACCGCCCACCGGGTGCCCGGCTCGGGACGGGCCCGGGCGAGCTCGGACAGGATCGCCAGCGCGTCAGCGTGGGCTTCGAAGAGCTTGATGGCGACAGTCCCATGCGTGGCCGCGACGATGGAGAACAGCCGCCAGCGCGCGGCCGTGTTGCCGTAGCCAGGCAGCGGGATGTCGCCCTCGGGGGCATGTGTAGTGATTAGCGCGTGAATCGTATCGCGGAGGTCCATGGTGCGCCGAAGTGCAGTCGCCCATGCATGGGCCGCCCGCAAGTTCCCTGCCAGCGCCCCGGCGACGGCGTTGCCGCGCTTCCGGCTTCGCTACGCCTTTCCCGGTGCAAGCTTTACCGGTCCGCGACCCGGCGCTCGTGGAAAACGGGAATCAGGATCCGGTCGGTTTGCGCGTCAGCACCATCGCCAGTTCCAGCGCGGTGGCGGCCACCGTGTCGACGTCCGGCGCGTAGCCGTCGCGGATCCAGCGCAGCGCGATATGAACGACGCCGCCGGCGATGCCGGCCAGCAGCAATGGATCGCCAGTCTGCCCCGGCGGCAGCAGCGCCTGCGCGAGCAGGCCGCCGAAGGCGCGCAGCGACGCTTCGAGCGCTTCGTCCACGCGCTTGCTCACCCCGCGAATCTCGACCAGGAACACCCGCGCCGAACGCGGCTCGCGCTGCAAGGCGCCAAAATACGCTCGCAGCATGGCCAGCGCGCGCTGCTGGCGCCCGCGTCCGGCGTCTTGCACCGCATGGCCGATCGACTGCAGCAGCAGGTCGGTCACGGCGCGGAACGACGCCTCAAGCAAAGCTTCGCTGTTGGGGAAGGACTCGTAGAAGTAGCGTTCAGTCAGCCCCGCTGCTTCGCAAACCGCCTTGACGGTGGAGTTCTGGTAGCCGCGCTCCCCATAGACCTGGATGGCCGCCGCGATGAGCTGGCAACGGCGCTGCGTGCGGCGCTCGTCGGCTGCTGCACCGCGGTAGCGGCGAGCGGTGGAGGTCTCGGTCGGCTCGGTCGGATCGCGCATCATCGGGCCATTATGACATTCCCTATTGTCAGATGGCATCTGACAACCTATGGTGTCAGAAGTGACCGCATCCGGGAGTCCCGCCATGACCGTTGCCGCACCCGAAGACACGTTGCTCGACGTCCTGATCGTCGGCGCCGGCCTGTCCGGGATCGGCGCCGCGCGGCACTTGCAGCAGCGCTGTCCGGGAAAGCGCTACGCCATCCTCGAAGCGCGGGATGCGGTCGGCGGTACCTGGGACCTGTTCCGCTATCCGGGCATCCGGTCCGATTCGGACATGTACACGCTGGGTTACCGCTTCAAGCCGTGGAAGGGTGCAAAGGCCATCGCCGACGGTCCGTCGATCCTGTCCTATATCCGCGAGACCGCTGACGAAGCGCGCATTACCCCGCACATCCGATTCGGCCACAAGGTGGTCAGCGCGGACTGGCACGGCCACGAAGGCTGCTGGACGGTCACGACGGAACGTAGCGGGGACGGCAGCCGCCAGCAGTGGCGCGCGCGCTTCCTGTACGTGTGCGCCGGCTACTACAGCTATGCACAGGGCCACCGGCCCGCCTTCCCCGGCGAGGAGCGCTTCCGCGGCCGCATCGTTCACCCGCAGTTCTGGGATCCGTCGCTCGACTATGCCGGCAAGCGCGTGGTGGTGATCGGTAGCGGCGCCACGGCGGTCACGCTGGTGCCGGCCATGGCGGCGACCGCCGCGCACGTGACCATGCTGCAGCGCTCGCCCAGCTACGTCGTGACCCGTCCCGGCGAGGACGCCATGGCCGCCCGGCTGCGGCGGCTGTTGCCGGAACGGCTGGCCTACGCGGCCACGCGCTGGAAGAACGTGCTGCTCGGCATGTATTTCTTCCAGTTGGCGCGGCGCCGTCCGGAGCGGGTCGGCGCGGCCATGGTCGGCATGGCCGCCGCGCAGCTCGGCCCCGGCTTCGATGTCGGCAAGCACTTCACGCCGCGCTACAAGCCGTGGGACCAGCGCGTTTGCCTGGTGCCGGATGGCGACCTGTTCCGCGAGATCCGCGACGGCCGCGCGTCGGTCGTCACCGATACCATCGAGCGCTTTGCCGAAGACGGCATCGTGCTGGCTTCGGGCCAGACCCTGCCGGCGGACATCATCGTGACGGCCACCGGCCTTCGGCTCAATATGCTTGGCGACATCGCCGTCAGCGTCGACGGGCAGCCGCGCGTGCCGGCAGCGCTGATGACATACAAGGGCATGATGCTCGATGACGTGCCGAACCTGGTGCTGGCCTTCGGCTACACCAATGCCTCCTGGACGCTGAAGGCGGACCTGACCGCCGAATACGTGTGCCGGCTGTTGCGGTACATGGACCGCCATGGGCACCGCGTGGCCATGCCGCGGCGCGACGCGTCCGTGCAGCCCGCGCCGTTCCTGGATTTCACGTCGGGCTATGTGCAGCGTGCCGCCGGCGTGCTGCCACGACAGGGCGACCGCAGGCCATGGCGCCTCTACCAGAACTACATCCTCGACATGCTCACCCTCCGCCACGGCCGCATTGCCGATGGCGTGCTCCAGTTCGACCTGCCGCGCAGCGCACCGGCGCCGCGCGAAACGCCCGCAAGCCTGTCCGGCGGCGAGGTCCAGCCATGATGATCCTGCTCTACATGGCGCTGGCCCTGGCGGCACTGTTCGCGGGGCTCTTCCTGTACACCGTGCGCAAGGTGCGGCGCGTCGAGGCCGCGCTGCCGCCCGACGGGCGCTTTGTCGAGGTGCCCGGCGCGCGCCTGCACGTGGTCGAGCGTGGCCAGGGTCCGGCGCTGCTGCTGGTGCATGGCTTGTCGGGCCAGCTCGGCAATTTCGGCTACGGCATGATCGAACCGCTGGCGCGCGATTTCCGCGTGGTGGCGGTGGACCGGCCGGGCTCGGGCTATTCCGTGCGCACGCCCGGTGCGCACGCGGACCTGGCCGCGCAGGCCGATGTGCTGGCGGCGCTGATCGAGAAGGTCGGCCTGGAACGCCCGCTCGTGGTCGGCCACTCGTTGGGCGGCGCCATCGCGCTGGCACTGGCCGCGGGTCATCCGGATCGAGTCGGCGGGCTGGCGCTGCTGGCGCCGCTGACGCACCCGGCCGAAGAGATCCCGCTGGTATTCCGGCCGCTGACGCTGCGGCGGCACTGGCTGCGCCAGTTCGTGGCGTGGACGCTGGCGGTGCCGATGTCGGAGTTGCGGCGGGAGGCGGTATTGGAAATCGTCTTCGGTCCCGATCCGGTGCCGGCGGACTTTGCCCTGCGCGGGGGTGGCATGCTGGCGTTGCGCCCGAGCCATTTCGTCGCGGCGTCGGAGGATCTGGTCGCCGGGGCGCCAAGCCTGCCGCCGCTGGTCGCGCGCTACGGAGAGCTGCGCTTGCCGGTGAGCATCCTGTTCGGCCGCGAAGACCGCATTCTCGATCCGGCCGCCAATGGCCAGGCGCTGGCCGCAAAGGTGCCGGGCGCCACGCTGACGCTGGTGCCGGGCGGCCACATGTTGCCGATCACGGCCCCCGACACCTGCGAGGGCTTCGTGCGGGAAGCCGCCGCGCGCGTGCATGTTGCCGAGGCGGCGACGGCATGAGCGCGATCGCTCGCGCCCGTGTCCGGCAAGGCGCCTCAGTGCGCCATGCCGGGCTTGCAGTCCTGCACCCAGCCGGCGACGCGGCTCGGGCTCATGGTTGGGCGCCATTCGCCCGAACCGCGGATCTCGACATCCGTCCCCTGCCGCGCCTGGCGCAGACTGACCACGTAGAAGTAGCCCGTGTCCGTGCGCGTGGCGGAGCCGATGCGCACGTCCACCTTGCCCGGTTCGGGGTAGGCGATCACATTCGCTTCTTCACGCAGCCGGCTCTTCAGGCACAGTGTCAGGTCGCCGACGCTGGCGTCGGAGTGGATCTGCTTCGGCTCCTGGGCCTGGAGGTACTCGACGCTGGCGCCGCTGGCGCAGGCGGCCAGCCAGGGCACGGCCACGGCCGCGAGCAGGAGGAGGCGGAGGCGGGTTGCGGACATCCATGTTTCCTTTGTAAAAGCGACGCTGCATGCTACATGAGAATGTGTGGCGCAGGCCCGTCCGGACACCATGCGGGGGCGGGCCACTCCCGCCGCCCGTGCCACTGAACCACGTTCTCAAGGAAGACGCCGATGGCTGCCGCGATTGCCCCCGATCCCTACAAGCGCGATTTCTCCACCGCATTCAGCGCCATCCGCAAGCTGCTGGTGGACGGGCACGACACCACGCAGGTGTTCCTGATCATGCGCGCGCTGAACGGGCCGTCCATGCCCAGGAACTTCGCGCGCCTGCTGGGCACGCCCGATGGCCGGCGGCTGGTCTACCAGCGCACGGAACTGGCCGAGCGGCTGTGCGACCCGGCCTACGTGGCGACGTTTGCGCCCGGCACGGTCGGCGCGGCGTACCGGGACTTCCTGCGGCACACGGGCTACAGCGCCGACGGGCTCGCCGAAGTCTCCAACATGGGCCGCGAGCCGCTGGTTGAAGACGCCTATATGTGGTTCGCCCGCCGCACCCGCGATATCCACGACATCTGGCACGTGCTGACCGGCTACCGTGCCGACGAAAGTCTTGGCGAGGCCGCGCTGGTGGCATTCAGCTATGCGCAGACCGGCGGCCTTGGCTGGGCATTTATCGCGGTGGCGGCGTCGCTGAAGAGCCTGCGCGTCACCCGCAGCCTGGCCTTTGCGCGCGCGGTGCTCGAAGGCTATCGCCTGGGCCGCGCGGCGAAGTGGCTGCTGGGCGAGGATTACGAGGCGCTCTTGCACGAGCCGCTCGATGCCGCGCGTGCCCGGCTTGGTATCGGCGCGGCGCCGCGGTATATGACCTGCCATCCGCTGCAGGACTGGCACGCCTGAGGGGGGCTTCAGTCCCTCTGCCGGCCACGCCGCATGATCGCGGCCAGTGTATCCACGCGCGCCCGGTCGGCGGCAATGACGATGCCATCCGCAAACACAGGTTGCGCCAGCCGCGTCAGCACGTCGCCCGGCGGCGCTTCGACCACCACGCGCATGCCGGTGGCATAGGCGAGCAGCATGGTCTCGTGCCAGCGCACGGGGATGGCCATGTTGCGGGCCAGGTCGCCGGCGATCCGGCGCGGGTCGCGCAGTTCGCGTGCAAGGCTTGCGCTGAAGTAGCGCAGGCGGGGCGCCGACAATGAAACAGCCGCCATGGCCTTCGCCAGCCCGTCGGCGGCGTCATCGAGCAAGGCGCAATGCGACGGCACGTGGATGGCGACGGGCTTGGCCGCCTGTGCGCCGTCCGCCAGGGCCAGTGCCGATACGGCTTCCATGGCTGCGATGCTGCCGGCAATCACGATCTGCGCCGGCGCGTTTAAATTCGCGAGATAGACTGGGCTTTGCGTCGTGTGGACCCGTGCCACCAGCGGTTCGAGCCGCGCGCGTTCCATCCCCAGGATTGCCGTCATGCCGAATCCATGCGGATAGGCCTGCTCCATGCGTTCGCCGCGCAGCCGGACCAGCCGCAACGCATCGGCAAACGACAGCACGCCGGCCGTGACGGCCGCTGCATAGGCACCGATCGAGAGCCCTGCGACAGCGTCCGGGTGTCCCCCTTCTTCGGCCAGGCATCGCGCCATGGCTACGCCAGACGTGAGCAGGCAGAGCTGCACCCAGATCGTCGAGCGCAGGCGTGCCGGCGTGTCCATCTCGGCCGTGGGTACTTGCAGGACATCGGCCGCTTCCGCGAGCACGTCGCTGACGGCCGGGTGGTCCGGTAGGTCCGCGAGCATCCCGCCCCGCTGCGAGCCCTGGCCGGGAAAGGTCAGCAGCACGCTCATGGCGCGGGCTGCCACGGGTCGGCACACATCCTCGGTCCCTGCGCGGTCTTCAGCAGGACCTTGCCGCCGTTGCGCCGCCATTCGAGGAACGAGAAGCCGCCTTGCGGGGTGTCGACCTGGATGTCGATCCGTGCCGGGCCGGCATCCTGCAGCGCGGCCAGCAGGCCAGTATCGGCCTTCGGCAGCGGATGGTCCGCGTAGACCAGCAGGTCGAGATCGCTGTCCGCATGCAGGACGTTGATGCCGCTGGCGATCGTGAAGCCGGCGCCCCCGCCCACGCCCCAGCGGATGCGCCGCGCATCGAGCGCATCGGCGGCCGCTTCTAGCGTGCGGATGGCGGCGAGCGCCATCAGTTCAGGGCGCCGCCACGCGCGCGCCGCCGCGATGTCCGCAGGCGTGACCACGTGCGCCACATCGGCGGGAGCAATCCAGGTGCCGAAGCGCTCGGCACGCGATGCGCCGCGCAGGCCGACCGGAATGGCATCGGGGCGGCACGCATCGCGGCGCACCACAACAGGCGTGGCGGTCAGCGCGTCCAGCGATAACCAGGCCGGCAATGCGACGCCCGCCAGGCTGCGCCGCGCGTCGGCCAGCCAGAGCAGGTCGTGCGGCGCCGGGTGGAACGTCGTCAGGCTTGCCATTGCTTGCGCAGGCAGTCACGCACCTGCCGCGATGCCTGGCGGTTCTCCCCACTGCGCCGGCCGGAGAGGTCGGGGGCGCCGTCTCGCCGGATATCCGAGAGCGCGGCCAGGATGGTGTCGCGGGCAAGGTGGATGTCGGCAGGCTCCGGTGCATCGGCCGAGGCCACGTTGATCAGCCGCCACAGGATGCCCAGCGTGGCGAAGTTGCCGATGTCATACGCCATCGGCGGCACGGTGGCGGCCAGCGCTTCCAGGTCCTCGACCGTACGCATGGTGATGCGTGCCGCGGCGTCCTTGCCCATCGCGTGCACAAGTACGCCGCTATCGCGCAGCGCGATGATGCGGTTGGCCTGGTAGCCGTGGGCCAGGAACGCACCAGACATAGCCTTGCCGACGATCAGCGCCACCACGGGATGGCCTGCGAGGCGCGCCTGCGCATACGCCGCAGCGGCGGCGGCCAGCGACTGGTGGATCCCCAGTGCTTCCTCGCGCCGGCCATAAGCCTGGCTCGGCGTGTCCACGACCGCGACGATGGCGCGCTTGACCGCGGCATCGCGGTCCGCTTCCACCACTTCATGCACGGCCTGGGCCAGTGACCAGCCTTCGACCAGCCCGACTTCGCCATTGCGCGCGCGCGGAAAACGGCTTTGCGCATCGGGCACCACGGCGATCCAGCGGACCAGCGTACCAGCCAGTTCTCCGTCGGCGACGGTCACGGAGTGCGGAAAGCCCTCGCGGTACGACGCAGCCGGCGCCAGCGCGCGCAACCAGTGCGCGCCGCGGCTGACGTCCTGCTGCGGCAGGGTTTGGACGGTGGCGTTCATGCGTCGGACTCCCGATGGAAACGGCCAAAAAGGCGCTGTACTTCGGCCGGCGTTGGCTGGATGCCGGAGTCGTAGTCCTGCAGCAGGGCAAGCACTTCACGGCGGCGCTCGCTACGGGGCGTGGCGGCTGCCGGTACGCGCAGCTCGCGCGCTACCGCGTCGCGCATTGCGGCGCAGTCATCCGCGACGTACACGTCGGCAAAGCCCGTGGCCACACGTTGGGCGCCGCCCGTGAAACTCCAGATGAACGGCCGGTCGCGCGAGTCGTATTCCGCGATGCCGGCTTCCTGTTCGATCACGGCCGGGCCGTTCAGGCCCAGGCGGCCATCCTGCGTCATGACCAGCGACGTACACAGCCCGGCAGCAATCGACATGCCGCCGAAGCATCCGACCTGTCCGGCAATCACGCCGACCACCGGCTGGTAGCGCCGCAGGTCGACAATGGCCGCGTGGATGTCGGCAATGGCAGCCAGTCCCAAATTGGCTTCCTGCAGCCGCACGCCGCCCGTTTCCAGCAGCAGCACGGCGCGCGTCGGCACGCCACGGCGGTTGTCCGCGGCGGCAAGTTCCAGCGCGCCGGCAAGCTTGGCCCCGCCGACTTCGCCAAGGCTGCCGCCCTGGAACGCGCCCTCGATGGCCAGCACCACCGCGGGCTGTCCGTCGATCTGTCCTTTCGCCACGATCACGCCGTCATCGCTTTGCGGCACGATGCCCTGGCGCGCCAGCCACGGCGACTGCAGGCCGTCGAACGGGCCGGCCAGCTCGCGGAAAGTGCCGCCGTCCAGCAGCGTGCGGGCCCGTTCGCGCGCGCCCAGTTCGATGAAGCTGTCCCGGTTCAGCAGCGATGCGCTGCGGGTCGGCGTGCTCATGGGTGCTCCTGTTGTCCGTGCGCATCGAGCGCTTCAAAGGCCTCGGCCAGCCGCATGCCGACCACGCCCGGCGTCGCGCCGAAGTCATGGATGCGGATCTGCATGGACGCGCGCGGCTGCGCTGCGAACACGCGTGCGAGCTGTGCGTCCCAGACGCGGGCATAGCCGTTGACGGAGGTGGTGATCTCCACGGTGGTGACGCCGCCAGTGCCGGGTTCGACCAGCACTTCGAGATCGCCCGATCCCACCACGCCGACGAGCGCGCGGGTTGCGGCAGGCGCTCCCGCCGGAAATTCAAATCGCAGTTGTTCCATGGAGGCTCCTAAATTTGCGCGGTGCCGGAGTCGAGCCGGTCGAGGAAGATCGTCGCGGCGAGCAAGTCCGCCGCGCCGCCCGGCGATGCGCGCCGCGCCAGCATGCCGGCGTCGAGTTCGCGCAGCAGGCGCCGTCCCGTGACCGTGCCGGGGCCGCCTGCCGCCAGCACCGCTTGCGCGCCGGCCTGCATATAGGCGAGCCCGGAGCGGCCCGTGCGGGCCAGCACGCAGGTATCGTCCAGCCCGCTCATCAGCGCGAGCAAGGCATTGAGCCGGGCAGCCGATTCGCTGTCGCCACGTGCACGGCTTTGCTGCAGGGCCGGCAACGCACGCCGCATGACATGCGGAAAGCCCGCGTGCGCCTGGGCCCGGGCACCGCCTACGCCATACGCAAGGCACGCCAGCTCGCCCTTGTTGCCGGTAACAGCTGGGCGATGCCGGTCAGACAGACGCGCAATGGCGCCAGCCGCATGGCTCACGGCGCGCGCGCCGGATCGTTCGCCGGCGGTTGCAACTTGCGCCGCCGCGCCAACCAGCAAGCCGATGCACCAGATCGCGCCGCGATGTGTGTTCACGCCGCCGGTGGCAGCCAGCATGGCCGCTTCGGCTTCTCGCCCGAGCGCGCCGAGCCGCTCGCGCAGCCCGTAGCCGACACGGGCCGCGCGCTGGCCGGCCATGGCCATGGCGGCGAACGAAGGGCCCAGCGCCTGTGCCGAGCGCAGCATCAGCGCCAGCGTCAGGTCGGCATGCGCGCCATTGCCACGGCTGTCGACCAGCCCGGGCTTGGGCGACAGTTGTGCTTCTTCGATGATGGCGTCGACCGCCAGGTCGGCCAGCCTCTGCGCTTGCGCGGATGGGCCAGCGATGGCGGGAGCCGCGTCTGCAACCCGCAGGATTCTTGCCGCTGCGCCGCCCATCACCAGCTCCGGAAGCGTGCCGGCGGCGTGTACAGGCCACCGGACCATTCGACCAGGTCGGCCATGCTCTTCGCAGCCAGCAGGCTGCGCGTGGCCTGGCTGCGCTGCACGCCAAGATCCTCGGGCAGCGCGATCAGGCCATCGCTGCGCATGCGGCGCGTTTGCGCGGGATCGTGCTTCATGCCGATCGGCGTCACACCGGCCACGGCGGCGATCATCCGGCGCCGCTCTTCCAGCGATTGCGCCTTGTAGAGGTAGGCGATGCCTTCTTCGGTCAGCACGTGCGTGACGTCGTCGCCGTAGATCATGACCGGCGCGAGCGGCATGCCGCTTTCGCGCGCGACGTCCACGGCGTCCATCGATTCGACGAAGGTCGGCTTGCCGCCGGCCTGGAAGGTCTCGACCATCTGCACCACCAGCTTGCGGCCGCGCGCGAGCGGGTCGTCGGTCTCGATCAGGTCCAGCCACGCGGGCGTGGGGTGGCGGCGGCCACCCGGGTTGTGGCCCATATTGGGCGCGCCGCCAAAGCCGGACAGCCGTCCGCGCGTCACCGTGGACGAATGCCCGTCGCCGTCGATCTGCAGCGTCGAGCCGATGAACAGGTCCACCGCGTACTGGCCCGCGAGCTGGCAGAGCGCGCGGTTCGAGCGCATGGAGCCATCCGCGCCGGTGAAGAAGATGTCGGGCCGCGCCGCCACGTACGGCTCCATGCCGAGTTCGCTGCCGAAGCTGTGCACGCCCTCGACCCAGCCCGTTTCGATCGCGGGGATCAGCGTCGGGTGCGGGTTCAGTGTCCAGTACTTGCAGATCTTGCCCTTCAGCCCTAGCGACTCGCCGTAGGTCGGCAGGATCAGTTCGATCGCCGCGGTATTGAAGCCGATGCCGTGGTTCAGCGACTGCACCTGGTGGCGCTCGTAGATGCCGCGGATCGCCATCATCGCCATCAGCACGTGCACCGGCTTGATCAGGCGCGGGTCGCGCGTGAACAGCGGCTCGCAGAAGAACGGCTGGTCGGCCTGCACCACGTAGTCGACCCAGGAACCCGGCACGTCCACGCGCGGCAGGTCGGCCGGATCGTCGACGATCTCGTTGACCTGCGCGATCACCAGGCCATCGCGGAACGCGGCGGCCTCCACCAGCGCGGGCGTGTCTTCCGTGCTCGGTCCGGTGTACAGGTTGCCGTCGCGGTCCGCCTTGTAGCCGGCGATCAGCACGACATTGGGCACCAGGTCCACATACAGGCGCGCGTACAGCTCGATATAGGTGTGGATGGCGCCGACCTCGAGCAGGCCGTCTTCCAGGAACTGCGAGATCCGGATGCTCTGCGCGCCCGCATACGAGAAGTCGAGCTTGCGGGCGATGCCGCGCTCGAACAGGTCCAGGTGCTCAACGCGGCTGACGCTCGGGATGATCATGTGCAGGCCGTTGACGCGCGCGGCGCTGACCTGGGCCAGCGAGCGCGACAGGAAATCCGCCTGCTTCTGGTTATTGCCTTCGACCACCACGCGATCGCCCGGGCGCAGCACCGCCTCCAGGAAGGGCACGATATCGCCGGTCGGTATGCGCTTGCCCTGCGCGATGGCGGCGCCTTGCTGCTTGCGCCGCGCCTTGGCTTCTCTGCGGGTGTTCCACTGGCGCCCGGGTGGGGTGCTGGTCATCGTGTCTCCGGCGTGGTCTGTCTGATGGTGTCAACCATAAACAGGGGCAGACCCCGGAACAATCACGCGGGCGGCAGGATCGTTACGCTTGGCGAAAGCGAGCGGGCCTTACTGTCCTTGCCGCATGGCCATGCGGCAGACCGCGGCCAGCGCCAGCAGGTTGGGGTCGCGCTCGCGCCGGCGCAGGAAGCTCAGGCCGATGGTCTGGCGGATATTGTCGTAGTCGGCGGTAAGCGGCACGAAGGCCACATTGCGCGGGGCCACACCCTTCACGCGGCCTGGCAGCAGCGTATAGCCGACGCCGCCGCCGACCAGGTTCATCAGCGAGAAGATATCGCCGACCTTCATGACGAGGCTCGGCTGGAAACTTGCGATCCGGAAGGCTTCGACGAAGCCGCGCGACGTGGCGAAGCCTTCGCTCAGCGAGACGAAAGGTTCGTCGCGGCAGGTGCGCAGGTCCACGGCCGGCATCGCGGCGTAGGGCGAGTCGGCCGGCGCCGCGAAGAAGATGTCGTCCTCGAACAGCGGGATGGATTCGATCTCGGGGTCCGGCTCGGGCGTGGCCATCAGTGTGGCATCGATCGAGCCTTGCTTGAGCATCTGCAGCAGGTCGGTGTTCGAGCCCAGCAAGAGTTCGGTCTGCAGCTCCGGGCGGCGCGCCTTGAGATCGATAACGATCCGCGGCACCGTCTGCGCCGTCAACGAGTACAGCGAGCCGATCTTGAGATGGTCGGCCAGGTACCCGGCGGCCTGGCGCGTGGCGCGGATGCCGTCGGCCATGGTCTTGATCACTTCACGTGCCGTATCGGCCAGCACATGGGCCGCATCGGTCGGGATCAGGTTACGGCCTTCATGCCGGAACAGTGCGCAGCTTGTGCCTTCCTCAAGCGAATGCAGCGCGCGATGCACGCTGACCGTACTGGTTTCCAGGATCTCGGCCGCCTTGGCCAGATTGCCCGATTCCATGAACGCAAGCAGCGCTTCAAGCTTGCGGAAGGTGATCTCTTCGCCGATGCGGATTCTCATTGGGAGGGGCGTGTAGGGACGAGCCGCCATCTTAGCGGGTGCGGCGGTCACCGCACTAGCCCACTGCCGGCGCCGTGATGCAGCCTGTCGAAATATAGGTGCCGGAAATGCCCGGCCGGGCTAAAAGTCAACCGCGTGGGCCGGTCTGGCGCTGTCCATAACGCCCGGCTTCCGGACCGCGCTGGCCGCTTTCTCTTCGCGCGGAATTTCACTAGGCTCGTTCTTCCCACGGCGCAAGCGCCGAGCGGCATCGGCCTTTCGTCAATCAGTCCCTGCCTGGATGCGGGGATTCATCCCAAGGAGAGCACCATGCCAGAAGTGAATCTGCAGCCCGTGTACGCAGCCCAGGCGGCAGCCATGGATATCGTATTTGGCATGACGACAAAGACCCTGGAAGCGTGCCAGAAGCTCACCGAGCTGAGCATGCAGACCATGAAGGGGTCGATCGTCGACAGCCAGGAAGCCGTTCGCCAGGCGTTCAGCGCCAAGAATCCGCAGGAGTTGTTCGCCGCGCAGGCCACCGCAGTCGAGCCTGCGGCCGAGAAGGCACGTGCGTATTTCCAGCAGGTCCAGGAAATCGCCGCCAACACGCGCGAGGAATTCCAGAAGGTGGCGGCTGCGCAATTTGAAGCCAACAAGCGCACCTGGCAGGAAATCTTCGACAAGCTCGCGCAGAGTTCGCCGAATGGCTCGCAAGGCCCGCTGAATGCCTGGCAAGCGGCCATGGCTTCCGGCGTTTCGCTGTATGAGTCGATGCAGGAGTCGACCAAGCAAGCTGTGGGCGCTGTCGAGCGGCAGGTGGCCAGTGCCGCCGCTGCGGCGGCCGCGGCGCAAAAGGGGAATTCGCAGAGTGGGCGGGTGATCGTCAAGGGGTAGGGCGATCCCTTGTCGGCGTTGGCAGCGCAACGCCGACATCACATGCTCGCGGCAACAAGTTGTTCTCGGCTGGGCTGCTGCGCGCACTCACTGAAAACCGGGAAGGAGAGGGGAGGGAAGAGATGGGGCGGAAGCACCGGCATTTGCGCCGTTGATGTCGTCCCGCCTGCCGACTACTGAGCCGCGTAGCAGCCGAAGGCGATGATGCGATATCGCCTGCATTGTCGGGCCACGGACAGTTTCGGGGCTCGTTCAATCATTGCCCGAAAGCCTCGTTCAATCATTGCCCGAGAGCCTGCATATGGACGCGCACCACGCGGCAGGCAGCCGGGCAGTCTCTGAAGCGAATACCCGTACGAAATTCTTCGCACACTACGATCAATATTCGTCCGCTAGGACAAGTAAACGCGCTTCTTTGCTTACTTTCTTGTCGCTTGGACAAGAAGTTACTCGCCGGCTACGCCGGCGAAACGGCGGCGCTTGCCAAGCACGACGCCAGCCGCAATGCTCCCAAGAACCAAAAAAAGCCCGCTCCTTCGAGCGGGCAACCATCGGGAATCGACGCCCGGCGACTAGCACCGGGCATGTCTGAAGCTTATGTCGGAATAGCAACCTCCATCCTGTCCGAAACCATGCCGTTTCGAACATGAAGTCAGAGCTTTCTATTTTCATAGCATGCAATTAATCATTGCAAATTCCGGATACCGCCATGACGCCAGGAAGATTTCGCGAACTCGTCATTCTGGATCGTTATATGAACGAACTGAAGGCCGAGATCAGCCTGCAACAGCAGCGTGCGACCCGGCTGACCGATGAGGCCGAGTCCGTCAAGGCTGCCCAGATGCTCGTCAGCCTGGAACGGGCGCTGGCGGCGCTCGAAGTTCGCATGAGCACCACGCGGCCCAGCAGGTCACGGTAGGCGGCAGCACAAGCTCGCTATCCGGACGGCCCCGCCCGTACGTATCGTCGCTCTGGCCGACATCCGGCGCGCGACATTGGCGGCTGGCAAGTTGCGAGGGAGGCAGCATGAGTTCGCTGGAGTATTGGTGCATCGCGCTGGCCGCTACGGGGCTGGTGCTGCTCGGGCGTGTCTTTGCGATCTACCGCATTCGTACCACCTTCATGGCGGACCCGGCCATGCGCGACGTCCTCTACAACCGCTTGCCGGGGTATGACGAAATGGCGTTCGCGCCCGAGCACTGGACCCGGTGGACAATCGGCGCCTGGCGTGCCTACGCGCAGAACGAAGCCGAAGTCGAGAACCGGCAGAACCGGCAGAACCAGCAGAACCAGCAGAACCGCCAAGTCTGAGCCGATACGCCCTTCCCGGGCGCGGTTTCCTGCCTGCGGCACGGCGCCCCTTGCCGCAGTAATTTTTTCAGGGCCTTCCCACCAATCCTGCGCGCAGCCGCCGCGAGAGGGTATGGGCCCGCCATGCGCCGCGCGCCATAACCGGCCGGCGGTGGCATGGACCCTGCTCAATGGAGGTCAGCTTCAGAAGCCGGTGCAGTGCCGCAGCCATCCGTTCATGGACGCGCCGCATCACGTCTCGCCGGCCAGGTTGGGGGCGCTTTGATCTCAGGAGGGGAATGATGGCGGACGGTGTCGTAAAGGTGATCCCGCTCACGGGCATGATCTGGGCGGTGGCCATGACGGCCGATGGCAAGACGAAGACCGAGACCTTCGCATGCCGGAGCGCGGCGATCGCGGCAGGCGTCCGGCTTGCGCTGCAGAACGAATCGGTACTGCTGATCGAGGGGCTCAGCGATGCATGCACGGGGACGGAATCCGTCCACTGATCAAGCGCACGCCGGGAAGTGTCCCGCGCCTTGATGCGGCAGCTGGCGCGCGCCCCGGCAACGGGGCGCGCGCGCTACGATCTCATTCGCTCATTCATTCATTTGTTCTTGGCCGCGAGGTTACGCGCCATGTCGAGGTGGTGCTCCAGCGTCGGCAGCGTCTTGCTCGCGAAGGACTTGACGTCGCTATCGCTGGCGGACTGCGAGGCCTGGCGGAACAGGTCCACGGCCTGCATATGCGCCTGCACGCCGACCGAGTCCGCATAGCGGCGGTCGAAGGCTGTGCCGCTGAGCCCCTTGAGCGCATCCAGCGTGGCGCGGTCAGAGGCGTCCGGTGTCGCAGGCAGCGCCACCTTCTTGCGGCTGGCGAGCTGCTTGAGTTCATCGGCCGCGGCCTGGTGATCCTTCACCATCCGCGCGGCGAAGTCCTTGACGGCGCTGTCACTGGCCTGCTGCTGCGCCATCTTGCTGGCCTCGATCTCCATGGTGCCGGCCTGCGCGGCCTTCTTCATGAATTCGGTGTCGGAGGCAGACGGTGCGGCGTGGGCGGGAATGACAACGGCAAACGCCAGGACGGCGGCGAGATGTCCTGGAAAGCGGGTAGCGGTCACGGCAGGCTCCTGTAGTGCACTCGGGTGATGCGATCCTTGTGCAAGCTTCGTGCCGTCCGGATGGCCGGCGCCGATGCGCGTGGCACCGTGGCGATGCAGGTTCAGCAGGCGGCACCGCGCGGCCACTACGCCGCGGTTGCGAAGCCGGGCGGAGCGCCCGGCGTTCCGGCTTAAGGTCTTACAGGAGCGGTGTATTGCCCATCCAGTACGGCTCGCGCTCATAGTAGCGATGCACGTCGGTGGCCCACTGCTGGTCGGCCATGCGCGGCCAGCTGTCCTTGTTGAACCCGGGTGCGTTCTTGATGCGGTCGGCGGTCATGCCCAGGCGGAAGCATTTGGCGTCCGTGTCCATGACCAGCGCGCTCCACGGAATCGCATGCAGCGTATCGCCCATGCCGAGGAACCCGCCGGTGCTGAGCACCGCGTACGCCACGCGGCCGCGTGGCACGTCGATCATGATCTCCTTGATTTCGCCGACGTGCTGGTCGTCCGACGAATAGACCTTGGTGTCGTCCAGCGTCGATGCGGCCATGATCTCCGGGCCGGGGCCTTCGCCGACGCCGCCGCCCACGATGGCAGCGCCTTGGTTCGAGGTGAGATTGGGATCCATTGCAGTCTCCGAACGGTTGCAGGTGCCATCCTGGAGCAACCTGCGTGCCCGCCTGCTACGCATCGCCGGAGCGCGCCGCGATGCGCGCTGCGGGCGTTGCGCATCGACCGGCGCGCGGCAGAATCTACAACGGTCGGTAATGACGCCGCGAACGCGGTATCACAGACCGAACGGGTAGGTGTCCGGCATATCGCCCATATCGCCCATATCGCCGGCCGTCCGCGCGGCTGGTGGCGCTGCCAGCGGGCGCACGGCCGTGGTCGTGTCCAGCCAGAGCCATCCGTCAAACTGGTACGGCAGCACCGCGTGCATGTAGTGGCTGTGCAGTTCGGTCTCGGGCTGGTAGATCACGCCGATGAAGCGTTCGCGCTGTGGCTCGAGCAGCGCGTCGCGCAGCGCGGCGCCCGCGCCCGCCACGCCATCGCGCAGGTCCACGAACGCGCGCGGCAGGCCGGCCGCATGGGCCACGTACTCGTAGCTGTCGGCCCGCGCCGGCAGGACCTTCTTGACCCGCATCGGCCCATCCCACGTCGAGGCCGCCGCCACCGTGCCGGTGTAGGTATCGAGGCCGATCAGCGCGGCCCGGCTGCCCATGGAGCGACGGCACAGCTGGCCCAGGTTCAGCTGGTTGTGTTCGGTCCCCATCGTCGTGGCCGAGGCATCGCCGATGTGGGAGTTGTGCGCCCACACCACCGCGCGGCAGCCGGGCCCCCAGGCCTCCAGCAAACGCGTCAGCGTGTCATGCATGTGGGTGTCGCGCAGGTTCCAGCTGGCCTCCGACGCCTGGTACATGGCGCGGTAGTACTGTTCCGCGGACGCGACCAGG
The DNA here is from genome assembly GCF_057798895.1 of Cupriavidus sp. 22TCCZM04-2. Taxonomy (NCBI): domain Bacteria; kingdom Pseudomonadati; phylum Pseudomonadota; class Betaproteobacteria; order Burkholderiales; family Burkholderiaceae; genus Cupriavidus; species Cupriavidus sp. 22TCCZM04-2. Next base: position 20,257 of record NZ_JBYOJS010000031.1, read on the forward strand.
CGGGCGTTCTGCGCGGCTTCGAAGAATGCGTCGTGGTCGCCGAGCGCGTACTCGATGCGCTTTTCAAGCAGCGCGCGCAACTGGGCAATGACCTGGTCCTCGCAGGCCGAGGCCGTCGCCGACAGTACGGCGAGGCCGTAGCGCGCGGGCTGGCTTTGCCACGGCACCAGGCACGCATAGCGGCGGCGCGCGAGCGCGGCTTCCGCGGGGTCCACGCGCTCCAGGTAGGCCAGCACCGCCGCCATCGATGCGGACAGGCTATAGATGTCGAGCCCGAAGAAGCCGGCGCGCTCCGCGGGGTTGCGCTGGAGATTGAAGTCGCGCATCCAGTCGACCAGCGCGGCGAATTCGGTGTTCCGCCACATCCAGGTGGGAAAGCGCGAGAAGTTGGGGCCGGCGGATGCCGGCGGCGCGCTGCGGTGGCGCACATAGCGGTCGATGGCCGCGGCGTCGGGCCAGTCGGCCTCGACGGCAACGACAGTAAAGCCATGTTCGCTGATGAGCCGTTGGGTCAGCCGGGTACGCGCGCGGTAGAACTCGGCCGTGCCGTGCGACGCTTCGCCCAGCAGCACCACGCGTGCATTGGCATAGTGGTCGATCCAGTCGGCAAAGCCGGCATCGTCAAGCTCGGGAAGGTGCGTGGCGGCCTGCGCGAACAGGCGCGCCAGCGGCACCGGTGGTTCGCGCTGGCTGTCGCGGTGCCAGGCAACGGAGGGCGGATGGTGGTCGGAATGGGTGACGGAATGGTGGGCCATACCTGTCCTTGCCGGCCGTTCATGGCCGGGAAAGGCCCTGCGCGGTAGCGCGGCCGGCCCGACGTGCGCCGGGCGCCGTGCGGATCGCGGGAGCGGGTGGATGTGGTGAGTCCCACGCAAGATCCGTGACACAGGATGCTGCCGGTGCGATGTTGGACGGAGATCCGTCATGCCATGACGGACCGGATATCGGATGCGCAACACGATGGCAAGGCCTGCCCCCGGAACGGGCGTGGTTCGAGTCGCCTCCGCGCCACGTCGCGCTACCGGCACTGGCGGGCGGCTATTCCCACATTTGGGCGCGCTGGCAAGGGCGTTGCGTAGTAATATTTCCTTCTTACCCTCAGATCAGCAAATTTGCGCACCACGATGGCTTCATCCCGAGTGAAATCGCTCCCCAGCCAACTCTCCTTTCCTGTCGTCGGCATCGGTGCGTCGGCCGGCGGCATCGAGGCGCTCAAGACATTTTTTGAAGCCTTGCCGGGGCGTAGCGGCGCAGCTTATGTGGTGGTGGTGCATCTCGCCCCGGACCACGCGAGCAACCTGCCCGCCGTGATCGGCGCGGTCGCCGCCATGCCGGTGACGCAGGTCACGGGCACCACGACCATCGAGGCCAACCAGATCTATGTGATTGCGCCGTCGATGACGCTGTCGATGGTGGACGGCTACCTGAGCGTCGAAGCGGTGGGCGCGCTCGACAGCCGCCGCGCGTCCATCGACCTGTTCTTCCGTTCGCTGGCGGAGGCGCATCGCGAACGGGCCGCGGCCATCGTGCTGTCCGGCGCGGGCGCGGACGGCTCGGTCGGCATCACGCGCGTGAAGGAGCTTGGCGGCATCGTCATTGCGCAGCAGCCTGAGGACGCGGCGTTTTCCAGCATGCCGCGCGCGGCGGTCAGCACCGGGCAGGTCGACATCATCCTGCCGGTGCCGGAGATGCCGCAGAAGCTCATGGAGTTGTGGACCAACGCCAGCCGCATCCGCCTGCCCTCGGATGCGGAATCCGGCGACAGCGTCGCCGCCGCAGCCGATACCGAGCACATCCTGCGCGAGATCATGGTGATCCTGCGCACGCGCACCTCGCATGACTTCCGCCAGTACAAGCGCGCCACCGTCCTGCGCCGCATCGAGCGGCGCATGCAGGTGAACGGGCTCAGCGAACTGTCCGAGTACCGCGACTTCCTGCACGGCCACCCGGACGAAACGCCGCTGCTGTTGCAGGACATGCTGATCAGCGTGACCAATTTCTTCCGCGACCGCGAGTCCTTCGACGCGCTGCGCACGGAAGTGCTGCCGCAGATCATCGCGACCCGCCGGGCCGAGGGCGATCCGATCCGTGTCTGGAGCGCGGGCTGTGCCACCGGCGAGGAAGCCTACTCGCTGGCCATGCTCCTGCAGGAGGCAACAGGCGAAACGGCCGAAGCCGTGCCGTACCAGGTCTTCGCCACCGACATCGATGAGCGGGCCATCGCCCAGGCGCGCATGGGGCTTTATCCGGAGGCGATCGCGGCCGATGTGGACGCCGGCCGCATGCGCCAGTTCCTGACGCGCGATGCCGGGCACTACCGCGTCAAGAAAGAGCTGCGCGAACATGTACTGTTCGCGCTGCACAACGTGCTGCGCGATCCGCCATTCTCGCGGCTCGACATGGTGTGTTGCCGCAACATGCTGATCTACCTCGATCGCGAAGCCCAGCTGGAAGTGCTGCGCACCTTCCACTTTGCGCTGCGCCCGGGCGGCTACCTGTTCCTGGGCGGCTCGGAGGCGGCGGACAGCGTTGCGAACCTGTTCAGCGTGGTCGACAAGAAGGCCAGGATCTATCGCGCCAACGTCGCGGTGCGCGCCGATGCGCCCATGCCGCAGGCGCCCGCGACCATGGCGTCGGCCCTGCCGATGATGATCACGCCCCATACGGGGCGCCGCAAGTTCTCGTTCGGCGACCTGCACCAGCGCGTGATCGAGCAACATGCGCCGCCGAGCGTGCTGGTCAGCCGCGAGTCGGACATCGTCCACCTGTCGGACCGCGCCGGACGCTTCCTGCAATATGCCGGCGGCGAGCCGTCGCACAACATCATCGCGGCGGTGCGGCCGGAATTGCGGCTCGAACTGCGTACCGCGATCTTCCAGGCCCTGCAGGCCAACCACAGCGTGGAAGCGCGCCGCGTGCAGCTCGAGCGCGACGGCCGGCGTTTCTTCGTGAACATGATTGCGCGGCCCGTCCACGACGTCGAAGCCAACGCGGACTTCGTGCTGATCCTGTTCGACGAGGTCGAGGACAGCATGGCCGAGGCGGACGCCATGGCGTCGAAGCCGCTGCGCGATCCGGTGGTCAGCCAGCTCGAAAGCGAGCTGCACCGCACCAAGGAGCAGCTGCAGGCCACGATCGAACAGTCGGAGACCTCGACCGAGGAGCTCAAGGCGTCGAACGAGGAATTGCAGGCCATCAACGAGGAACTGCGTTCGGCGACCGAAGAGCTCGAGACCAGCAAGGAAGAGTTGCAGTCGATCAATGAAGAGCTGACCACCGTCAACGCCGAGCTCAAGTCGAAGGTCGAAGAGACCAGCAAGATCAACGACGACCTGCAGAACCTGATCACGGCCAACGACATCGGCACGATCTTCGTGGACCGGAATATCCGCATCAAGCGGTATACGCCGCGGGCGACGGATGTGTTCAGCATCATCCCGTCCGATATCGGACGGTCGTTGCTCGACATCACGCACCGGCTCGAATATGACAAGCTGTCGGACGATGCCGCCGAAGCCTTCGATTCGCTGCGGCTGATCGAGCGCGAGGTGCGCAGCAGCGACGGCCGCTGGTACCTGGCGCGGCTGCTGCCCTACCGGACCACCGAGGATCGCATCGACGGGGCCGTGCTGTCGTTCATCGACATTACGTCGCGCCGGGCCGCGGAAGAGCGCCTGCGCGATGGCGAGCGGCGCATGCGCATCGTTGCCGAAGGCACGCGCGACTACGCCATCATCACATTCGACGACGAAGGCCGCGTCACCAGCTGGAACGTCGGCGCGCAGCGCATCTTCGGCTACGACGAGGCCGAGATGCTGGGCCGGTCGTCCGACGTCCTGTACACGCCCGAAGACCGCGACCAACGCGTGCCGGCCGAGGAGATGAACCAGGCCCGCAAGTACGGGCGGGTCGAGGAAGACCGCTGGCACGTGCGCAAGGACGGCACGCGCTTCCGTTCCAGCGGCGTGCTGTCGCGGCTGGAAAGCGGCGGGATCAGCGGCTACGCCAAGATCGCGCGCGACCTCGACGAGGCCTTGCCGCAAGGCGCCCCGCGCAACGAGTCGTCATGGCGGCACGACGAAGACCAGGTGCGGCGCGACGAATTCCTGGCGGTGGTGTCGCACGAACTCAAGCACCCGCTGAACCTGATCAGCGCGAGCAGCGAACTGATCTCGCGCTCGAGCGAGGCACGCCGCAATCCGCTGATCGCGCGCGCGACGGCGACCATCCGCCGTACGGTGCAGAACCAGGCGCAGATCATCGACGACCTGCTCGATATGTCGCGCGTGCGTACCGGCAAGCTCTCGCTCACGCGCGAGCCGCTGGACTGGCGCGAGGTCGTGCAGCGCGTCTGCGATGCCGCGTCCGAGGACGCTTCGTGCAAGAACCTGACGCTGCACTGCGAACTGGCCGAAACGCCGGTGTGGATCAATGCCGACGTCACGCGGATCGAGCAGGTGGTCTGGAACCTGATCAGCAATGCGCTCAAGTTCACGCGGGACGGCGACCGGATCGACGTCAAGCTGGAGAACCAGGGCGATCACGCCAGGCTGGTCGTCCGGGACAGTGGGCATGGCATCGACCAGCAGGCGTTGCCCCATATCTTCGACATGTTCCACCAGGGCGGCGGTCCGCGCGGGCGGCAATCCGGTCTTGGCATCGGGCTGTCGCTGGTCAAGGAGCTGGTGACGCTGCATGGCGGCACGGTCAGTGCGGACTCGGCCGGCTTTGGCCGCGGCGCCAGCTTCACGGTCGAATTGCCGGCCGGATCCGGCGAGCAGCACGATGACGGCGAGGTGCCGGTGACGCCCTCGTTGCTGCGCGGCATGCGCGTCATGCTCGTGGACGACGATGCGCCGACGGTGGAGACGTTCCGGATGCTGCTCGAATCGGAAGGCGCGGTGGTGCAGGTCGCCACGGACGCCGAGACCGCACTCAGGGAGATGGCGTCCAGCGCGCCGGACCTGCTGCTGTCCGATCTTGGCATGCCCGGCATGGATGGCTTCGAACTGCTGCGTGCCGCGCGCCAGCTCTCGGGCCTGGAAAACCTGACCGCCGTCGCGCTCAGCGGCTACGGGCAACAGCGGGACATCGACGCCGCGCTCCAGGCCGGCTTTGACGCCCACGTGTCCAAGCCGATCGTGCTGGACACCCTGTTGACGACGCTGCTGCGCCTGCGCACGCGCTGAAGCGGACACGGCGCCTGGAAGCCGTCCCGTTTGCCGGGGCGGTTCCAGGCGCCGATGATTTTCGCTTTTTCTTCTTTCGGGCTTTCGGGCTTTCAGTCCTTCCGCTGTCCCGCCTAGCGGCTGCGCGAGCGCGAACTCGAGGCGGCGTTGGTCTGCTGCCGCAGCCGGTTGCGCTGCGCGCGCAGCGCCATCACGGTCTGGCACAAGGTGTGCAACAGCATCTCGGTAAACGCGGTCGGCAGCCCATCTTCGCGAAGCTGTCGCGTGAAGCGAATCTGGCGACGGATATTGCTGCGGACTTCGGCGATATGTCTTTCAATATCGAACAATCGCTTGGATGTACAGTCGGGCGCCGTGCGCACGCGCACGGCGGCCTCGGGCTGGAGAGTGCCGGCATTGTCGTCGGCGGTGGGTTCGGGCGCGGCGATTTCCGAGTCCGGATGCATGTCGATCCAGCTCTTGGCCCAGGCCAGCCCCTGGGCCTGCGCACGTTCACGGGTCCGGAAAAGGCCCAGCGTGCCCGACTCCACCAGCACGGCGCCGGCATGCACTACGCAGCCAGCAGCCTGCCAGGTATCGTCGGAGAGCAGCGTTGCGGAACCTTCGACCGTATGATCGTAATATTGTTGCGTCGTCATCGGCACTTTCTGTCTCCAGTCGCGGCCGGTTTGCATTCGCAGTGCAACCGATCCTTGTTGTCTCGGTGTATTAACGAGATGGTAAGAAAGGTTGAGCTGTGCTGACATATCGGCGAGCCGTTATGAATGCTACGATTCCGGACACCGTAAGGGTGTCAGGCCGCCGGCAAACGGCAAGGAGATCGAATGCCGTCCATGTATCTCTATACGAATCAGGCAGGAAGCCTCAGCGAGTTTGAAAGCGAATGCATGGCGCTGGACGCTGCGGGTTACGTCGTGAACATCGGCAACGCCTGGTGGGAGCGCACGTCGGGAACGGGGCCGGCCCTGCAGCGTCCGGCGTTCCAGCAGATGCTGCGGCGCCTGCGCGCGGGGGACACGATCCTCACCGCTACGCTTGCCAGCCTTGGTTGCAACCTGCGTGACGTCATTGCCACGGCGCAGCGCTGCCGCGCGCTGGGGGTGCGTGTGTGTTGCGTCGAAGTCGGCGATGACGACCTGACCGCACCCGGCTCCGTGACCATGCGCACCCTGCAGGCCATTGAACGGCTGGAGCGCCAGGGGCGCAGTGCGCGCATGAAGCTGAGCGCGCAGGAGGCCGCCGATCGCGGCGCGAAACTGGGCCGCAAGCCCTTGCTGGAACCCGACATGCACGAAGAAATCCGCGCCGCCATTCGTGTCGGCACGTCGATCAGCGAGCTGGCGCGGACACTGCGCGTGTCGCGCCAGACCATCATGCGCATTCGCGACGGCTGGTCGTGAGCGCTGCGCGGGTTTTGCAATCCGCGCACCTCCCCGATGCAATTTCTTTCCACGCGGCGCGGTCCCGCATCGGCTGCGTCGCGTGATGGCTTTTGTCGTCCATCGCGACAGACGTGCTTCGATTCCGGCATGGGCTTTGCGTCCCTCAAGGCCACGCATGCAGCCTGCGCGGAACGTCTTGCCGTGCAGGAGAACCGATGGAGGCTATGGTATGGAACGCGACAAAGACAAGGGCGGCAAGGGTGACAAGGGCAGCAAGGGCGACTCCGCTCGCAACCAGCCGAACCCGATCGCGCTGCAGAAAGCGCTGAAGGGCGTCGATTATCCGGCCACGCGCGGCGCGCTGGTTTCGGCCGCGCGTGACAGCGGCGCCGACGACGCGATCGTCGATGCGCTGGAAGGCATTCCCGAAAAGCGCTACGAGGACCCTGCGCAGGTTTCCGAAGCCGTGGCCCATCATCGCGGGTAGCGGCCATGCGTGACATGCGTTGTGCGGCATCCGCCGCGATCGCCGCGATGACTCTGTGCTGCAGCGTGACGGGCCTGGCCCAGGACACGTCGAACCGTGCCGACTACGGCCCGAAGGACAGCAGGATCATCGGGCCCATGGCGCCGGGCAGCACGCCCGCGGCCACGCGCAAGGGGGCTGACAATCCCGGCGGGTTGGGCAAGGGCCTGAACGACACGCCGCAGCCCCCTGCGACCGGCGCGGGTTTGCCCGGAAAGCCTGCCGCGCGTCCGGACGCCGAGTCCGCCGGCAAGACTTCGACCTCCGGCCTTCATGGCAGCCCGCGCAAGGGGACGGGCGGGGCAAGGATCGACCAGGTGCGCCCGCCTGACGAAAAGGCGCGCTGAAGCGGCCCGGTCATCCGGGCTCGCCGTTCCGTGTCATCATCGGCACTTTCCTGATGCGGGCTGCCATTCAGCTTGCCGCCGGAGTGCCATGAAAGTCAAACGCATTGTCGCGAACCTTTTTGCGCCGGATCTCGATACGGCTCGTGCGTTCTATCGGGATGTTCTGGGCCTGGAACTGCTGATGGATCACGGATGGCTTGCCACCTATGGCTCGCACGAGTCCATGTCGGTGCAAATCAGCGTGGCTTCGGAAGGTGGCTCGGGAACGCCGGTGCCGGATCTGTCGATCGAGGTCGATGACCTTGATGCGGCGCTAGAGCGCGTGCGGGCTGCCGGCATTGCGGTGGAGTACGGCCCCGCGCTGGAACCGTGGGGCGTGCGGCGCTTCTACGTGCGCGATCCGCTTGGCAAGCTCGTCAACGTGCTGGTCCACTGCTGACATCGCGCGCACCAATGAAAAAAGGCTTGCCGAAGCAAGCCTTTTCCAAATCTTGGTGCCCAGGAGAGGACTCGAACCTCCACAGTGTTGCCACCGCTAGGACCTGAACCTAGTGCGTCTACCAATTCCGCCACCTGGGCAAGTGAGCTGCGCATTGTACCAGAGGATTCGGGGAATGCAAGCGGTACGCCGCGAAGACCAATATTCGCGCTACGCCTGCGGTGGCCGCAGGTGTTCCTGCAGCCGCGAGAGCTCCAGCGCAATGCCGTCGGGAAAGCCCTGGCGCCCGCCGCGCTTGTCGATCAGCAGGTCTTCGAGGTAGGCCAGGATGCCATCGGGATGGCTCCACAACGCAGCGAGCTGGTTGCCGATACGCGGAAAACGGCGGCATAGCTCCAGGGGCCGGGCTTCGGGCGGCAGCGAGGCCAGCCAGCGTACTGCCGCGGGCGTCAGGGCCAGCGTGTCGGGCGGCGCGGGCCTGCGCAGGCTGGGCCAGTCCGGCGCTGCGTGCTCGGGCGGCGCGCCGTCAAGAATCTTTTTCGCTTCCTCGACGGAAACGAATTCGAACGAGAGGGGTTCCTGGGGTTCCATGCCGGTCAACAATCGGAAAGGGATCAACACAAGCCTGCGCCTGCCTCATACAACTTCGGTCGTTCCGGCATTTTCCTGAAGCCTGGCGTCATGCGGCAACACCATACTGTGTGCCGGTTCGCGCCGTCGCAATATTCGGGTTTGTGCCAGCTTTCGCAGGCGCTGGCGTTGGAGTCTACTGGAAACGCGCACAAGACGTGGCTGGATGGAAGATCGGGCTGCACGTTGCAAGGGTTGCTCATCGCTTTCCAGTCGGACATGAATTCCTACGGAGACTACACCATGGTGACCAAGCAGGAAGATGCGTTCATTGTGAAGAACCTGCTCGCGCTGGCAGCAGTGGAAACGATCGGCGCGGCCATTGCGCTGGGCTTCGTCTTCAACGTACTTACCTGAGTCTCCGGGACGGCCCGCCCTACGCCTGCGCGGGTCACATCGCGCTCCGCTCGTCAGTCGGAAGATTGACGAATCGCCCCGGTCCGACAATTTTTCGTCGATGGACCGCGGTCACAACGACTTCGCGCAGATGATTACCACCATGCCCGCCATGGCGGGTTAGCGCGCCTCCTCAGATCCGTTCCCGCAAACACCCGCCCCAAGGCGGGTGTTTCGTTTCCGTGAATCGGCGCGTCTGGTCCCTGCCGGGCGGGTTACACTGCCCGCTCATTCCATTCCACAACGCCGCTGCTCCGGATTTCCCATGAAACGAATCGCTCTGCTTCTCAGTGCCATGACTTTTGCCTGCGCCGCCGTGGCGGCCGCACCGGGCGCCTCGGCACCGGCCGCCGCCGCAGCGCCGCAGACGCTGCCCTCGGGCATGACCATCCAGCACCTGGTCAAGGGCACCGGCCCGTCGCCCAAGGCCACCGACACCGTCCAGGTGCATTACCGCGGCACGCTGGCCGACGGCACCGAATTCGACAGCTCGTACAAGCGCGGCCAGCCGATCTCGTTCCCGCTGAACCGCGTGATCCCGTGCTGGACCGAAGGCGTGCAGACCATGCAGGTCGGCGGCAAGGCCAGGCTGACCTGCCCGGCGGCAACCGCCTACGGTGCGCGCGGCGTGCCGGGCACGATTCCGCCGAATGCCACGCTCACGTTCGAGGTGGTGCTGCTGGGCATCGGCGGCTGAGTTTCCCGGCGCCTGGGCGCTATTGCCCCGGTGTCCCGGAAGCGGGCGCTGCGGGCTCGACGCCCGGCGCGGATGCCGGTGCCGGCGACGAGGCGGGCGTCGGCATGGCCGCGCCTTCCGCCTCCTCGTCGTCACCGTAGTCGGGCAGCTTGCCGCCGCCGCCATCCAGCAGGTAGCGCCGGCGCTGCACGTAGGCATCGCGGACAAATGCGTACTTGTCCAGCGCCGCCAGCGAGAGCAGGTCCGTTGCGCCGAGCAGGTTGGTGCGCACGTCCACCACGTTCATGGCAAACAGCGAATTGCGCCAGGCCGGATCCATGTAGGTGGTTGGGTCGAACTGGAAATTCACATACAGGCCCACGCCATCCCGGAACGAGCTCGGGCCGAAAAACGGCAGCACCAGGTAAGGCCCTGGCGGTACGCCCCACGTGCCCAGCGTCAGCCCGAAGTCCTGCGAATGCTTCTGCAGGCCGGCCGGCGTGGCAATGTCGATCAGCCCGCCAATCCCCAGCACGGAGTTGATCGCCACCCGCATCAGGCTCTCGGCCGCATCCACGCCCTTGCCCTGCAGCAGGTTGTTGGCGAAGTTGCCCACGTCCGCGATATTCGAATAGAAGTTGGTCACCGCGGTGCGCACCGGTTGCGGCGTGACCGCGCGGTAGCCCTTGGCCACCGGCGTGGCGACGTATTGGTCGAGCTTGTCGTTGACCTTGAAGACCACGCGGTTCATCGGTTCGAGCGGGTCATCGGGGTTTGCCTGCGGGCCGGTGGCGCAACCGGCCGCAAGCAGCGGAACGAGAGCGATGCATGCCAGCCGTACGGGCTGGCGCGTCATTGAGGGGAGCGGCATGGAACTGCGGATGAGTCGCGGTCGCGATCGATTAGTTGTGGTTATTCAACGGGTGTTGCGTGGGGCCGGTGCGCGCGTTCGCGCGGGCGGCCCATCAGGATCGGCTGGAAGAACACGGCGCCCGCCAGCGTGCACATCAGCGCCAGCGCCAGCAGCTTGCCCATGCTCGCGGTGCCGGGATGCTGCGACAGCCACAAGCTGCCGAACGCCGTGGCGGTGGTGGCGGCGCTATAGAGCACGGCGTGCGTGAGGCTGGACTGCAGCAGCTTGGTCTTGCCATGGCGCCATGCAATCACGTAGTAGATCTTGAAGGCGACGCCAATGCCGAGCAGCAACGGCAGCGCGATCACGTTGGCGAAGTTCAGCGCAATGCCGAACGCCGCGCACAGTTCCAGCGTGACGATGGCCGACACCAGCAGCGGGATGAGCGTGCGCAGCACATCGCCAATCCGGCGCAGCGCAATCCACAGCAGGATCGTGATGGACAGCACGGCCCAGCCGCCGGCCTGCGCGAAGGCGCCCATGATCGTATCGGCGGAGCCGCGGATGGCGATCGGCCCGCCGGTTGCGTTCGGCTCGACGTGGAGCACCGCGTCGATGAATCGGTTGAGCGCGGCTTCGCGTTCGATGCCGTCCTGCTGCGGCAGTCGCGGGGTGATGCTGACCAGCGCGCGCCCATCCGGGGTCAGCCACTCGCGCGCGATCTCCTTCGGCAGGGCTTGCTGCGAGACGGGCAGCGGATCGAGCATCAGGCGCAGGCGGCCCAGGGCCAGGCGCAGCGGCAGGGCAATGGCCTGCTCGGCGCGGTCGCGCGTGGCGGCATCGGCGTCCGCGAGCCGCTTCAGCGCCTTGGACAGGCGGGTTGCCTGCGCGGCGCCGGCTTCGGGATGTTCGTCCGCCGCGATGGCGAGCTGGCGCGACGCATTGCGCAGCGCATTGACGCGTGCCATGTCGCTGGCCGGCGTGGCGGTCTGCTGCGTGAGCACGGGCATCAATGCGGTGCGCGCCGTGCCGATGGCCGCAAGCTTGGCAGGCTGGTCGTCGGGAACGAAGGTCTGCAGCGTGACGACGCGCGCCACTTCGGGCAGCGGCGAGACCCTGGCTGCGATCTCGCGGGCGGCATCGAGCGAGGGGGCCAGCACCGTGACATCGTCGGTGCCTGCTTCCGGCGCATCCTTGAGTGCCAGCAGCGTCGCCATCGATTCCGAGTGCGGGTCCTTCAGGTGCAGCGGGTCGAAGTCGAAGCGCAGGCGCAGCAGCAGCGGCGATCCCAGCAGGATGGCGGCGCACGTGAACAGGAGCACCGGCTTGCGATGGCGCTCGAAGAACGCATCGGCCGGGGCCAGCCAGCCAAAGCCCGGCGCCTCGGCTTCGCCGCGCGGCTTCAGGACCTGGATGAGGGCAGGCAGCATCGTGAATGTCGTCAGGAACGCGACCATCATGCCGACGCCGGCGATCTGCCCCAGTTCCGCGACGCCGCGAAAGTCGGTGGGCAGGAAACAGAAGAACGCCGCCGCCGTGGCCGCGGCGGCCAGCGTGAGCGGCAGCGCGGTTGCCTGTGCGGCATGTTCCAGCGCCTCCGCAATATGGTCGCGATCATGGCGTTCGGCGCGATAGCGCACGCCGAACTGGATGCCGAAGTCCACGCCAAGGCCGACGAACAGCACCGCGAAGGCGACCGAGATCATGTTGAGCGCGCCCACCATGGCCAGGCCCAGTGCGGCGGTCATCAGCAAGCCCGTGAACAGGCTGGCCAGCACCGCCAGGATCAGCCGGACGGAGCGCAACGCCATCCAGAGAATCAGCACCACCACCAGCACCGTCAGCAAGCCATTGAGCGCGGCGCCGTCGCTGACCGAGGCGAACTCGTCGTCGGCGAGCGGCTGCGGGCCGGTCAGGCGCACGCTGGCCTGGTAGCGCTGCGCCAGTTTCAGTTCGGCTGCCGCGGCGCGGATGGCATCGGCAGCGGCCGCGCCGGCCTGCAAGTCGCTGTAGTCGAGCACGGGGCTGACCGAGACAAAGCTGAAGACGCGTCCCTCCTTGTCCGGCTTGAGGCTGTCGTCGAGCAGGGCGGCCCACGACATCGCGGCCGGCTTGCCCGCCAGTACCTGCTCCAGCGCGCCCGCGCCCGCGCCCAGCAACGTGTCCATATCGGACAGCTTGATCTGGCCCATCGTCAGCGGCAGGCCCAGCGTGGCGGCAAGCGTGTCGGACAGTCCGCGCAGCGTCGGGTCGTGCGCGAGCTGGTTCAGCAGCGGGCGCGCCTGGACGAGTTGCTGCGTGACCTGTTCGACTTCGGCCGTGCGCGCGAACAGCAGGCCGTTGCGCGCAAAGAACTCGCCCGCGCCGGGCTGGCTGACGGAGCGGAAGTGCTCCGGATGGCGCCGCAGTGCATCGGCGAGTTCGTTGGCGGCGGCATCGGCCAGTTCCGACGCGGGCGCCTGCACCACGGCCAGGATCATCTGTCCGCGCTGGGGAAACGCTTCGCCGATGGCCGCATCGCGCCGGGCCCACGGGGCGTCGGATTCCAGCAGGCGGCCGATGTCCGTGTTGATGGCGAAGTGCCGCGCCACATAGAAGCCGCTGGCAGCGGTGAGCAGCAGGCTCGCCACGATCACCAGCCAGGCGCGGATCGTGGCGAGCCTGACGAGGCGGGTCAGCAGCGAGGTCAGCATGGCGTGCTCGGGACAGGGCTTGAGCCGCGAGTATACCGGCTGGCACGCAATCAGCCCGGGGGCGCGTGGCGCGTGCGGCGCAGCCGGGGTAGGCATCCTCGTTCCGCTATACTGGCCCGGCATCCCGGACGCGATGCGGCGCGGCGTCCGGAGCCTTTTTCAAACGCATCTTGCAGCACACTTCGGCATGAACAGATTCGGCTTGATTTCCTTTGCGCCCGTTGCGGCGGTCGCCATGGTGGCCACGGCGCAGGCGCAGACCGTGCAGCCCGGCGATCTCAAGGCCGCACCGGAGCGCCTGGTGCAGGCGGCAGTGGAAGGCGTGATCACGACCATCCAGACCAACCCCGAGACCCGCAGCGGCGACCTGGCGAAGATCACCGCAGTGGTCCAGAAGCAATTCCTGCCCTATACGGATTTCGGCCGCACTACGCGGCTTGCGGTCGGCAGCGCATGGCGCAATGCCACGCCGGAACAGCAGAAGCAGCTCAACGAGCAATTCACGACGCTGCTGGTGCGCAGCTATGCGGTGTCGCTTGCACAGCTGCGCGAGCAGAACGTCAAGTTCCGCTTCAAGCCGGCGCAGCCCGGCGGCGGATCGGGCGACGTCGTGGTGGAATCGCGCGTGCTCAACAACGGTGATGAGATGCAGATCGACTACCGGCTGCAGCGCACGTCAGGCGGCTGGAAGATCTACGACATCAACATGATGGGCGCGTGGCTGATCGAGGTGTACCGCAAGCAGTTTGCCGATATCGTCGCGCGCGGCGGTGTCGACGGGCTGGTGAAGTACCTGGTCGACCATAACGCGCGGCAGGCCGCCTAGACCGGGCGCGCCACGCTTACTGTGCGCTGCCGTTGGCCGCCTCACGGTGCCAGCGGCGCAGCTCTACCCACTGCCATGACAGCAGCGCGGGCACGCCGTACAGGATCTCCCGCGCGCGCTTGACCAGCGCCAGCGCCAGCGACACATGGGCGTCCATGCCGAGCGCCTGGCCCAGCAGCATCACCACGGCCTCCTGCACGCCCAGCCCGGCCGGCACGAAGAACGCCACGTGGCGCACGGCCTGCGTGAGCGACTCGATCGCGAAGGCTTGCCAGAACGGGACAGGGTGCCCCAGCAGCATCAACGCGAACCAGATTTCGAGCGTGCCGCTGACCAGCCCCGCGAATTGCCAGGCCAGTGCCGCCAGCAGTTCGCGCCAGCGCCGGTTGAGCGCGCGGATATGGGCATCGAGCCGCGCACCGTCGATCATGGCGACAATGCGGTGATCCTGGCCGAACAGCTTGCGCGCCGCGCCCTCCAGCTTCTCGAACAGCGCCACATGGCGCAGCGACAGCGCGAATACCACCGGCACGGGCAGTGACAGCAGCAGCCCGGCCAGGATGATCCAGGCCTGGCCGCTGTCATGCAGCGCGGCGATGAGCATCAGCACGCCCAGCGCCGAGAACAGGTACTGCGCGAACAGCGTGACCATGACCTCGACGACGATCGTGGCCGTGACGGCCGTGGTGTCGTGGATGCGCAGCCGGCTCAACCGCACGCCGACCAGCTCGCCGCCGATGCTCATGGTCGGCAGCAGGCGGCTCACCGCTTCGCGCACGCTGGCCACCCACAGCAGGAAGCCAAGACCCGCCTTCTCTTCGGGATCGGCCGAGGTCAGCAGCACGCGCCAGCCCTGCGCATCGAGCAGCAGCGGCAGCGCGTGCAGCGGCACCAGCAGCAGGAGCAGCCAGCCGCCCTGCGCCATCACGGTGGCGATATCGCCGAGACCTTCGTGTATCACCAGGGCGGTGAGGGCGAGCAGGCCCAGCAGGCCGGTCAGGTAGGCGATGCGTTTCATGCGAGAGTCATCGGGCCGCGGCCAGCACGTCGGCAAAGCCGCCGCGCCGCACGCCGGCCGCATCGAGGGCCGCGCGCACGCGCGGCGACAGCAGCGCCGCCAGTTCGTCGGCGTGGCGGTAGCCCGCCATGGTCGGCGCGATGGCCGCGCCCGACGTGACCGCCGGATGCAGGTAGATCTCGCCGATGCCGTCAGGCAGCCTGGCGAGCGCGGCGAGCAGCACGGCCTCATCCATGGCACCGCTGCGCGCGATGCCGAGCACGTAGTCGTTGTGCGCGATGCCCGCGCGCCGCAGCCGCCGGCGCAGCAGCGCCAGCCACGGGCGCAACAGCAGCGGCGCATCGGCTTCCAGCGGCAGCCGCACGGCGCGCAGGCTGAATTCACGGCCGATCGACAGGATCAGCGACAGCACGGTCGGGTGCAAATGGAAATGCTTGTGCGTATTGACGTGATCGAGCGGCAGCCCGGTGGCGGCAAACGCCTCGAACTGCGCGCGGATTTCCGCGGCGAGCTGGCGGCGTACATGCGGCAGGAAAAAGAAGCGGCAGCCGTCGCGCGCCATGGCCGAGCCGAAGCGGCCGCGCGCATCGACGAGATCGGGAATGGCCGCGCGCGGCAGCATCGCCGGGCCATCGGCCAGCACCACATGCAGGCCCACGCGCAGCGAAGGCAGGCGCCGCGCGCGCGCCACGGCGTCGGCGGCTTCGGGGGCGGACACCATCAGGCTGGCCGCGTTGAGCACGCCGTCGCGATGCGCGAGTTCCACCGCCTCGTTGACGGCGGTATGCAGGCCGAAGTCGTCCGCGGTGATGATCAGGCCGCGCGCGGGACGCGCGGTGGCAGTGCGATGAGACAGCAGGATCAGGCCTCGCGCGAACGCAGGAAGCGGAAGAACTCCACGCCTTCGCGCAGCCGCCGCTTCATCATGTCCCAGCTGCCAAGCATCTCGCGCACGATCGCCCAGATCTTGCCGGGGCGGAAGTAGAACTGCTTGTAGAAACGCTCCACGCCGCCGTAGATCTCTTCCTTGGACAGGTGCGGGTAGCTGATCGCCGCGAGCTGCACGCCCTTGTCGTTGACGAGGTTGATGACCTTGTTCTCTTCGAGCCAGCCATTGTCGACCGCCTGCTGGTACAGCGTGGTACCGGGGTAGGGCGCCGCCAGCGACACCTGGATGGTGTGCGGGTTGATCTCCTTGGCGTAGGCGATGGTCTTCTCGATGGTTTCCTGCGTTTCGCCGGGCAGGCCCAGGATGAAGGTGCCGTGGATCTGGATGCCAAGCTTGCGGCAGTCCTCGGTGAAGCGGCGCGCGATATCCGTGCGCAGGCCCTTCTTGATGTTCAGCAGGATCTGGTCGTCGCCCGACTCATAGCCAACCAGCAGCAGGCGCAGGCCGTTCTCCTTCATGATCTTGAGCGTGCTGTAGGGCACGTTGGCCTTGGCATTGCACGACCAGGTCACGCCGAGCTTGCCGAGCCCGCGCGCGATTTCCTCCACGCGCGGCTTGAAGTCGGTGAAGGTGTCGTCGTCGAACATGATCTCCTTCACCTCGGGCATGTTCTCCTTGATCCATTTCACCTCGGCAATCACGCTCTCGGCCGAGCGCGTGCGGTAGCGGTGCCCGCCCACGGTCTGCGGCCACAGGCAGAACGTGCAGCGCGAACGGCAGCCGCGCCCCGTGTAGATCGACACATAGGGATGCTTCAGGTAGCCGATGAAGTAGTTCTCGATCTTCAGGTCGCGCTGGTAGACGGGCGCCACGAAGGGCAGCTCGTCCATGTTCTCGATCATCGGGCGCTGGCCGTTGTGCTCGAGCGAGCCATCGGGCAGCCGGTACGACAGCCCGAGGATGTCCTTGAGCGGCTTGCCGGCGGCCACGTCCTGGCAGGTGTAGTCGAATTCCTCGCGGCAGACAAAGTCGATCGCGTCGCTGGCGCCCAGCGTGCCGCCCGGGTCGACCGCGGGCTTGGCGCCGACCATGCCGATCATCACGCCGGGCTTGCGCTGCTTGAGCTCCTCGGCGAACTTGGCGTCAGTCGGGAACGACGGCGTGCTGGTGTGGAGGATGACCAGGTCGTACTCGACGGCGATGTCCAGCGTCTGCTGCGGGGTCAGGTCGTCGGCGGGCGCGTCCAGCACGCGGCTGCCCGGCACCAGCGCGGCGGGCTGTGCGAGCCAGGTCGGATACCAGAACGATTTGATCTCGCGCTTGGCCTGGTAGCGCGAACCGGCGCCGCCGTCAAAGCCATCGAAGGAAGGGGCCTGGAGGAACAGGGTTTTTTTCATAGTGTCGGCTTCGATGTTGTCAGGTCAGCTGCGGCTTGTCGGCCTGGCGTGCATGTAGCAAGCATGGCTACGATCGTAGCCATGCTTGCTACATCGGGCAAAGCGCCGCAGCGTTGTCTTGTCTTGGTCATCATGTGTCACCGGGTCATGCCAGGATCCTGCACGGAGAGGACTTGCTGCCGCCATCTGACCCGCTGGCCACCCAGCGCAGCGGCCCAGCCGACAAGCAAAAGCATGTCCCGCACTGGTGCGCGCAATGCCGCGGCCGCGGTGCCTGCCAGTGCGCTGCGCGCCAGCGCGCCGGCTACAGCAATGGCGCCAATCCATGCAGCAGGCGACAACGCCACGCCCAACGCCAGCATCGGCCACGTAAAGGTGATGAAGGTAAAGGCAAAGCCCGCCGGATTCAGCGAGCGGATGGTGCGCAGCCAGCGCAGTTCATGCGTCCAGAGTTCGGCCAGCCTTGTCTCGGTCACATCGGTCGTGACCACCACGTCGGACAGCACCGTACGCAGCCCTGCCTGCCGGGTCAGTTCGCCCAGCCAGAAATCATCGGCGAGCCGGTCGGACAGCGAGGCGAAGCCGCCGATCCGCGTCAGCGTGTCGCGTCGCAGCGCGATGGTCGCGCCGAAAGCGAAGCGGCGCGATCCCCCGGCATGCGCGATGCGCACCGACGGCGCGAACCAGTCGTCGATGAACTGCGCGCCGAGCTTCGGCCAGAAGGCGTCGACGGGGCGCCCGCGGTACAGGCAGGTGACGATGCCGACGCCGGGGTCTGCCAGCGGCGCGGCGACGCGTGCCAGGTAGTCGGGCGGCACGGCGATGTCGCTGTCGGCCACGACCAGCAAGTCATGGCGCGCTTGCTCGGCCAGGTTGATCAGGTTGCTGACCTTGAGGTTGGTGCCATGCACGCGCGGGTTGATGACCAGCGTGATGTCGGTCTCGGGGAAGTCCTGCTGCAGGCGCCGCACCACGGCGATGGCGGGATCGTCCGGGTCACGCACGCCGCATACGAGTTGCTGGCCCGTGACCGATTGCCGGCACAACGTGGCGAGATTGTCGTACAGGCGCGGTTCTGCCCCGCACAGCGGTTTAAGCACGCTGACGCGGAGTTCGCCGGATTGTGCGAGTGACGCGGCGCGCGTGCCCGCGCGCCGCGTCAGCACGGCGGCGGTCACGGCATAGCCCGCCGACACGCAGGTCAGCGCGCTGCCAAGCAGGGTCGCGGCCATGGCCGCAGCTTCCGCGGGCATCGGCACTCAGTGGGTCGCCGTGGTCTCCGCCCTGGCGGGCCGTTCCTTGCGCGGCTGGGCCCGGCCGATCTCGGCCAGCTTGATCTCGACGTGGCGCGAGAACACGTAGTCGGCGGGACGCTGGTTGTCGAGCGGGATGTCCGGGGCCATCGCCCCATCGGTCTTCACGCCGCGCAGGCTCACGCCGAGCGCCTTGAGCGGATGCGCGAACGTGTCGGCCACGGCGGTGGCCTCGTAGCCGCTATGGACCATGCAGTCGGCGCACTTCTCGTAGTTGCCGGTGCCGTAGGCGTCCCAGTCGGTCTCGTCCATCAATTCCTTGAAGGTCTGCACATAGCCTTCGCCGACGAGATAGCAGGGCCGCTGCCAGCCGAACACCGTGCGCGCGGGGTTGCCCCAGGGCGTGCAGTGGTAGGTCTGGTTGCCGGCCAGGAAGTCGAGGAACATGGTCGACTGGCTGAACGACCATTTCTTGCCGCGGCCGCGGCGCAGGATGTCGCGGAACAGCTGCTTGGTCTTGCCGCGGTTCAGGAAATGCTGCTGGTCCGGGGCGCGCTCGTAGGCGTAGCCCGGCGACACCGTGATGCCGTCCACGCCCATCGCCTTGACCGTGTCGAAGAAGGCGGCCACGCGCTCGGGCTTGGCATCGTTGAACAGCGTGCAGTTGATATTGACGCGGAAGCCGCGCGCCTTGGCGGCACGGATGGCTTCCACGGCGCGGTCATAGACGCCTTCCTGGCTGACCGAGTGGTCGTGCGCCTCGCGGTCGCCATCCAGGTGGACCGACCAGACGAAATAGGGGCTGGGCTCGTACTGGTCCAGCTTCTTCTCCATCAGCAGGGCATTGGTGCACAGGTAGACAAACTTGCGCCGCGCGACAATGCCGCGCACGATCTCGGGCATGTCCTTGTGCAGCAGCGGCTCGCCACCGGCAATCGACACCACCGGGGCGCCGCATTCGTCGACCGCGCCCAGGCACTCCTCGATGGACAGGCGCTGGTTCAGGATCGGGTCCGGGTAGTCGATCTTGCCGCAGCCGTTGCAGGCAAGGTTGCAGCGGAACAGCGGCTCCAGCATAAGCGCGAGCGGATAGCGCTTCTGGCGCGCCAGATGCTTGCCGACGATGTAGGCGCCCACGCGGGCGACCTGCAGGAACGGAATAGGCAAGGGGGACTTCCTTCTCTTGTGGGTTCAGCCGGGGACCTTCTCGACGGGCTGCGGTGCGGCCGCTGCGGGGCGGACGTCGACCAGCTCGGCGGGCAGGCGAAACTCGGCGTGCTCTTCGCGGCCTGCCATGGTCGAGACTTCCACGGGGCCCAGGCGGCGCAGCGCGGCAATCACGTCCTCGACCATTTCTTCCGGCGCGGAGGCGCCAGCGGTAATGCCGACGATATTGGCGCCCGCGACCCACGCCGGGTCGAGTTCGCTGCCATCCGCGATCAGGTAGCTCGGCACGCCGCTTTCGGTGCCAATCTCGCGCAGCCGGTTGGAATTGGAGCTGTTGGTAGCGCCAATGACCAGGATGACATCGGCCAGCTTGCACAGGTCGCGCACGGCGCTTTGCCGGTTTTGCGTGGCGTAGCAGATGTCGCGGGTGTCGGGGCCGACCAGGTCGCTGAAGCGGCGGGCCAGCGCGGCAATGATATTGCGGGTGTCGTCCACGCTGAGCGTGGTCTGGGTGACATAGGCCACCGGGGTGTCGGCGGGCAGGTCGAGCCCGGCGACCTCGGCCTCGTTCTGGATCAGGATCACCTTGCCGGGGATCTGGCCCATGGTGCCTTCAACCTCCGGGTGGCCGGCATGGCCGATCAGTATGACGGTGCGGCCACTGGCCGCGTACTGCCGGCCCTGGTTATGCACCTTGATCACCAGCGGGCAGGTCGCGTCGATGGCATGCAACTGCCGCTGTCCGGCATCGGCCACCACGGCGCGCGAAACGCCGTGTGCGCTGAAGATGGTCACGGCGCCCGCGGGGACCTCGTCGAGTTCTTCGACAAAGCGCGCGCCCTTGTTCTTCAATCCCTCCACAACATGCTTGTTGTGCACGATCTCGTGTCGCACGAAGACCGGCGCCCCATGCTTGACGAGCGCGCGGTCGACGATCTCGATCGCGCGCACGACACCGGCACAGAAGCCTCGGGGTTGAGCAAGAATCACCTGCATACGGTAGGCCCCCTGGACCCTTCAATGGGTTTCAGTGATTGGGAAGGTGTACAGAAATCACATTTCCGACACATGATGGTTACTATATACCGGACGCGCCGGAAATGTCTGACGGCCCTTTGCATGTTGCGGCGTTTCCATCTCTTCGTGAAACCGGTTTATGACAGTAAACGATTACGTTCTGGTGACGGGTGCATCGGGTTTTCTCGGATCCGCGGTGCTGCGGCAGGCACTGGCACGTGGCTGGCGCGTGCGAGCGCTGGTGCGCGCGTCGAGTCCGCGCGCCAACCTGGCGGATTTGCCGGTCGAGGTCGTGCAGGGCGATATGCGCGACCCGGCCGCCGTCGCGGCTGCCATGCAGGGCGTGCGTTACCTGTTCCACGTGGCGGCCGATTACCGGCTGTGGGCGCCCGACCCCGAGGAGATCGTCCGGACCAATGTCGACGGCACCATGGCCGTCATGGAGGCCGCGCAACAGGCCGGCGTGGAGCGCGTGGTCTATACCAGCAGCGTGGCCACGCTGCGCGTAGCCGGTGCCACCGCGCCGGTCGACGAAACGGCTGCGCTGACACCGCACGAGGCCATCGGCGCCTACAAGCGCAGCAAGGTGCTGGCCGAACGCGTGGTCGAGCGCCTGGTGGTCGAACGCGGCCTGCCGGCAGTGATCGTCAACCCGTCCACGCCGATCGGCCCGCGCGACGTGCGTCCCACGCCGACCGGCCGCATCATCGTCGAAGCCGCCACCGGGAAGATCCCCGCCTTTGTCGAGACCGGGCTCAACCTGGCCCACGTGGATGATGTGGCCGCGGGCCATTTCCAGGCGCTGGAGCACGGGCGGACCGGCGAACGCTATATCCTGGGCGGGGATGACGTCATGTTGCAGCAGATGCTGCGTGATATCGCCGGCCTTTGCGGCCGTCGGCCGCCGACCGTGCAATTGCCGCGGTGGCCGCTGTATCCGCTCGCCCACGCGGCCGAGGCCGTGGCGCGCGTGACACGCAAGGAGCCGTTTATTACCGTGGACGGGCTCACCATGTCGAAGTACAAGATGTTCTTCCGTTGCGACAAGGCCCGGCGCGAACTGGGTTACCAGCCGCGTCCCTATCTGGAGGGACTGCGCGACGCGCTGGACTGGTTCCGCGAGGCGGGATACCTGGGCTGAAGCCTCAGGACCGCACCGGCGCCTGGCTGCGGCCCTTCCATTGCCCGCCGCGGCGCAGCCAGTAGCGCCGCGCCGAATCCAGCGTGGCGCCAAGGTAGAACAGCGCCGTCAGCGGCAACAGCGGCGCAAGCCAGGCCGGCTGGCGGTATTCGCGCAGCATGGGCAGGTAGGCCAGCGACATCGCCGCCCAGGTGAGCCAGGCAGGCCATAGCCGGGGGCCTCCCGCCAGCGCCAGCAGCGGCGGCGCCAGATAGGTCGCGGTCATCGCCAGCGCCGTGCCGGCCAGCAGCAGCGGCGAATAGCGCAGCTGTGTATAGGCACTGCGGGCGATCATGTCCCACAGGCTGCGCCAGTCGTCATAGGGCCGCAGCGACACGCTGTCATCGGCGAGATCCAGGCTGATCGGGCCGCCCGGCTTGATCTTCGAGGCCAGGCTGCAATCATCGATCAACTCGCCGCGAATGGCGGCGAATCCGCCGATGCGGCCCAGGGCCGCGCGGCTTGCCAGCATGCAGCCGCCCGCCGCGGCCGCTACCGCGCTGCGCGGGTTTCGGACGCGCTCGAACGGATAGAGTTTGGCAAAGAAGAAAACAAAAGCCGGCACGATGAGCCGTTCCCAGGCCGAGGCGCAGCGCAGGCGCACCATGAGCGACACGAGATCGCGGCGCTCGTGCACGGCGCGGGCAACCAGGCCGGCCAGCACGCCTGGGCCGTGCCAGATATCGGCATCGGTCAGCCAGACATAGGCGGCCCCCGGCGTCACGCGGGCGGCGGCAGCGAGTCCTTCCGACTGGGCCCATACCTTGCCGCTCCATCCGGCCGGCAGGTCCCGGGCGGGGACAACGGTCAGGGCGCCGGGCCGCGGCGTCCCGGCTGCCGCGCTGGCCGCGATTTCCGTCGTGCCGTCGTGGCTGTGGTCATCGACCACGACCAGCGACAACGTTCCCGGGTACTGCTGGCCGAGCACGCCGGCCACGCATCGGCCGATGACGTCAGCCTCGTTGCGCGCCGGGACAATGGCCACGACTTCGGGCCACGCATCCGGGGCGGGAGCCGGCGCAGGCTTGCGCACGCGCCAGAAACCCGCGCGGCCGAACAGCAGCACGCACCAGATAGCCAGCGACAGCAGGGACAGCGCAAACGCGGCGGTCAAGGTCATTTGAGGAAGCGGCGCGCCAGCCTTGCCAGGCGCGGCACGGTTTCGGGCCGCA
Source organism: Cupriavidus sp. 22TCCZM04-2 (assembly GCF_057798895.1). NCBI lineage: Bacteria > Pseudomonadati > Pseudomonadota > Betaproteobacteria > Burkholderiales > Burkholderiaceae > Cupriavidus > Cupriavidus sp. 22TCCZM04-2. The sequence continues at coordinate 43,307 of NZ_JBYOJS010000031.1, forward strand.
GCAGCCGGGCATCGTAGCCCGCCATGCGGCGCTCGTTCTCGGCCAGGCACAAATCGATCATTGCGCCTGGAGACAGCGAATCGCCAAGCGCTTCCGAGCCGTTCATCGTGAAGTTGGCGTCCTGGGCCGCGCCATCGGCGTCGATGCCGCGCGCGATGCCGATGCGCTCCCAGACCAGGAAGGCCCACACCCGCGCCACCTTCAGCGCGAACAGCGGCCTGCGCCACCAGGGCAGGTTGCTGCGATACCAGGCCGCCCAGTTGACGAAGAAGAGGATATGCCGGCCCTCTTCCTGGATCACCGGCTCGAAGGTCTCCACGAGCTCCGCCGGGAAATAGCCGGAGCGCCGCGCCATGGCGAACAGGCCGAAGGCGAAGAAGCTGTCGATGCATTCGCTGTAGCCGGTCACCAGCCATCCCCACTCCGGGTCGTCCGGGGGCGGATAGTCCGGCTCGGGTGCGAGCGGAATGCCGTAGGCCTCCACCATCTTCGAGAGCACGACCTTGTGACGCGCTTCCTCGGCGCCGTCCATGTCCAGCGCGCTGCGCAGCAGCGGGTCGGCAACGGTTTCGGCAAAGGTCTTCACGCGGATCGAGGCGCGGCCCTCGGTCTGCACGGCAATGTCCCAGATCGGCAGGGAGGTGACGCGCTGCAGCGCATCAGGCGAGAGCGTCGGCCATTCGATCACGGCCGGCTTGTAGGGGTTGTGGGTTTGCAGCAGCATGTTGGAGAACATGCGCAGGTGCTGTGCGGAGCCGATGCGCACCGGACCCGGCGCCGGGTCGGTCCAGTGGCGCATCGCGTGGTCCGCCTGCTCGACCGCCGTGCGCGCGATTGTGCCGGCCACGGCGGCGGCGCGCGCTACGGCATCTTCGGCTGAATTGGCGATGACGTCGGTGTGGCCGGCGTCTGGATCAGCGACCCCGTCGTGGCGCGGTGGTGCGGCGTAGAGTTCGGACATCTGGCCCCCTGGCAGTGGATTGCCCGGGGGCCATTGTAGCGGCGGGCGCCCGCAGGCGCACCGCCCGCAGATCGACGTCACCCACACGAACACCTTCAGGTTGTAGAGCATGCGGCCGGTGCTGAAGATGCCGCCGTTGCACGAGGACAGCGCTGCGGTCAGCACGACGAAGTTGATGATGCGGGCCTTTTTGGGGGTGTCGCCGAATTGCAGGGCATCGTGCTTGGCAGGCGCGGCTGTTTCGCCGGCGTAGCCGGCGGGGCGTTTCTGGCAATGATTGGGTTATCGCTCTTGGCAAACGCCGCTGTTTCGCCGGCGTAGCCGGCGAGTCACTTTTTGTCCGAGCGGCGTGTGTCAAGGTAGTTGTCGCGTCCGCCGCTATGCTGCTTTCCGGTACTCCTTAGGCTCCAGCTCAGCCCGCTCGGGGTTCAGGTAGACCACTGGATCCAGCTTCCAATTCCGGATTCCCCGCGACCAGCGCTGCGGGTGCCGGGCGCGCGCAGCCTGATACACCACCATTCGTCGCGCCAGCAGGGGTATCGCTTCCCCGCGGTGCCGCTGGTTCGGCGTGACATACTTCAGCCCGCTGTGACGGTGCTCCTCGTTGTACCAACGCACGAACCGATGCACCCATTCACGCGCCTGTTCCAGCGTATCGAATGGCCTCTCGGGCCACAGCGGGCAGTACTTGGCCGTACGGAACAACGCTTCGGCATAGGCGTTGTCGTTGCTCACGCGTGGGCGGCTGTATGACGGCACCACGCCCAGATCCTGCATCGCAGCGCGCATGCTCAGCCCCTTCATGACGCTGCCATTATCAGAGTGCAGCACCAGCGGCCGCCCAGCCGTTTGCTCGCGCAGACAGCCCAGTTCGAGCAGCCGGCGGGCATGCTCCACCGACTCGCTCTCGTGCACTTCATTGACCACCAGCTTGCGGCTGTAGATGTCCTGCATCATGTACCAGTAGAAGAAGCGACCCTTCACCGTAGTGGGCATCCACGTGATGTCCCAGCACCACACCTGATTGGCACCGTCTGCACGATGCGTGGTCGGCGCGCGGGGCTTGGCATTGTGACTGCGTCCACGTCGCCGGCTCTGCCCTGCAGCCCGAAGCACACGGTAGAACGTCGATTCCGACGCCAGGTAGCGGCCCTCGTCGGCCAACTTCGGCACGATCTGGTGCGGCGTCAGGCTCTCGTAGCCAGGCTGGTTGGCCGCTGCCAGCACGGCCTGCCGTTCTGCCTCGCTGAGCTTGTTCGCCGGCACCGGGCGCTGCGCTCCCGGGCGGCCATCCTCTGGCGCATGGCGCCAGCGCTGCAAGGTGCGCTCACTCAAGTCCAGTTCCTCGCAGGCCCTGGACTGGCGTGCACCGCTCTTTACCGCTTCATCGATCAACGCAATGGCATCGCGGCGATCCGAGACGTTGATCAGTCTTCCTCGTCCCTTCCCCAGATCGCCTCGGCTTTTTTTCTCAGCACCAGCAGCGCTGCTGTCTCAGCCAGCGCCGCATCCTTGCGCTTGAGTTCGCGCTCAAGATCCCGGATCCGCTTCTGAGCCGCCTGTTCCTCGCGGCGCTGCGCCAGGTCAGGCTTGTCTGGTGTCTTGGCATTGGCCTGCTCGCACGCGGCCCGCCACGCCCGGATCTGTTCCGGCTGAATACCCTTCCTGCGGCAGTATTCGGACAGCTCCGCCTCACTCAGGGGCGCCGTCTCCAGCACCACTCGGAACTTGTCCGCACTGGACCACTTATCACTTTGTTTGCCGTTGCCTGGCACAACCTTTCCTTGCTCTCGGGCCGCGTTGCGCCAGTTGCGCAGGCACACCGTTGTAATGCCTGTCTCCCTGGCCAACTCCGCCACCGACCGGTTCAAGGGCGGCTTCATCTGCTCGACCACCCATTCTTTGTACTCCGCCGGATAAGGCTTCATCTTCCAACCGTTACCGCCCCCCATTGTCCTTCATCGAAAGGCAGCGAGGCGACAACTATCCTGACATGGAGGG
>NZ_JBYOJS010000032.1:0-40083 GCF_057798895.1 Cupriavidus sp. 22TCCZM04-2
CCTGATCATCTACGCGGCAGGCAGTGTGGCTATGCCCTGTACCGTCTTCACCACCACGGGCCGTTCGTCGACCACGAAAACGCGTTTTTGGTTACTTTTGTCGCGAGACAAAAGTAACTCGCCGGCTGCGCCGGCGAAACAGCAGCGCCTGCCAAGAACGACACCCGCAATTCCCCGAAGCACCAAAAGAACGCCCGCACCAGGAAACTACCGGGAGGCCTGGGCGGGCGTTGCAAGCCGTACGATGCGGGGCCGCACGGCTCCGACATCGTAAGCAAATACCGCCGGTGCAACTGCCAACAATCGTGTCCGACCCCAAGCGTCAGACACGCGGTCCCGGCAAGTGCAGCGTGAACGTGGCGCCGGCCCCGGCATCGCTTACTACGCCAATGCTGCCACCGTGGCGTTCCACAACGGTCTTCGCCAGGACCAGGCCAAGCCCGCTGCCGGCCGGCGCCGCCACGTCGTGCTCGTGCAGGCGCGCAAACGGCTGGAACAACCTCTGCTGCCGCGCCAGCGCAATACCCGGCCCCCGGTCCGTGACCGATACGGCATAGCCACCCGGCTCCATCCGCAATGCCACCCTTACCTCCGCACCGCGCGGGCTGAACTTGACGGCGTTGCCGACCAGGTTGCCCACGGCGCGCACCAGCAATGCCGGCTCGGCGCGGATCACGGCAGGCTCATCAGGCAGCTCCACGTTCAGCAGCACGCCGCGCGCGCTGGCCGGCGCCCACAGTTCGTCGGTGGCATCGAGCACCAGCCCGGCAAGGTCGACATCGCGCAGGGTGAGTGGCTGCGTCTCCGCGCGCGCCACGCGAATGAAATCGTCGGCCAGCGACATGGTGCGCCGGGCATGCGTGTCGATGCGCGAAAGCAGGTCGGCGGCGCGCTCGTCGCCGACCGCGCCGCGATGCAGGTCGATCAGCGCCAGGATGGACGCCTGCGGCGAACGCATGTCATGCGACAGGAAGCGCAGCATCTGCTCGCGCTGCCGCTCGGCCAGGCGAATGGCCGTGATATCGATGAAGCTGACGATCAGCCCCGCCACCGTGCCCTGCTCCCCATGCAGCGGCGCCCCGTGCATCAGGTAACGACGCTCGTCGCGTGCAGCCACTTCGATGCCGTCATCGGCCCTCCCTGCTGACGCGCAGCGCGCATGCAGCGCCTGCCAGTACGCCAGCGCGGCTTCGGGCTCGGCGAAAAGTACGGCCATCACGGCACGGATATCGGCGCTGGCGTCGTGCGCATGGCCACCGCTGCCGGCAACGGCGCCCAGCACGCCCGGCACCAGCGCCACGCAGCGGCGGTTCGCAAGCAGCACCCCGCCTTCAAGATTGCAGATCACCGTCGCCTCGGGCAGGCTTTCCAGCCCGTCGGCCAGGAAGCGGCGCAGGTCGTGCAGGCGGGAACTCATGCGATAGACCGCCCGCATGCGGCTGTCGAGCGTGACGCCTTGCGCCGCAGGCGCTGGAGGCAGGCCGGGCTCGCGCTCGTGCCGGGCCAGTTCGTCCGCCAGGAAGCGCAGCGCCGCCTCCTGCCGGCGCCAGCTCCACAGCGGGTAGAACATCAGGCAGCCAAGCAGCGCGGCGGCAGGCGCGAACCACAGCCGCGCGCCAGCAAGCACAAGCGGCGGCCCGGCCAGCAGCGCGGCAACCACCAGCCCGGTCGCCAGCAGCGCCCCGCGCGGCGTCAGCACCAGCGCGGCCAGCGCGGCCGCCATCACCGCCAGCACGGTGCACGCCCATCCCCAGGCCGGCGGCACCGCGACGATGGCATGATCCTCCTGCAGCGTCTGCAGCGTATTGGCCAGGATTTCCACGCCGCTCATGCCACGCCCGTCGCGCACCACCGGCGTGGGCAATACGTCCCCCATGCCGGTGGCAATGGCGCCGAGCAGCACGGCCTTGCCGCGGAACAGGGCGGGATCGGCGCGCCCCGCCAGCACATCGCCTGCCGAGACCCGCGCAAACGTGCCGGCTGGCCCCGCAAAGGGAATCCGCAGCCGGTATCGGCGCTCCCAGCCGAAGGCATCGACCACGCTGGCCGCCTCATGCCGATACGCGGCGACCGGCCGCGGCGCCCCGGGCCATGACGCCATCACTGCCGCCACGTGTGGCAGCCCGGCCTGCAGCGCGGGCTGCGGCCCTTCCAGCAGGTACACCTGCCGCGCCACGCCGTCCGCGTCAACGGACAGGTTGATGTGCCCCACCCCGGCACCCAGCCCCGCCAGCGGATAGCGCACCATCATGCCGCCCGCCGAGGGCTCGGCCAGCGCGGGCAAGACCACGTTGCCGGCGCTGGCCAGGCTACGCGCGAGCACGGCATCGTCCTCGGGATAACGCGTGTCGCGCTCGGTCAGGATCACGTCCACGCCGATCACGCGCGGCTGCCCGGCGGCAATGCGGTCCACCAGTTGCGCCAGTACGGTGCGGCGCCAGGGCCAGCGGCCGATCGTCACGATGCTGGCGTCGTCGATGGCCACGATGACGATGTCGTCGCGCGCGGCATGGTGCTGCGCGCCGATGGCAAGATCATAGAGCGCCAGGTCCGCGCGCTCGGCCCAGCCGTAGCGCGCGACCCCCGCCACCAGCGCCAGCACGGCGGCCAGCAGCAAGGCCCATTCGGCCAGCGTACGCCGCCCGAAGGCGGCCCCGCGGAGGCGCCGCCAGGGCTTAGCGGAGGCGGACGCCGTCGCCATGGCCACCGTCTTCGCGGGCGCCGTTGCCGATGCGGATCGCGCCGCCCAGTCCATCGCGCAGATAGCCCGCTATGTCGAGGCGCTGCGGCGCGGAGAACGCGGCGGCGGGCTCGCGGCCGTCCGCTGCCGCGCGCGCCACGCGCACATAGTAGGTGCCGACCGGCGGCCGCGGCAGCGCCACTTCGTTGCCGGCGCTGCGCTGGTCCGCCACGATGCGCGTGAAGGCGGCGTCCTCGGCCATCTGCACGCGATAGCCGGCCGCGGCCCGCGCATCGGCGGGCCAGCCGATGCGCAGGCAGTTGCCGTCGTCGTTCAGCGTCGGCACCGGCGGCGCCGGTTCCAGCGTGAATGGCACCGCCGCCGACCACGGCCCGGGCCGCCCGGCCGCATCCAGCGAGCGCACGCGCCATAGCCACGGCCCCGGCGCCAGCTTCTGCGTGGCCTGCTCGGATTTGCCCTGCAGCGTGGCCGCCGTGACGGCAAACCCCGCATCCGCCGACACCGCGAGTTCATACGAGGCCGCGGCGCCCACGGCCGCCCACTCGAACGCGGCTGACTCGCCATAACGCACCGTCCCGGCGGCCGGTTGCAGCGTGAACGGCGCCGGCGGATTGAGGCGCACGGCAAACGGTGCCGAGGCCGGCCGGCCTGCCAGACGCCGCGCGTCCACGGCACTCACCACCAGGTGGAGCAAGCCTTCGGGCAGGCCATCCAGGCCGATTTGCGTGTCCGCCGTGTCGCCTGTCCAGACCAGCTCGGTCAGCGCGGCATCGCGCGCCACCGCAACGTGGTAGGTCGCGGCGCCCGGCACGGCCTGCCAGCTCGCCTCCGTGGCGGGGCCCACGACCGTGTCCGGCAGCGGCTGCAAGGCTGGCGCCGGCAGCAGTGCAACCGGCCGTGACAGGCGATGGCCCGCCGCCACGCCGATCCCGTAGCCAGCCGTCACCGCCGTGGCGGATGCCGTGCCGGAGCGGGGCACGCTGACGCCGACGCGGCCCTCCAGCACCTCGCTGCGGCTGCCGGCAGCGTCGGCGGCGACGCGGTAGCGCGTGCCCCGCACACCGGTCACCATCATTGGCGTATGCAGTTCGAAGCGGCCCACGCCGCCGCCCTCGGGCGCCACGCGCGTTTCGGCCTGGCCGCCTTCGACGCGGATCACGGTATCGGTCAGGCCGGACTTGCGGAACGTGCGCAGCCGCTGCACCGCCACGGTCGTGCCCGGCGGCAGCGTGACGCGCGTGCGGTCGGGCAGTTCCAGCGTGACGGTGCTGCCGGCGGCCGTGACAACGCGCGCGCTTTCGCGCAGCGCCAGGCCGGCGCGCAGCGGCTCGCCATCCGCCTCGGCCGGCCCGCTGACGAACACGACGCGCGCCGCGCCGGGCTGCTCGGGAATCTGGCCAAGCGGGATGCGCAGGCGCGTGCCTGGCGCCAGCCGGTACGGATTCGCCACGCCGTTATGCGCCTGGAGCAGGCGCCAGCCGTCAGCGCCGGCCATGTAGCGCCCGGCCAGCGTGAACATGTTGTCGCCGGGCTCGACCACGTAGAGGAAGTCGGCGCCTTCGGCACCGGCCGGTCCCGCCTGCGCCGGCCCGGCAGGCCCCAGCCACACGGCCAGCGCCATGCCGGTTATCGCCACGGTCCTACGCATGGGGCTGGTCCTCGGCGCTGGTCGCTTCGAAGCGGTAGCCGTGCGAATAGACGGACGTCAGCCGCACGCCGTTCTCGGGGCGCAGCGCCAGCTTGATGCGCAGGCGCGACATGTGCGTGTCGACCGTGCGCGACGCGGCGCCGATGGCGCGGCCCCACACGGCCTGCTCCACTACGTCGCGCGACAGCAGCCGGCCCATGTTGCGGAACAGGAACAGCGCAAGCTCGTACTCGCGCGGCGATACCGTGACGGGCTCGCCGCCGAGCGTGATAGTGCGCGCGCGCGGATCCACGCAATAGTTGCCGCGGCGGATGACGTCGGTATCCTGCGTGGCTTCGGGGTAGGCGCGCCGCAGCAGCGAACGCGCGCGTGCCAGCAGTTCGCCGGCCCGGATCGGCTTGAGCATGTAGTCGTCGGCCCCGACGCTCAGGCCGGCAACGATGTCCTCTTCGGCGGTGCGGCTGGTCAGGAACAGGATCGGCGGCATGGCGCCGGAGGTCTGGCGCACCCAGCTCACCAGTTCAAAGCCGCTGGTATCGGGCAACTGCCAGTCCACCACCAGCAAGTCGAACGATTGCTCGCGCAGCGCGCGCAGCAAGGCCGCACCCGTTGCATAGCTTTCGCATTCGAATCCCGACTCTTCCAGTATTTTCCGGACCAGTTCGGCCTGGTCCGGATCGTCCTCCACCGAGGCAATCCTCATCCTCACATCCTTCTGCCTGCTGCGACTGCAAATTGCTTCCTTGGCGACTGCACGCCGGCATCGATTGTTTCGTCGTATCCGCCCTGTCGGGCGCGGCCATTCTCGATCTTCGCGCAGCAAGCCAGCCAACGCCCGCTGCGTCCTGCATGTTATCCAATGCTCTTGACGATCTCGTACAGCCCGAGCCGGATGGTCTGGACCATGGTATTGCGCATGTCCTCGATATGCTCGAGCGAACTGCCGCCGCGCACCGCGTTGCAGAAGGCTTCGTAGTACTCGACCAAGTCCGTCTCGATGCGCACCAGGAACACGGCCGACAGGCCCGGCGCGAGCCGCAGCACATGGTTCCAGGCCCGCTCGCCGCTTGCACGCGCATGGGCCGGCCGCTCCCGCCAGCATCGCGACAATTTGTGGAGCATGGGACACATCATGGATGCGACTCAGCCTCCGCTATGTCGGGCCGACATTACGGTTCGGAAAAATCCCATTTACCGGACGAAGACGAGATGCTAGGTCAGCAAAGACAAACGTATTGTCAACAATTGTGCCGAGAACGGAACGCAGGCGGCGGGCCGCACGGCGACTCGCCGTGGCAAAAAAGACAATGCGGAATTTGCTGTGGCGGAGCACAGGACATGCGAGGTCCTGACCCGTTCAGGGCAAGTCCGTGTTTGGCGCGCGGACGCCTATTGCGAATGCATCATGTGTTTCCCCGTTCTGCGAATGACATCTGTCTACCCGTGGCGACATTGTTTTCGTCGTGGCCGCCGTCTGGCATCTCCACGCGATTTTGTTTTTTTGTGAGCCTGCGTTTTAACTGCTATCAACTAGTGCCGCATCCCCCGAATGTGGTACGCGCAAGAAGTAAGCAGATGTAAAAGCGATGGCAACACAATGACTTATAAGTCAGACATTATGCCCGACGACATGTCGCGGTGAAACGTGTGCAAAATCCGAAGTTCAGTCAATACCCTTGCGACGCACCGTTACAGTGCCAGAGGTGCGTATCTCAGGGAATTCACTGAATCGACGGTGATGTAGAAACCGTTAATATCTCGTGTCGGAACGTCTCATCATGATTTGGCGCTTTGCCTGATTGACACGCCGGGAAAATTCGTCAGAATGCTTCCCACATGTGCAACGCCTTTTCGATGTGTCGATCCGCGGTGTTTTTCGTTTGTCATACCAGCGACATAGGGAAGGCATAAACAATGCGCAAAGGAATCGGGCATTCACCAACCCTTGCGCGATTCCTGCATTGAGCACGATGTACAGCGGGCAATTAAGCTCATTTGAAATTCAAGGTTGAAAAGATATGGATACCGGTACCGTTAAGTGGTTCAACGACGCCAAGGGCTTCGGCTTCATCACGCCGGACGCAGGCGGCAACGATCTGTTCGCGCACTTCTCGGCGATTGAAGGCAATGGCTTCAAGTCGTTGAAGGAAGGCCAGAAGGTCCGCTACGTCAAGGCGATGGGCCAGAAGGGCGAACAAGCCACTAAGATCCAGGCGGTCTGATCCGGTTTGGACACCGCAGGCGCGCGCCCATGCACGTGCCTGCCACCAAAGAGCCCCGCGAGCGCGGGGCTCTTTGTATTTGGCGGCGACGCAGCGGCGTCCAGGCACTTGCCATCGCTCTAGCCCTGCCGCTGCAACCGGCCTGCGCCGAAAGCGTTGCCAACTATGGCCACGACCCCTTCATGCAGGTGTCTTCCCGCGTTGCCGATTGCCCCGAGCCGGCCGGCCCGCGCGTCAGCGAGGCCGAATGGCGCCGCGAGGCGCACCATCGCATCGAGCAAGGCAACCACTGCTGGGCCGAGGGCCGCTGCCGCCTGGCCAATGCATTCCAGTACGACCAGGACATCGCCGAAAGCCTGCAACGCCGACTGCAGACGCTGGCCGTCACCATGCCCGCCTGGCAGGACAGCACGCTCTGGATCACGGTACGCGGACGCTGGCTGACCGTGCAGGGATGCGTCCGCCCGGGCTTTGCCGTGGCGCCCTTCCTTGCCGCGCTGCGCGAGGTGGCCGATGTCGAGAAGGTCGTCGACCAGACCACCTCGACCCCCAGCCGTGGCGTGCCCTACGTGCGCTTTTCGCCTGGCCGATAAGGCACTCCGGCCAGGCCGGCCTGTTGCGAGGTTGTTGCTATAATCGGCCGACCCCCAACCACCGTAAGCGTGGCTCGGCGCCGTGGTCCGCCGATGCCGCACGACGGAAAAAAAAGCGCGTCGAGGAGTTACGTGGCCGGTACTCAAATCGCAACGCCAGATGCCCCAATCGCCGGCGCAGCCACGCCGGCCGCATCTTCGGGCAGTTCCTTCCACGCGGCCATGCGCATCCTGCCGGCAGCCCAGCGGCAGGCCATGTTCGAGATCTATGCTTTCTGCCGTGCCGTCGACGATATCGCCGACTGCGACGCGCCGCATGCCGAACGCCTTGCCGGCCTGGATGCCTGGCGCCGCGACATCGGCCTGTGCTACGCGGGCATGGCGCCGGCCGCGCTGCGGTCCCTGGCCCGGCAGATTGACGCCTTCCACCTGCGCCAGCAGGACTTCCTGGACGTGATCGACGGCATGACCATGGATGTGGTCGCCGAAATCCGCGCGCCCGACGCCGCCACGCTGGACCTCTACTGCGATCGCGTCGCGAGCGCGGTGGGCCGGCTGGCCGTGCGCGTGTTCGGCATGGACGAGGCCCCCGGCCTGGCGCTGGCCCATCATCTCGGGCGGGCGCTGCAGCTCACCAATATCCTGCGCGATATCGACGAAGACGCCGCCATTGGCCGTCTCTACCTGCCGGCGCCCGCACTGGCCGCCGCGGGCGTGCGGGGACTAGAACACGCCACGCCGCTGGAAGTCGTGGCCCATGCCGGCATCGACGCCGCCTGCGCGGCCGTCGCGCGCGAGGCGCAGGCCCACTACGAACAGGCCGACGCCGTCATGGCGCGCTGCCCGTCACGCGCGGTGCGATCCCCGCGAATCATGTCCCAGGTCTATCACTGCCTGCTCGTGCGCCTGCGCGCGCGGGGCTGGCGCGCACCGCGCGCACGCGTGCGCGTGCCGCGCGCGCAGATGCTATGGATCGTTCTGCGCCACACCATGGTCTGAAGATGCTGCGCGGGGATGCGCGGCTGGCGTACCACGCCCGGCTGCATCCCGAACACCATCTTCCAGGCACGCATGCGTCGTGCCGAACAAGGAGTTTGCATGTCGATGAATGAGGCCGTCCTTGCCGCACCGCGCGCCGCCATGGCGGCCGCAGCGCCGGCCGCGCCGGACGCCCTGGAAGCCGGTATCGGCCATGCGCTCGAGGCCCTGCTGGCCCAGCAGAAGTCCGACGGGCATTGGGTCTACGAGCTGGAAGCCGACGCCACCATCCCTGCCGAATACCTGCTCATGGTGCACTACCTGGGCGAGACCCCGGACCTGGCGCTGGAGGCACGCATCGCGCGCTACCTGCGGCGCATCCAGAATGCCGAGGGCGGCTGGCCGCTGTTCCATGAAGGCCGCTCCGACGTCAGCGCCAGCGTGAAGGCCTATTTCGCGCTGAAAATGGCCGGCGACGATCCGCAGGCGCCGCACATGGCACGCGCGCGCACGGCCATCGCGGCCATGGGCGGCGCGGAAGCCAGCAACGTCTTCACGCGCACGCTGCTGGCGCTGTTTGGCGTGATGTCCTGGCAGGCAGTGCCGATGATGCCGGTGGAAATCATGCTGTTGCCGCGGTGGTTCCCGTTCCACCTGTCCAAGGTGTCGTACTGGGCCCGCACGGTGATCGTGCCGCTGCTGGTGCTGAACAGCCTGCGGCCGCAGGCGCGCAACCCGCGCAAGATCGGCATCGACGAGCTGTTCACCGCCCCGCGCGACGCCGTGCGGCTGCCATCGAAGGCGCCCCACCAGCATGCCGGCTGGTATTCGCTGTTCCGCGGTGCCGATGCGCTGCTGCGCGCCGCCGAGCCTGTCATGCCGGGCGCGCTGCGCCGTCGCGCCATCGATGCGGCGAAAGCCTTCGTGCGCGAGCGGCTCAACGGCGAAGATGGCCTGGGCGCGATCTTCCCGGCCATGGCGAACTCGGTGATGATGTTCGACGTGCTTGGCATTCCGCCCGACGATCCTGACCGTGCCGTGGCGCGGCGATCGATCGAGAAGCTGCTGGTCATCCACGGCGACGAAGCTTACTGCCAGCCATGCCTGTCGCCGGTCTGGGATACCGCGCTGGCCACGCATGCGCTGCTGGAAGCCGGCGGGCCGCGCGCCACGGCCGCAGTCGGCCGCGCGCTGGACTGGCTGCGCCCGCTGCAGGTACTCGACGTGCGCGGCGACTGGACCGTGCGCCGCGCGCAGGTGCGCCCGGGTGGCTGGGCGTTCCAGTACGCGAACCCGCACTACCCCGACGTGGACGACACCGCGGTCGTCGCCGCGGCGATGCACCGCGCCGCCCAGGACGTCCCGCGAGAACGCCCGGACCCGAACGCCGAAGCGGTCACGCGCGCGGTCGAATGGATCGTCGGCATGCAAAGCGGGAATGGTGGTTGGGGGGCCTTCGAGCCCGAGAATACCCATCTCTACCTGAACAACATCCCGTTCGCGGACCACGGCGCGCTGCTGGACCCGCCCACTGCCGACGTCTCGGCGCGCTGCCTGTCGATGCTGTGCCAGACCGGTGACACGCCGCAGAAGAGCGAACCCGCCGCGCGCGCGCTGCGCTACCTGCTGGCCGAGCAGATGCCTGACGGCAGCTGGTTCGGGCGCTGGGGCACCAACTACATCTATGGCACCTGGAGCGCCCTGTGCGCGCTCAATGCCGCGGGCATGGACCGGGATGCGCCGCCGGTGCGGCGCGCCGCCGACTGGCTGGCCGGCATCCAGAACGCGGATGGCGGCTGGGGCGAGGACGGCGACAGCTACAAGCTCGAATACCGTGGCTACGAACGCGCGCCCAGCGTTGCATCGCAAACGGCCTGGGCGTTGCTGGGCCTGATGGCAGCCGGCGAGGCCGCGCACCCGGCCGTGGCACGCGGCATCGAATACCTGCTGCGCACGCAGCAACCCGACGGCCTGTGGCGCGAGCCGCGCTTCACCGCCGTGGGTTTCCCGCGCGTGTTCTACCTGCGCTATCACGGCTATGCCCGCTACTTTCCGCTGTGGGCGCTGGCGCGCTACCGCAACCTGCAGCGCGGCGCCAAGCGCCAGGTGGCGTGGGGACTGTAAACCGCCCTCCGCAAGCGCCTGCCATGAGCGAGCCGTGCGTGCTGGTGGTCTGCGGCATGGACTTCGAAGCGAATATCGCCGCGGGCCCGGACAGCGAGGTCGTGTACGGCCAGCGCGGCGCGGCATTGGGCGCCGCCATCGAGCGCCGGGCCGGTGCATGCGCCGGCATCCTCAGCTTCGGCGTGGCCGGCGGCCTTGATCCTGCGCTGGCGCCAGGGGCTGTCATCGTTGCAACCAGCGTGCGCGACGAATCGAACGAAATGTCCACGCTTGCTGATCCCGACTGGATGCGCGCGCTGATGCAGTCGCTGCCGCAGGCGTTGTCCGGCGTCCTCGCCGGCTCGGACACCGCCGTGGCGACGCTCGCCGACAAGGCGGCCCTGTACGCCGCCAGCGGTGCGCTGGCCGTCGATATGGAGTCTCACATCGCCGCCCGCATCGCACGCAGCCATGGCTTGCCATTCGCCGCGTGCCGCGTGGTGATCGATCCGGCCACGCGCGCCGTCCCGCCACTGGCGCTGGCCGGCATGGGGAGCGACGGGCGTACCGATGTCGGCGCAGTCATGGCGGGCCTGCTGAAGGCGCCCTGGCAACTGCCGGCGCTGCTGCGACTTGGGCGCGATGCCAGTGCCGCACGTGCGATGTTGGCGGTGGTACGGCGGGCTGTGGGTCAGGGCTTTGCGCTCGGCAAATGCGCTACGTGGTAAGGGATAAGAAGGACTGAACAGCTTTTGCCAGCGCTGAATCCGATACGGTTTCCTTCCTCGTCGCCTTACCCGAACTTGCGCGCCGCATCCAGCGCCAGCCCCGAACCGATCCCCCCGAACAAATCCCCTTCCACCCGCCGCGCCTTCGGCAGCAATTCGCCGAGCCGCTGCCGCAGTAGCGGCACGCTGCTGGAACCGCCCGTGAACAGGATGGTGTCGACCGCATCCGCCGTCACGCCGGCCGTCACCAGCATGTCCTGCACGGTCTTCTCGGTCTTCGCGACAAGCTTGCCGATCGACTCGTCGAATTCGTCGCGCGTGATTGACAGCATCAGTTCCGGCTCGATGCGATGCAGGTCGACGTCGGTGCGGTCCGTGCCCGAGAGCGCGATCTTGGCCGCTTCCATCTGGATGGCCAGCCAGTGGCCCGCGCGCTCGCGGATCAGGCGGATCATCCGGTCGAGCATCGCGGTGTCGGCCGCGTCGCGGTAGTTGTCCATCACGATCGCCCACGCCTTGCGCGTGTAGACCAGGTTGATGGTGTGCCAGCTCGCCAGGTCGAAGTACTGGCCCGACGGCATCTCCTTGCCGTTGCGCAGCTTGCTGCCCAGGCCCAGCAACGGCATGGCGCGCGCCAGGCTCAGCGCGCGGTCGAAGTCGGTCCCGCCGATATGCACGCCGCCATTGGCCAGGATGTCGTCGCGGCGGTCCGTGCGGCTGGCGCGTTCCGGCGACAGCCGCACCAGCGAGAAGTCCGACGTGCCGCCGCCGATGTCGGCCACCAGCACCAGCTCTTCCTGCGCGATCCTGGCTTCGTAGTCGAACGCGGCCGCAATGGGCTCGTACTGGAATTCGATGTCGCGAAAGCCCGCATCGCGCGCAATCTCCGCCAGCGTCTGCTCGGCGAGCCGGTCCGCCTTCGGGTCCTCGTCGATGAAGAACACCGGACGACCCAGCACCGCGCGCGTGAACGTGGTGCCCGCCGCGCGCTCGGCGCGGCCCTTCAGCTCGCCGATAAAGTGCGCCAGTAGCTTGCGGAAGGGCATGGCCTGGCCCATTACCTCGGTGCTGTCTTCCATCATCGAGGTGCCGAGCAGGCTCTTGAGCGAGCGCATCAGCCGGCCCTCGTAGCCCGCGAGGTAGTCGTCCAGCGCCGCGCGGCCATAGCTGACCAGCGGGTCTTCGGCGTGGAAAAAGATCACCGAGGGCAGCGTTTGCCTGCCGTCTTCCAGCGGCAGGAGTGCGGCCGGATGGCCGGGGCGGGTCCAGCCCACCGTGGAGTTGGACGTGCCGAAGTCCAGGCCGCATGCGTTTGACATCATCGATTCCGTTCTCTGTACCACCACTGCAAGTTCCCCGCGCCAGCCAACGGCCGGCGCGGGCCGGGCGCCATTGTAGTGGCAGATGCGGGCCGCCACGGCCCTTGACACGTTTGGTCTTGCCTCCTATGCTGGCCGCGTTCTTTCTATAAGACTGATGTTCTGTCTTATAGAACTATGACGATATCAGGAGACGACATGACTTTCCCGCACCGCCGCAAGCTTCACTCGTGGGCCCGCACCCTGCTGTGCCTCGCCATCCCCGGATTCATGGCCGCCGCAGTGCCGGTCCGCGCCGACACGTACCCGAGCCAGCCGGTGCGCCTGGTGGTGCCATTCCCGCCGGCCGGCGGCACCGACGTGCTGTCGCGACTGGTATTCAACAAGGTCGGATTGGCCACGCACTGGAACGTGGTGGTGGAAAACCGCGCCGGCGCGGGGGGCAATATCGGTCTGGATGCCGTCGCCAAGTCGAAGCCCGACGGCTACACGCTAGGGATGGGGCAGACCGCCAACCTGGCGATCAACCCGACGCTCTACCCCAAGATGCCCTATGACGCGGTGAAGGACTTCGCGCCGGTGGTGCTGGTCTCGGCCCAGCCAGTGGTGCTGATCGTGCGCGCCGACGCCCCGTACAAGACGGTGGCCGATCTCGTGACCGCGGCCAAGGCCAAATCGCTGTCGATGGCCTCCGCCGGCACCGGCACCGTGGGCCACCTGACCGGCGAGATGTTCGCGCGCCGCGCCGGCATCAAGACGCTGCACGTGCCGTACAAGGGTGCGTCGCCGGCGCTGACCGACCTGCTCGGCGGCCAGACCGACTTCTACTTCGCCACGCCGCCCATCGCGATGCCGATGATCAAGGCCGGCAAGATCCGCGCGCTGGCGGTCACGTCGGCCAGGCGCCTGCCGCTGCTGCCGGCGGTGCCGACCGTGGCCGAATCGGGCTATGCCGGCTTCCAGGCGGAAGACTGGAAGGCACTGGTGGCACCGGCCGGCACCTCGCCCGAAGTGGTCAAGCGGCTCAATGCCGAGGTCAACAAGGCGCTCGCCCAGCCCGACACCATCAACAAGATGCGCGAGGAAGGCAGCGACCCGCGCGGCGGCAGCGCCCAGGACCTGGCCGCCTTCATCAAGGCCGAGAACGCCCGCTGGGGCACGATCGTGAAGGCATCGGGCGCGCGCGTGGAGTAGTCCGCGCCGGCCATCCCAGCATTCCGCAGGAAACCATCATGCAAAAACCGTTGCGCCATGTGCGCGTACTCGACCTGACCAATGTGCTGGCCGGCCCGTTCTGCTGCCACCAGTTGGCGCACATGGGCGCCGAGGTCATCAAGGTGGAAACGCCGGGCACCGGCGACCTGGCGCGCCAGCTCGGCGCCGACGCCGAACTGAACCAGCGCCTGATGGGTGTGTCGTTCCTGGCGCAAAACCCGGGCAAGCAGTCGATCACCCTCAACCTGAAACATGGGCGCGGCAAGGAAGTGTTCCGCAAGCTGGTGCAAAGCGCCGACGTCGTGGTCGAGAACTTCCGCCCCGGCGTGATGACGCGCCTGGGCCTTGGCTTCGAGACGCTGCGGCAGGACAATCCGCGCCTGATCTACTGCGCCATCTCCGGCTTCGGCCAGGACGGGCCGCTGTCGGACCTGCCGGCCTACGACCAGATCATCCAGGGCATGTCGGGCGTGATGAGCATCACTGGCGACGCGCAGACCGCGCCGTACCGGGTCGGCTACCCGGTCTCGGATACCATCGGCGGCATCACGGCGGCGTTCGCCATCGCCGCATCGCTGGCGGACCACCAGCGCACCGAAGGCTATTTCATCGACGTGTCGATGCTCGAAGCCACGCTTGCCACCATGGGCTGGGTGGTGTCGAACCACCTGATCGCCGGCAAGGCCCCGTCCCCGATGGGCAACGAGAACTTCACCGCCAGTCCGTCGGGCACCTTCCGCACCGGCGATGGCCTGCTGAACATTGCCGCCAACAAGCAGGAGCAGTTCGAGGCCGTGTGCCGCGTGGTGGGCCGCCCGGACCTGATTGCCGACGAACGCTTCGCCGCACGCCAGGCCCGCCTGGCAAACCGTGCCGCGCTGACGCAAGCGCTGGAAGCCGAGTTGGCAAAGCAGCCCGCCGAGGCATGGTGGGCGCTACTCAATGAGGCTGGCGTGCCGGCCGGCCCGGTGCTGGGCGTGCCGCAGACCCTGGAGCAGCCGCAGGTGCGCGACCGCGGCATGATCGGCACCTTCGCCGACGTGCCCGGCGTGGGCCGCGATATCCGCGTGGTGCGCACCGGCTTCAAGCTGAACCGCGAAGCACCGTCGGTCGACACGCCGCCGCCGCAACTGGGCGAGCACACGCGGCAGATCCTTGCCGGCCTTGGCTACAGCGAGACCGACATCGACACCCTCACACAGGAGCGCGCCGTATGAGCGAGACCCGACCGACCATGGACCCCGGCCAGCAGATGTCGCAGGACTGGTGGCGCACGGAAATCATCGACATGCGCCCTGGCGAGATCCGCTATCGCGGCTACCCGATCGAGCAGCTGATCGGCCAGGTTTCGTTCGCGCAGATGATCTGGCTGATGCTGCGTGGCGATTTGCCCGGGCCGGGACAGGGCGAGCTGCTCGATGCGGCGCTGATGGCGGCCGTCGATCACGGGCCACAGGCGCCCAGCATCGCGATTGCCCGCATGGCCGCCACGTGCGGCGTCGGGCTGAACAATGCGATGGCCTCGGCGGTCAACGTGCTCGGCGACGTGCATGGCGGCGCGGGCGAGCAGGCGGTGCAGCTGTACCAGGACATCGCGCGGCGCATCGACGCCGGCGCTGCGCTGGACCAGGCCGTCAGCGCGGGCCTGCAGCACTATCGCGATCTGCACGGCAAGTTCGTGTCGGGCTTTGGCCATCGCTTCCATCCGCTGGACCCGCGCGCGCCACGCCTGCTGGCGCTGGTGGACCAGGCCGCGGAGAACGGTGTGGTGAATGGCCGCTACGCCGCGATTGCGCGCGCCGTGGAACGCGCGCTCGGTGAAGGCCGCAGCAAGCCCGTGCCGATGAATATCGACGGCGCCACGGCGGTGATCTACGCGGAACTGTGCTTCCCGGCGCCGCTGGCGCGCGGGCTGTTCTGCCTGTCGCGCTCGGTGGGCATCCTGGCGCATGCCTGGGAGCAGACGCAGCAGGGCGGCCGCAACAAGGGACCGATCCCGCGCCAGTTCCTGTGGACGTACGACGGCGTGCCGCAGCGCGATGTGCCGGACGGCACCCGGTCCTGACGCCGCTCAGGCCGCCGGCATGGGTCGGGTGGTCACGCGCACGAGCGACGGCACCGGTGCCTCGTCCTGCGTCGCGGACCCCACCACGTAGCGGTCGCGGCCGTGCGTCTTGGCCAGGTAGAGCGCACGGTCGGCGTCCGCGAACAGCTTGCGCCACAGCAGTTCCTTGCTGCCTGTCTCGCCGCGCAACTGCGCCACACCGATGCTGACCGAGGCAAAACACTCCTGCCCTGGCAGCGCGATCGCGCGGACCTTGCGCAGGATACGGTTGGCCAGCGCGGTGGCTTGTTGTTCGTCGGTGTGCGGACAGAGAATGCAGAACTCCTCGCCACCATAGCGCCCGGCCACGTCGGAGGCGCGGCGCGAGTTGTCGAGCGCCTGGGCGACTTCACGCAGCACCGCGTCGCCGGCGTGGTGGCCGAAGGTGTCGTTGACCTGCTTGAAGTGGTCGATATCGATGACCAGGCACGACAGCGGCTGGCCGTCGCGCTGCCAGCGCGCCACCAGGCCGAGCGCCGACAGGTCCAGCGCGCCACGGTTGAGCAGGCCGGTCAGCGCATCGACGCGCGCGCCGCTTTCGTTGTTGGCGATGATCTGCTCCATCGCCATTACGGTGAAGCCGAACAGCCCGAGCAGCCCCGCGATCAGCGGCGCCAGCGCCCAGGCCGAGCCCGCCGGGCCGGCGAAGAACAGCGTGAGGTCATGCCGGTCGACGCCGGCCTGCGTGATCGTATGGCTGGCGCAGACAAGCTGGGTCGACAGCTGCACGAGGCTGGACACCAGCACCAGCGGCGCGCCGATGCTGCGCCGCCCACGCCCGGTACGCACCAGGGTCGCGATCGTCGCCAGCGAAATCGCGGCAAGGATGCCGTAGACCGCGGCCAGCAACACCCGGGGCCCGTCGGGCAGCTCGGAGGACGTGGCGATCAGCCCCAGCACGACCAGCCCGGCCGCCGCCAGCGGGCCGGCGTGCGCGTGCAGGCCGTAATAGACGCGCACGCCGCGGTAGATCAGCAGCCAGCCCACCACGAAAGCGCCGGCGCCCGCCATGCCCAGGTTCGGCTCGCCGCCGGCCGCGCTGACCGCCAGCGCCAGTCCGGCGCCGGACACGATCACATGGCCGAACGCCCACAGCCGCCCCGCCTCGATCGCGCGCAGCGCAAAGACCAGCCCAGCCGCAATGACCAGCGTGCTGGAAAAGAACACGATCATCACAACCGCAATGGTTTGCTGGTCCAGGTGCACGGACATCCCTTGACAAAGCCATGAGGCGCGCCGTCGACCGATACGAGGGCACGGGTGAAGGGGGCGACCGCGAATGATATCCCGCCGCGGCTGCCAAGGGGCACCCCCGACAAGCCGGGTCACCCCGCCACAACGCCGCCCGGGCAACGGCATCAGGCCGCCGCCGGCAGCTCCGGGAAATCGGGGAAATTGCCGCCCAGGCCTTGGGTCAGCGCGCGCGCCGCGCCCAGGACATCGTCACGGAAATCTTCGCGGAACCGGCTGGCCGGGCAGGTCAGCGTCAGCGCACCGGCCAGGGCGCCGTCCGGGCCGAACACCGGCGCCGAAACGCCCGCGATCTCGGGGCTGCGGTCGCCGACCAGCGCAATCACCCCCTGGCGGCGGATGCGCTCGTAGAGTTCGCCGGCCTCGCCGGCAAACGCGCGCAGCACGCGGCCGCCGGCGCCGCGGTCGCGCGGCAGCAGTTCGCCCGCGCGGATGTGGTCACGCACAGGCTGCGGCGAATCGACCCGGTACAGGCACAGCCGGTGTTCGCCCTGCTCGACATGGAACGCGGCGCTTTCGCGCGTGGCCTGTACCAGCGCGCGCAGCACCGGCATGACAACGGCCTCGAGCGAAAACGACGCGGCATAGACCGCGTTGAGCCGCGCCACCTCGGGCCCCAGGCTGTAGCGTCCGTCAGGCAGCCGTTGCACCAGCGCGGCATGCTCCAGCGACGCCAGCAGCCGCAACAGCGTGCTTTTATAGAGGCCGGAACGCTGTGCGAGTTCGGCCAGCCCGAGCGAGGTATCGCCAAGCCGGAACGCCGACAGCACGAACAGCGCACGGTCCACGGCAACGGCACCGCCTTCGGCGGCGTGCTTGTCGGCTTCGGAGACCTGGGCGGCTTTGCGTGGCATGGACTGGCGCGGAAAGGAAAACCGGCGTGCATGGCACGCCGGCATGACGGAACGAGCAGCCACCGTATAGAACAGGCCTGTCCTTGTCAATGGGATGCCCGGTCAGGCCATCAGCGGTGCCCGCCGCCGCGGCCGCCCCCCATGGCGCCGCCCATTCCGCGGGCCGCTCCGCCGCCCATGCCACCGCGCGGCATGACACGCACGCCTCGCGCGCCCCAGCCCGCGCCGCCCATGCGGCGGAAGTACACGTGTTGCATCGGATGCACGTGGTGATGGCGATCCACAAAGACGAATGCGCCATAGGCGACCGCTACGGGAGCCCAATACCCGGGATAGCTGTCGTCGTAGTAGTAGGGCGTCTGGTAGTAATCGCCGCCGCCATCGACCAGTTGCCAGCTGCCGTCAGCTTGCAGGCAGGCCAGTCCGCCCACCTGCTGCCACTGGCCGTTGACCACCGCCTGGCCCACGACTGGCTGGCAGGGCGGTCCCGTGCTCCATTCCTCGTCGGCCAGCGCGGGCGTCCCGGCACCAAGGCCGAAAACGAACACCCCTGCCGCCGCCCATCTCGCTGCACCGTTCATGGCTAACCTCCTGTGCAGTCATCGGGGCCGTTGCGAGCAACCCCCATTGCGACCTCGCCTGATAGCTGTTGTATAGGCTATACGCGCGCGGCCGCAGAAATATTCCGGCCAGAACAGAAGGCGCCAACCCTGGCGGGACACGAGTGCCTCGTGCAGCGCACCCGTTCAGCGTTCACTCCATGGGAAGCCGTGGCGCGTCGGCGCGCGGGTTGTCGTTGAAGCGCTCCTCGATCACGCACAGCGCGAACGATGGCGTTTTTCCGCAACAACATTTTCCATGTTCGCGTTCGCAGGGCAACGGCAAAGGCGGCTTAAGCCACATGAGGTGGCATGGCGCGCCACGTATGCGACGCCTGTGCGTTCCCTGCCCGAATTAGAAGGGTTATTGCCTGCTTTTGGTGAAGCCGTTAATGCATGGCATGGATAGAATCATGCGTTACCTTCCGCCGCAGCTTTACTTTTCGCATTGGTATGACCCCTCCCAACATTTCGCTTTGCGACATCCTGGATGACTTGCGCAGCGCACCGCGACCGCTGACGCCGTCCGAGCACACTTATCTCGCCTACCTCAGGCAGCGGATCGTCACCGGCGATGCCGACCTCTGGACCACACTGGAAACCGCGGGCGTGCAGTGCAGCGAGCGTCGCCTGTCACCCGAAGTCGTGCTGGCGCTGACCGCCCTGGGCCAGTTGCCCATGCACTGAAACCACGCGGGGCGCGCTGCCGCCCCGCTGCGCCATTTGTCCCGCTTCTCCTCTCCCCTTTCCCAGTCCCGCCAGGGAAACAGCCCAAGCAGATCCGCCAAAGCTTCCGACGAATCGCAATATCGTTGCGGAAGCTTCTGACTCAAGGTCGCCACCACGGTGGCTACGATCAGCGCTTTACCTGCACCACGCCGCGGGGGCCGCCCCCCCCCGCCCGCGGGGGGGGGGGCCGGCCGCCGGCCGCCCTCGGGCCCCCCCCCCCCCCCCCCGCCCCCCCCCCCCCGCCGCCCCGCCCCCCCCCCCCCCCGGCCTGGCTCCCTGCATGGCACACCACCTGAAGAACCGGCGCGTCAGCCTGCTGTCCTTGCGCGCGTTCGTCGCGCTCATGCGTCACCAGGACCTCGGCCGTGCGGCCGCCGAGCTGGGCATCCAGCCGCAACGGCTGCACTATCAACTACGCAGCCTGGAGTCCGCGCTCGATACGGCGCTGTTCAGCGTGGGCAGTCCACATTGGCTGCCCACGCCGGCCGGCATCCGCGCGCTGCCCCGGGCGCAACGCGTATTGGCGATGTGGCGCGATATTCTCGATAGCGTGGCACGCGAGCCCGGGGCAACGGATGCCGCGATGCCACCCGATGGCCCCGTGCAGTTCTGGGTACGGCAAGCCACCATGTAGGCCGCCGAAGCCGCTACAGGCGCGTGCAGCTGTAAGCCTCGGTCCGGTACGGAAACGCCACCTGCGCGTGGCCGGCCAGCGCCGGCTCCTGGTCGATCACGGCCTGCAACTGCGCACGCACGGTGGCCTGCTGCCCGGGTGGCAGCGACGCAATGAAGCTGACCGACATCACGCGATCGACAATAACCTGCTGCGGCGGGCCTTCATGCACGTAAGGCAGGCTTTCCAGCGCCAGCGGGCCGAACCCCGGCGCGGGGAACACCCGCTTCCAGTCGCCCTTGTAGAAGCGCGGCGCATCGCCCTCCAGCGGCATCATGATCGCGGTAAGCCTGGCGACCCACGGCACGCTCTCGTCGCGCACGTTCCACACCAGGCCGAGCTTGCCGCCCGGGCGCAGCACGCGGCGGATCTCGGCCATGGCGCGGTCGTTGGCGAACCAGTGGAAGGCCTGCGCGCAGGCGATGGCATCGACGCTCGCGTCGGGTAGCGGAATCGCCTCGGCCGTACCCGCCACGGCCTGCACCGCGGGCAACGCCGCGGACAACTGCGCGCGCATCTCGTCGACGGGCTCGACCGCGATGACGGCCGCGCCCGTCGCAGCCAGACGGCGCGTGAACTTGCCCGTGCCGGCGCCAAGGTCGATGACCGCTTTTCCAGGGCCGAGACCGAGCGTCCCGCGCAGCCAGTCGTCAATGCCTTCCGGATAATCGGGGCGGCCGCGCGCGTAGGTGGCGGCCTGGGCGGAAAATCCTTCGGCGGCGGCGTGGTGAATCCCTGTCATGGCGTCTCCGGTCTCGCTGTGTCGCGTTGGATATAACGGGAGCCGTACACTACTCCCGCCCGAGGTGAGGGGCAAGCGACTCAGTGCTGCATGCCCCAGAGGATCGCAGGCAGCGCCGCCGGCACCAGGATCAGCACCACATAGCGCACGCCACGCAGCCCGTAGTTGCGCCCGGCCATGCGCAGCGTCTCGGGCACGCCGCGAAAGCCCGCATAGGCGTTCAGTGCGAGCGGCCACAGCGTAGGACCGGCGGCTCGGCTGACCGCCATGGAGGGTTGCAGTCATGGCAGGCTCGGTGAGCGGCTACGAGCCTTGCACTGCAGGGAACGATCAGCCGGCCTGCTGCTTGTCCTCGATCAGCCGCACCAGCGCGTGCAGCAAGCGGTTGGCCGGCACGGCAATGCCGAGTGCATCGCCGCGGCGCACGATCAGGCCATTGAGATGGTCGATCTCGCTGCGCTTGCGGCGCGCGAGATCCTGCGCGGTCGATGACGTCTGCGCGGGCATGGTCTGCGCGATGCGGCTCACCGCCAGCGCAGTATCCGGGGGCAGGATCACGCCGTCGGCCTGCGCGACCGCGAGGCATTCCGCGACGATATCGCGCATCACGGCCTCCACGCCTTCGCCGCGCACCAGCCGGCCATACGGCAACTGCGTGATCGCCGACAGCGCGTTGTACACGCAGTTGAGGATCAGCTTGGCCCACAGTGCGCCGCGCACATTGCCGGAAGTCTCGACCGGCACGCCGGCCGCGGCCAGCGTGCTGGCGAGGCGCTCGCCCTGGCTGGTCGGCTCGATCACCAGTTCACCGCGCCCGTTGTGCCTGACGTGTCCCGGGCCCGCCATCTCGGTGGCGACATAGACCACCGCCGCAGCCACCTCCTGCTCCAGCAGGCCACGCAGCGTCTCGGCATTCTCGACGCCGTTCTGCAGCGACAGCACCAGCGCGTCCGGCGCGAGCGCCGGCTTCATGGCCAGTGCCGCGCCCTGCGTGTCGGTGGATTTCACGCAGAACAGCACGAGATCCGCGCCCTGCACCGCGCTCGCCTCTGTGCTCGCCGACACCCTGACCTGCTCGTCGAACGATTGCGTTTCCAGGCGCAGGCCGCGCGCCTCGATGGCCCGCACGTGTTGCGGCCGGGCGATCAGCACCACCTCGTGGCCGGCCCGCGCCAGCATCCCGCCGTAGTAGCAACCGACTGCTCCGGCACCCATCACTGCGACTTTCATGATTTGCACGCTCCCTGCTGTGAACCCGATGGTGCGCGACGCGGGCGCCATACCCCAGCCCGCCGTCGCCTGCATGAAGGCGATTATGACAGGGCAGCTGCGCAGGGCCGCGCATATGCAAATGCAATTTGGTTCTTTGCCGCGCATCGCCTCGGACATCCTGTGCTGCTACCATGCGCAAGCCCGGCGCAACGTACGCCGCGGCTTCATCCGGCATCTTCCTCGCGCATGCCGCTCCAGCACCCGACCAAGAACGACCCGATCATGAGACTTGAAACCATTGCCGTCCACGGCGGCTATTCGTCCGACCCCACCACGCGCGCCGTCGCGGTGCCGATCTACCAGACCGTCGCGTACTCGTTCGACAGCGCGCAACACGGCGCCGACCTGTTCGACCTGAAGGTGCCCGGCAACATCTACAGCCGCATCATGAACCCGACCAACGACGTGCTGGAGCAGCGCCTGGCCGCGCTGGAAGGCGGCGTGGGCGCGCTGGCGCTGGCCTCGGGCATGGCGGCCATCACCTACGCGATCCAGACCATCGCGGAGGCCGGCGACAACATCGTCTCGTCGAGCCAGCTCTACGGCGGCACCTATAACCTGCTCGCGCACACGCTGCCGCAGTCGGGCATCGAAACGCGCTTCGCCGATGGCCGCAACCCGGCGGCTTTCGGCGACCTGATCGACGAGCGCACCAAGGCAGTGTTCGTCGAATCGGTCGGCAACCCGCTCGGCAATGTGGTCGACATCGAAGCCATTGCGCGCGTGGCGCACAGCCACGGCGTGCCGCTGATCGTCGACAACACCGTGCCGTCACCATACCTGTGCCGGCCCTTCGAGCACGGCGCGGACATCGTCGTGCATTCGCTGACCAAGTACCTCGGCGGCCATGGCACCAGCGTGGGCGGCGCCATCGTCGACAGCGGCAAGTTCCCGTGGGCCGAGCACAAGGCGCGCTTCAAGCGCCTGAATGAACCGGATGTGTCCTACCACGGCGTGGTCTATACCGAAGCGCTGGGCCCGGCGGCCTACATCGGCCGCGCACGCGTGGTGCCGCTGCGCAATACCGGCGCGGCGCTGTCGCCGTTCAACGCGTTCCTGATCCTGCAGGGCATTGAAACGCTGGCGCTGCGCCTGGACCGCATCACCGAAAACACGCTGGCCATCGCCAGGCACCTGCAGAAGCACCCCAAGGTGGACTGGGTCAACTTCGCCGGCCTGCCCGATCACGCCGACCACGCGCTGGTGCAGAAGTACCTCGGCGGCCGCGGCCCCGGCATCCTGTCGTTCGGCCTGAAGGCCGGCGGGCGCGAAGGCGGCGCACGCTTCCTCGACGCGCTGCAGCTGTTCACGCGCCTGGTCAATATCGGCGACGCCAAGTCGCTGGCCACGCACCCGGCGTCCACCACGCACCGCCAGCTCAACGCCGATGAACTAAAGGCCGCGGGCGTGAGCGAAGACATGGTGCGCCTGTCGATCGGCATCGAGCATATCGACGACCTGCTCGAGGACCTCGACCGCGCGCTGAACGCTGCCTGAGCGGGATGACGCAACCGCGTGTACCCGCATGGGGCGCGCGGTCCTGCTGCCTGCGGCGTTCTTCGCCGCCGCCCATATGCGCTTTCAGCATATGGGCATGACGAAACACTCGTTCCTTCCTTGTCTGCTCCTTCCTACAATGGCCCGACCATGCAGCCCGATGGCTGCGCTATTCCAAAATACGGGAGCTTTGATGAAGATCGGCAAGGGGATCCGGCTGTTCGCAGCCGTGCTGGCAATTGGCGTGATGCAGGCAGCAGGCGCTGCCGAGCCGGACAAGAAGGAAATCCGCTTTGGCGCAACGGCCGGCCCGTACGCGGACCAGATCCGCTATGGCGTGAAGCCCGTGCTGGAAAAGCGCGGCTACAAGGTCACCATCGTCGAGTTCAGCGACTACGTGCAGCCGAACCTGGCGCTGGCCGATGGCGCGATCGACGCCAACGCGTTCCAGCACGTGGCCTACCTGAAGAAGTTCTCGGCCGACCGCAAGCTGCAGCTCTCCGAAGTGGTCCAGGTGCCGACGGCGCCGATCGGCATCTACAGCAACAAGCACAAGGCCCTCACCGAAGTGAAGCCCGGCGCCACGGTATCGCTGCCCAATGACCCGAGCAACCTCGCGCGCGCCATCACCATCCTGCAGCAGATCGGCTGGGTCACGCTCAAGCCGGGCACGGACATGATCCGCGCCTCGGAGCGCGACATCGACAGCAACCCGCACAAGCTCAAGCTGATCCAGCTCGAAGCCGCGCAGCTGCCGCGCTCGCTCGACGACGTCGACTATGGCTTCGTCAACGGCAACTTCGCGCTGGCCTCCGGCCTGAAGCTGGCCTCGGCGCTGGCGCTCGAGAAGATTCCCGACTACTACATGAACCTGGTGGCGGTGAAGACGGCGGACCTGAACAAGCCGTTCGTGAAGGACATCCGCGACGCCTACCAGTCGGCCGAGTTCAAGGCCGTGGCGCAGCAGCGCTTCGCGGGCTTCGTGCCGCCGGCTTACCAGAAGTAAGCCAACGGCTGAACGCAGCCAGCATGGAAAGGCTCCCATCGGGAGCCTTTCTTGTTTTAAAGGCTCCGCTTGCTGCAGCACGGCATGGGCGACCCCATTACGCTTCTGCGCCCGGAGTAACACAAGCGCCGCTTTCCGTCCCCCACGCGCGTGCCGATGCCCTAAACTCAAAGCAACCCGACGCGGTCCCGCTATCCCACAAGGTAGCGCGGGATCCCTGACACGCACATCGGAGGCCTCCCACATGGGCACGGTTGCGAGCTTTGACATCGGCTACACACGATACCTGGACCCGCCGGGCGCATCCCCGGTTTCTTCTTCCCCTCTCCCGCCATTCGCCACCGATCCGGACGCGCTGCTGCCGCTGTACCGCGCCATGGTGCTGACCCGCCAGTTCGACCTCAAGGCCATTGCGTTGCAGCGCACGGGCAAGATCGGCACGTTCGCGTCGGCGCTCGGACAGGAAGCCGTCGGCGTCGGCGTGGCCAGCGCCATGCGCCGCGAGGACGTGCTGGTGCCGTCCTATCGCGAGCATGCCGCGCAGTTCGTGCGCGGCGTCAGCATGACCGAGAGCCTGCTGTACTGGGGCGGCGACGAACGCGGCAGCGGCTTTGCGGCGGCGCCGCATGACTTCGGCAACAACGTGCCGATCGGCACGCAGGTTGGCCATGCCGCGGGCGTGGCCTATGCCTTCTTGCTGCGCAACGAACCGCGCGTAGCGGTCTGCATGCTCGGCGATGGCGGCACCTCGAAGGGCGATTTCTACGAGGGCATGAACATGGCCGGCGCGTGGCATGCACCGCTGGTCATCGTCGTGAGCAACAACCAATGGGCCATCTCGATGCCGCGCAGCCGCCAGACGGCCGCGCATACGCTGGCGCAGAAGGCGATCGCGGCGGGCATTCCGGGCGAGCAGATCGATGGCAACGACGTGGTCGCCGTGCGGCACCGCGTGGGCGAGGCGATCGAGCGCGCGCGGGCCGGCGACGGACCCACGCTGATCGAGGCCGTCACCTACCGGCTGGGCGATCACACCACGGCCGACGATGCGTCGCGCTACCGCGACGAGTCGACCGTCAAGGCGCACTGGCAGGCGGAGCCGCTGCTGCGGCTGCGCGAACACCTGGTCAAGCTCGGTGCCTGGGACGCGGGCCGCGAGGAGGCGCTGGTGCGCGAATGCTCGCAACAGGTGGCGCAGGCCGTGGAAGCGTATCTGTCGCTGCCCCCGCCGGATCCGGCTGCGATGTTCGACTGCCTGTTCGCCACCATGCCGGCGGCGTTGCAGGAACAGCTGGCGACGGCACGGCGCTACGCCGCGCCGCACCAGCCCAACCCGAACTGAGGCGCGCGCATCATGGCTGAAATCACTCTGGTCGAGGCCGTCAACCAGGCCCTGGGCTACGCGCTGGAACACGATCCCGACGTACTGCTGCTGGGCGAGGACATCGGCGTGAACGGCGGCGTGTTCCGCGCCACGGTCGGCCTGCAGGCTCGCTTCGGACCACAGCGCGTGCTGGACACGCCGCTGGCCGAATCCGGCATTGTCGGCGCGGCCATCGGCATGGCGGCGATGGGGCTCAAGCCCGTGGCCGAGATCCAGTTCACCGGCTTTATCTATCCGGCCATCGACAACATCATCAACCACGCCGGGCGCATGCGGCACCGCACGCGCAACCGGCTGGGCTGTCCGCTGGTGGTGCGCTCGCCGTTCGGCGCGGGCATTCATGCGCCCGAGCATCATTCGGAAAGCCCCGAGGCGATGTTCGCCCACATGCCGGGCATCCGCGTGGTCATCCCGTCGTCGCCGGCGCGCGCGTATGGCCTGCTGCTGGCCGCGATCAACGACCCCGACCCGGTGATCTTCCTGGAGCCGACGCGCCTGTACCGGCTGTTCCGCCAGGAGGTCGTCAACGATGGCGCGGCCTTGCCGCTCGATGCCTGTTTCACGCTGCGCGACGGCAGCGATGTCACGCTGGTGAGCTGGGGCGCGATGCTGCAGGAAACGCTGGCCGCGGCGGACCAGCTCGCCGAGGAAGGCGTGTCCGCCGCCGTGATCGACGTGGCCACGCTCAAGCCGCTCGACATGCAGACCATCCTCGAATCGGTGGCGCGCACGAGCCGTTGCGTGATCGTCCACGAGGCGCCGCGCACGGCGGGCTTCGGCGCGGAGATTGCCGCGGGGCTGGCCGATGCCGGCCTGTACTCGCTGGCGGCGCCGGTGCAACGCGTGACCGGCTTTGACACCGTGGTGCCGCTTTCGCGGCTCGAGCATACCTACCTGCCGAGCGTGGCGCGCATCGTCGATGCCGTGCGCAAGGCGCTGGCTGCCTGACCGAATCTGGGGAAGAAAATCCGGGGACGCAACCATGAGAGTGTTCAAGCTGCCCGACCTGGGCGAAGGCCTGCAGGAGGCCGAGATCGTGACCTGGCATGTGAAGGCCGGCGACACCGTGGCCGTCGACCAGCCACTGCTGTCGGTGGAAACCGCCAAGGCCATCGTCGAGATTCCGTCGCCTTACGCGGGCACGGTCGGCAAGCTGTTTGCGCAGACCGGGGACATCGTCCACCTTGGCGCGCCGCTCGCGGGCTTCGAGGGCGCCGGCGATGATGCCGATGCGGGGACGGTGGTCGGCGCGGTCAAGGTCGGCTCGCACGTGGTGTCGGAATCGGCCACGCCGCTCGCGCCCGGCGCGGGCGGCGCCGGCATCAAGGCGACGCCGGCCGTGCGCGCACTGGCGCGGCGACTGGGCGTGGACCTGGCGATGGCAAACCCGTCCGGTGCGGATGGCGTGGTCACCGCCGCGGATGTAGAGCGCGTGGCTTCGACACTCGCCGAAACGGGGCCGGGCGAGGTCCTGCGCGGCGTGCGCCGCGCGATGGCGCAGAACATGGCGCGCGCGCAGAGCGAGGTCGCCGCCGCAACGGTAATGGACGATGCCGATATCCATGCCTGGCGGGGCGCGCATGACGTCACCATCCGCCTGGTGCGCGCGCTGGTAGCCGGCTGCCGTGCGGAACCTGGCCTGAATGCCTGGTACGAAGGCCAGACCGGCAAGCGCCACGTCATGCAGAAGATCGATGTCGGCATTGCCGCGGACCTGCCGGAGGGCCTGTTCGTGCCAGTGCTGCGCAACGTGGGCAACCGCGACGCGGCCGACCTTCGCCACGGGCTGGATCGCATGCGCGCCGATATACGGGCGCGCACCATCGCGCCGGAAGAGATGCGCGGCAGCACCATCACGCTTTCGAACTTCGGCATGATCGCGGGCCGCTATGCGGCGCCGATCGTGGTGCCGCCGACCGTGGCAATCCTCGGCGCCGGACACATCCGCGACGAGGTGGTGGCCGCCGGCGGCGTGCCGGCAGTGCACCGCGTGATGCCGCTGAGCCTGACCTTCGACCACCGCGTGGTCACCGGCGGCGAGGCGGCGCGCTTCCTCGCCGCAGTGATCGCCGACCTGGCGCTGCCCGAATAGCCGGCGGGGTCAGGCCAGGCGGATCTCGCCGTCGAACGTCGTGCTCAGCTTCAGCTTGCCAAGTTCCAGCGTCATCTTCACTGGCAGGATCTCGTTGCCGGCGAGCTCGCCGCTGTCGAGCGCGGCGGCCACGGCTTGTTCGATCTCTCGCTGAGAACCGACACCCACGGTCTTGAGGAACTTGCGGATGCTCGTGTTGAAGGCTTCCTGGTCCATGTCGATCTCCTGACGGGTGGTTCGCTTGCCGATTACGCCTTGATAGTAGTGCAGGTGCCGCAGGACTGGCGCGCGCGTGCAAAACGCGCTACACAGGAGGCTGGCCGCCCAGGAGATGCGATGCCCGCCATCCATGACCGCACGAGTCCAACGTACCGCTGGCTGTATCGCCTGGCATCGCTGCTGGCGGCCACACTGCTCATGGCGGGCTGCGCCAGCCTGCCGCCGCAGGACGGGCGCGTCGCCTCCCACGCGGTCACCGATACGGCCGGCACGCTGCTGGGCCGCACCATGGCGCCGCTGCTGTCCGCGCACCCGGGCCAGTCGGCCTTCTATCCGCTCGCCAGCGGCCCGGACGCACTGGTGGCGCGACTGGCACTGGCCAGGGCCGCGCGGCGCACGCTGGACGTGCAGTATTACATCTACGACGGCGACCTGACCGGCAAGACGCTGCTGGCCGATATCATCGCCGCAGCCGACCGCGGCGTGCGCGTGCGGCTGCTGCTCGACGACCTGCACCTGTCCGGCCAGGACCGCATCCTGTCCGCGCTCGACGACCATCCGAACATCGAAGTCCGGCTGTTCAACCCGTTCACGGCACGCAGCCTGCGCATGGCCCAGATGGCCTTCGACTACAGCCGGCTGAACCGCCGCATGCACAACAAGTCGATGACGGCCGACAACCAGGCCACCATCGTGGGCGGCCGCAATATCGGCGACGCCTATTTCGCGGCCGACAAGGGTTCGGACTTCACGGATCTCGACCTGTTGCTGGCCGGCCCCGTGGTGCCCGAGGTCTCGGCCGTGTTCGACGACTACTGGAACGGTGCCGCCGCGTACCCCGTGAGTGCGCTGGCCAGGCCGCCAGAGGACGCGGCGGCGCAATTGCAGGACATACGCGAATACCTCCACCAGCATGTCGCCGAAGCGCGCGGCGGCGAGTATTCGCAGGCCCTGCTGGCGTCCGGCCTCGCGCAGGCACTCGAAAGCGGCAAGCTACCGGCGTACTGGGGCCACGCCGCTGTGATCGCCGACAAGGCGGCCAAGGTCACGCTGCCGCCCGAAGACGATTCGAGCCATGCCATCCCCAAGCTGGCGAAGCTGCTCGGCAGCGCGCAACAGGAACTGGCGCTGGTATCGCCTTACTTCGTGCCGGACCGCAAGTCGGTGGACTGGCTCGCGCAGATGACAAGGCGCGGCGTGAAGGTGCGCATCCTGACCAACTCCTTCTCGGCCACCGACGTCAGTGCGGTGCACGCGGGCTATTCGCCCTGGCGCAAGGACCTGCTCGAAGCCGGCGTGGAACTCTATGAACTCAAGCCATCGGCCTACGCCGAGATCGCGCATGAAGGCAAGCACGCGCACCGCAGCATGATCAGCAAAAGCCGCGCCAGCCTGCATGCGAAGAGCTATATGGTGGACCGGCACCTGCTGTTCGTCGGCTCGCTCAACCTGGACCCGCGCTCGGCCCGGCTCAATACCGAGATGGGCGTGGTGGTCGACAGCGCGCCGCTGTGCGAAGCGCTTGGCAAGGACCTGGACCAGGCGCTGCTGGATGTTGCCTACAAGGTCATGCTCGCACCCGGCACCGACGGCAACGCCGCCCACCTGGAATGGGTGACGCGCGAGAACGGCCTGCTGCGCACCTATGACAGCGAGCCGGGCATGGGCGCGCTGCAGCATCTCGGACAGGGACTGCTGCGGATGCTGCCGATCGAAGAAGAACTATAGACTGCCGGACGGCGCATCTGGCCGTGCTTTGGCCCTGTATATAATGCGGTTCCGATCGCCGCCGCGCATCGCGACTGAGCTCCATGGAATCCAAGACCGCCCGCCTCACCATCCTGATCGATCCGGCCAAGAAGAAGGCTTTCGAGACCCTGTGCGCGTCGCAGGACCTGACACCCTCGCAAGTGGTGCGGCAACTCATCCGCGAATATCTCGCCCAGCACGGCGTGGACTACGCCACCAAGCCAAAGGCCGCCGGCCGCAAGAAGGCTCCGGCCGACAAGGCCTGAGCCCGGACGTCATTCCTGCCGCGCGATCCGCGCACAGCGCTCGGTCGCTTCGGCCAGCGTTTCCTGGTAGTTCCCCTCCCCCAGCGCCGCCAATACGCCGGCGCGCGCGAGCTTCTGGCGCACGCGCGCGTTGGCTTCGCACAGCACCACGGCCACGCCGCGATGCCTGAGCTTGCCGATCACCTCCTCCAGCGTCTGCAGGCCGGTCATGTCCATGAACGGCACGCGGCGCAGCCGGATCAGCAGCACACGCGGATCGGTATGGGTCTGGACCAGCGCCCGCTCGAAGTTCTCCACCGCGCCGAAAAAGAACGGCCCGTCGATGCCATACACCAGCACGCCGGCCGGCAGGCCGGACGGCGCCCCGCCGTCGCGCGACAGTTCGTGCTCCAGGTCGGGCGCATCCTGGCGTGACACCTCCACCGACTCCGCCATGCGCCGCAGGAACTGCAGCATGGCCAGGATCACGCCGATATTGACCGCCACCACCAGGTCGGTCAGTACGGTCAGGCAGAACGTGATCAGCAGGATGGCCACGTCCGCCCGCGGCGCGCGGCGCACCATGCGCGCGAAATGCCGCAGCTCGCTCATGTTGTAGGCCACCACGAACAGGATCGCCGCCAGCGCGGCCAGCGGCACATTGGCGGCCAGCGGCGCCAGGAACATCACCACCAGCACCAGCGTCACGGCGTGGGTGATGCCCGCCAGCGGACTGTTGCCGCCATTGCGGATATTGGTCGCAGTACGCGCGATGGCGCCGGTCGCGGCAAAGCCGCCGAACAGCGGCGCGACCACGTTGGCCAGCCCCTGCCCCACCAGCTCCTGGTTGGAGTCATGGCGCGTGCCGGCCATGCCGTCGGCGACCACGGCGGACAGCAGCGATTCGATCGCACCGAGCATCGCGATGGTGAAGGCCGGCCCGGCCAGTTCCAGCACGCGCGCGAGCGTGACCTCGGGCAGCGACAGCCCCGGCAAGCCGCGCGGCAGGCCACCGAAGGCGCTGCCGATGGTGGCCACGCCATCGAAGTGGAACAGCGCCTGGATAGCGGTGGCCGCCACCAGCGCCACCAGCGGCCCCGGAATGCGCCGCAGCCAGGGTACGCGCGGCGTGCCGACCACCAGCAGCAGGCTCAGCAGCGCGATCCCCGTGGTGGCCGGATGCAGATGCGGCAAGACTTGCAGCAGGTGCCAGAGCTTCTGGTGGAAATGGTCGCCGGCGACCGCGGGCAGGCCGAAGAAGTCGCGCCACTGGCCGACGAAGATGATCACGCCGATGCCTGCGGTGAAGCCAACGATCACCGGCGCCGGGATATAGCGGATCACGCTGCCAAGCCGTGTCAGCCCCATGGCCACCAGGATCAGGCCGGCCATCAGCGTGGCGATCTGCAGGCCGTCGATGCCATGCTTTGCCGTGATGCCCGACAGGATGACGATGAACGCCCCGGTCGGCCCGGCGATCTGCACCCGGCTGCCGCCGGTCGCCGAGACCAGCAGGCCGGCCACGATCGCCGTGTACAGCCCCTGCTCCGGCTTCGCCCCCGAAGCCATCGCAAAGGCCATGGCCAGCGGCAGCGCCACCACGCCGACGATGGCCCCCGCAACGATATTGGAAAGCCAGTTCCCGCGGCGGAACAATCCAGCCTGCCATGCTTCGCGCAACGCAATCATTGGGGCACCTTCGTCGACGGAGAACCGATAAGCACATCGGATGATAACAGTATGTTAATTATCGTCTACACCGGCCAAGCCCGTCCGGCGGCGGCGTACCGATGGCGGAAAGCGCACTGAAGGGCTGTCGCGGCGGGCAGGCAATTCCTATACTGGAGTGGCCCGCGCGAACCCGGGCGTGCAGCCGGGAATGCGCCGGCTTTCAGTGGACTGGCAGGCGGAGGACACGATGTTCAAGCACTTCCTGGTTCCCACGGATGGCTCGCCCCGCGCCGACGCGATGATTGCGCGCGCCATGACCTTTGCCGGCCGGATCGGCGCCCGCGTCACCGGACTGCATGTGATTCCCCAGTACCACCTGATGACCTACCGGCTCACCAGCCTGCAGGACACCCGCGAGACATTCGCTGCGGAAGCGGCGCGCCATGCCGACGAATTCCTGGCCGCGCTCAGCCGGGCGGCCACGCAGGCAGGCGTGCCATGCGATACGGTCACCGCCACGGACGATCATCCGTGGCAGGCCATCGTGCAGACGGCGCAGCAAAGAGATTGCGACCTGATCGTGATGTCGTCGCACGGACGGCGCGGCCTGCAGGCCATGCTGATCGGCAGCGAGACGCACCGGGTCCTTACCCACAGCGCGATTCCCGTGCTGGTATTCCGCTAGGCGCGCGCAGGGGCCTGGCATGCGGGCGACAGCCCGTTTCCCCACCTTCACCACAAGACCAAGGAGTTCGATCATGGCGATTCGCATTGGCGAAGTTGCTCCGGATTTCACCGCCGAAACCACGCAGGGGCCGATCAGTTTCCATGAATGGATCGGCGACGGCTGGGCCATCCTGTTCTCGCACCCGAAGGATTTCACGCCGGTCTGCACCACCGAACTCGGCTATATGGCCGGCCTCAAGCCCGAATTCGAGAAGCGCAATACCAAGATTATCGGCCTGAGCATCGACCCGGTCGGCGATCATTCGCGCTGGGCCAAGGACATCGAAGAGACGCAGGGCCACGCGGTCAACTACCCGATGATTGGCGACGCCGACCTCAAGGTGGCCAAGCTCTACGACATGATCCATCCGGAAGCCAGCGGCGGTCCGCGCACGGCTGTGGATAACGCCACGATCCGCTCCGTGTTCTGGATCGGGCCGGACAAGAAGATCAAGGCGATGCTCGCGTACCCGATGAGCGCCGGCCGCAATTTCGATGAAGTCCTGCGGCTGCTGGACGCCCTGCAGCTCAATGCTAAGCATGCCGTGGCCACGCCGGCCAACTGGAAGCCGGGCGAAGACGTGATCATCCCGACCTCGGTTTCGGATGAGGACGCCCGGAAGAAATACCCGGACGGCTTCAAGACGCTGAAGCCCTACCTACGGGTAGTGTCGCAGCCAAAATAGGCCTGCGGCGGGCGCGCAGCCGTCCGTGCCCCCGGTGGTTACCGGCGCCGCCTCATACTTTTGCATGAGGCGACCGAATCACCGGGAAAACTATCCACAGGAACAGTGGATATCCGGCCTATTGACAACCGCACAAGGCGCGCCGGGACTGGGAAACACTGGAGTGCCTAAATTCTAGGCAGGCCGCCGGTGTGGGGAAATGGTTGCACCGGCAGCGATTCTGTGCCTGATGCGATACAACCCGGGTCCGGTTCAGTGCACCAGGACGCTGCGAAGCGTCTCGGCCAGTTCCTTGGCCACGAACTTGGCCACATAGGCATCGGCGCCGACCTTGCGGACGTGTTCCTCGCTCGCCTCGCCAGAAAGCGATGAATGAATCACCACCGGAAGCGACTTGAGGCGGCTGTCCGCCTTGATCCGGCGGGTCAGCGTAAAGCCATCCATCTCGGGCATTTCCAGATCGGTCAGCACCAGCGCCACCTCGTCGTGGATCGAGCGGCCGTGGCTGGCCGCCTCGGTCGCCATGCTGTCGAGCAGCTCCCAGGCTTCCTTGCCCGACTTGGTCATGACCACCGGCGCGCCGAGCGCCTTCAGGCTCTGCTCGATCAGCCCGCGTGCGAGCGCCGAATCGTCGGCGGCGATCACCTTGGTGCCCGGCGGCAGCGCGAGCTGCGGCCCGACGGATTCCGGAACGACGTCCGGCTGGCGCGACGGCAGCACGTCGCGCAGGATCTGCTCGACGTCGAGCACCTGCACCAGGCGCGCCAGGTCGGTGCCGGCATCGAGCTTGGCGATGCTGGTCACGTGGCCGGTGCGCACGCTGGCCTCGGCCGAATGCACCTGGTTCCATTCCAGCCGGACGATCTCTTCGACCGCTTCCACGGCAAACCCCTGCGTAGACCGCGCATATTCGGTGACCAGCAGGATGCCCAGGCCGTTCGCGGGCTTGCAGCCCACCAGGCGCGGCAGGTCGATCACGGGAATCACCTGGCCGCGGATATCGGCCATGCCGAGGATCGACGGATCCGCGCCGACCACCGTGGTAACCGGCGGCATCACCAGGATTTCGCGGACCTTGAAGACATTGATGCCGAACAGTTCGGACTGGCCTGAATGCTCGGCGTCGCCCAGCCGGAACAACAGCAATTCGAACTGGTTGTTGTTGGTCAGGTTGGTGCGCTCGTCGATGTCCCTCATCGAACTGCTCATGTGATGCTCCCCTTGCATGCCGATTGGCCGATTGGTTTGCCGCTGCGGTAGGTCTGGTCTGCGGCCTGGCGGCAGGCGGACAGCAGACGTTCGATGCTTGGATAACGGCAGGCGGGATGGGGGATTTAAGGCGCGCCCCCGCGCCAGATCAAGGCACAGGGCGCGGCGCACGTGGCGCGGCGGCGTTCAGCCGCCGGCCAGTGCCTGCAGGATGTGGACTTCGTCCTCGTCGTGCAGCGGCGCGTCGAGCCTCATCCACTGCACGCGATTGACGAAGACGCGGATATACGGCCGCAGCTTGTCCTGTTCGTCGACGATACGGAAACGCATGCCGGGGAATTGCCGGTCGAGATCCTCGAGCAGTTGGCCGATGCTGCCGCCATGCGCCTCCACCACCGGCTGCTGGCCGGTGTAGGAAAGCAGCGGCGAGGCAATATGCACGCGCATCGCCCGGGCCTCGCTCAGGCCGGCCGCGCGGACTGCACCGCGTAGATGTGCGGCAAATGGCTGGCGATGCACTGCCAGTGTTCGCCCTCGTCGGCACTGGCCCAGACCTCGCCACCGGTGGTGCCGAAGTACACGCCCACGGGTGCCTGCGCATCGGCCGCCATGGCCTGGCGCTTGACCGTGAGCCAGGCCTGCGCGGGCGGCAGGCCGCGGTCCTGGCGTCGCCAGGTTTCGCCGGCATCGCGCGTGACATAGGCCGCGGGCTTGCCGCCGGGGCTCACGCGCGGCCAGACGTCGCTGCCATCCATCGGGAACACCCACACCGTGCGCGGATCGCGCTGATGCGCGACGATCGGGAAGCCGATGTCCCCCACTTCGCGCGGCATGGCGTCGCCGATGCGCTTCCAGATTCCATCGCGCCGGTCCATGCGGTAGATGCCGCAATGGTTCTGCTGGTAAAGGATGTCGGGCGCGGCCGGATGCTGGAGCACGCAGTGCGGGTCGTGACCGTACTCGACGTCGGGGTCCGGCAGGAAATTGGCGGCGCAGCCGCGGTTCAGCGGCTTCCAGTCGGCGCCGGCATCGGTGCTTTCAAATACGCCGCCGCTCGACATGCCGATGTACAGGTGTTTCCGGTCGCGCGGGTCGACCAGGATCGAATGCAGCTTGGGGCCGTCGGGCGTGCCGTCCTGCTCGCCGCCGGTCCAGCTGCGCCGCATCGGATGATCGTTGAAACCGGTCACGGATTCCCAGCTTGCACCATGGTCTGTACTCCGGAACAGCCCTTGGGGAGACGTGCCGGCGTACCACGTGCCCGGTTCGGACGCGTGTCCCGGCGTCAGCCAGAAGACATGGTCGACGACGCGGCCCGTTTCGCCTTCGGGCGCCTTGGCAAAGGCGGGCGGACGCGTCGCTTCGGTCCAGTTCTCGCCGCCGTCCGTGGAGCGGAATACGGTCGGGCCGAGGTGGCCGGTGCGTGCGGCCATCAGCATGCGCCGGGGCTCGCGCGGGTCCTGCACGATGTGATGAATGGTATGCCCCAGGAATACCGGTCCCCGCAGGGTCCAATTGCGGCGGGCCGCATCACTGGTCAGGAACCACGCGCCCTTGATCGTGGCGACCAGCAGCATGGCCGGGCCGGATTCCGGAGTCGGCATCGAATGGGGCTCGGTATGCGGCGCCTTGGTAGCAGTCATCGTGACTCCCGCGGAATTGCCCCTTCAGGGGCGCGTGCTTTCGAGTCTAGTATATGTAGACAGTGTTCACAATTACGATGTGACGGCAGGATGTTGCCGTTAACTCGTTGCCCACCCACTCGTCCTACGCGCCATATCGATGCTGTTCACCGCAGATCTCGGCACAATGGATAGACATAGACGGAGAATTATGGGATAAGACCCATTGCCCCGGCCGCGCCCCGCCACGCCGGTTCCTCCCCCTCTATTTGCCGATGCTACGCTCTTTCCGCGCCCCCGCCCTGCTTCGCCATGCCCTGCATGGCGCGGCGGCGTGCGCGCCGGCGATGGCCACCCGCATCGGCTTGCCGGCGACCCCGGCCCATCGGGCCGTGCTTTTCCTGGCCGTGCGGGCAGCTCGGCGGACCCCCGTCCCGACCTGAGCTTTCCCGCACGGCACTTTGCATGCCGCTGCCCTGTTGGCAGCCGCGATCCATCGTGCATCCAGGAGAAAGCCATGCCACAGATCTACCGCCGCACCCTTTGCGCCATGCTGGCGCTCGTGATCGTGTACGTTGCCCTCAACGCCTGAGCGGAGGGACTCCTCATGACCATGACCTTCGCATTGCGCCGTCCGGCGCAGGCACTGGCACGCGCCTTGGAATTGCGCATCGATGTCAGCCCCGGACGGGACGAAGTGGAAGACGAACTGGGCGCGCTGCATGACCGCATGCGCCGCCCCGGCGACCGGCTCAATGCGATGCCGGAGCAGCCCAGCGGGCTGCCGGGGCTGCGCCTGCGCTTTCGCGAGGCCGACGGCGAGATTTTCGTGTACGTGGAAGACGTGGCCAGCGGCCGGCTTGCCGGCTATACGGTGTTCAACCGGCTGATCGAGGTCGGCCGCCGCGCCGACCCGTGGGTGCGTTCGCCCCACACGAAGTTTGCGCCGGCTTACCAGCGCCGCGGCCTGGCGTCGGGCCTTTACCGTTGGGCGCTCGATGGCGGACTGTGCCTGCTGAGCGGCGCCCGGCAGTCTGCGGGGGCTTATGCGCTGTGGCAATCGCTGGGCAACCGGTACACGCTGGGCTATGTCGACCTGCGCCACAAGACGCTCACCTATCTGGGCGAACGGGTCAGCGCAGCCGTCATGGATGACCTGCACACACGCATGGTGCTGCTCGGCAATGGCTGGACGCTGGGTCGCTTCAAGGAAGCGACGGGGATGTACTAAGTCCGCTGGGGGCGGCGCTCTGAAGCGTTCAGAG
Organism: Cupriavidus sp. 22TCCZM04-2; assembly: GCF_057798895.1. NCBI lineage: Bacteria > Pseudomonadati > Pseudomonadota > Betaproteobacteria > Burkholderiales > Burkholderiaceae > Cupriavidus > Cupriavidus sp. 22TCCZM04-2. The sequence continues at coordinate 37,103 of NZ_JBYOJS010000032.1, forward strand.
CCAGGTGATGGGCGCTGCCAGGCGGGCATTCTCCACATGCAGCGCCCAGCCGCGCGCAAAGTATTCGCGCACGCGCGCGGCAAGCGAACGGCCGTTGCCCATGCGGGCGTACAGGTCTGTGTCGCGGGTCAGGTCGGTGGCAACAGCAGCCGGACGGCGGCTCGGCGACTGGCGATAAAGCGTATCAGCAAGGACTTGCATAAAAGGGCTCAGGCTAAGGGTAGAGGGAACGTCGATGAGAAGCGTACCGAGCCGCACCTGCGTCGACCTGCAAGGACGCTGACGACCCGATTCGAGGGTTATCCCTAGTATATCGAAGTGGACCCCGACACATACGGGACAACCCCTATAGGCCGTATTTGCGTCAGCTGATATTGCAGGCGTGCCTCCGAGCCACCTTCGGGCCGTTGTCGCCCGCGAAGGCGGCAATCCATCACATTCACTATTCCCCGCCAGGCATACCGCGCATTTTGGCGGGGTTATGACGAGTCGGCGCGCGTCGCCTAGCCTTCAGCCTTGCCCGGATCACGCCCATGCAGAAGGCACCGACAAGAGGCAACACCGATAAAACCGGCCGCGCAGCGAGCATGGACGCGGCCGATACCTAGAACCACGTGAGACAAAGCCTGTCCACGGCCCTTCCCTCGGCCGGGGCAGCGCCCTGCAAGGAGACAGATCATCATGATCGAACAGCCCTATCCGTCCGTGACGGAAGTCGATTCCGCGCGCCGCGAAGTCAGGAACAAGCTCGACGCCTATTTCCAGATCACCGAGCGCGGCAGCACGCGGCGCCAGGAAGTCGTGGCCGGCGTAACCACCTTCATGGCCATGGTCTACGCGGTCTTCGTCGTGCCGGGCATGCTCGGCAAGGCCGGCTTCGACACCAGCGCGGTGTTCGTGGCGGTATGCCTGACCACGGCGTTCGGCTCGCTGCTGATGGGGGTGTGGGCCAAGCTGCCGATCGCCATCGGCTGCGCCATTTCACTGACGGCCTTCATGGCCTTCGGCCTGGTGCTGGGGCAGGGACTGTCGCCGGCCGTGGCGCTGGGCGCGGTATTCCTGATGGGCGTGGTGTTCACCGCGATCTCGGTCACCGGCGTGCGCTCCTGGATCCTGCGCAACCTGCCGGCGGGCGTGGCCCATGGCGCGGGAATCGGCATTGGGCTGTTCCTGTTGCTGATCGCTTCCAATGAGGTCGGACTGGTGGTCAAGAACAGCGGCGCGGGCCTGCCTGTCGCGCTGGGCAAGATCACCTCGTTCCCGGTGGTGATGTCGGTGCTGGGCCTGGCCGCCATCTTCGGCCTGGAGCGCCGGCGCGTGCCGGGCGGCATCCTGCTGGTGATCGTCGCCATCTCCGTGCTGGGCCTGATCTTCGACCCGGCCGTGAAGTTCACCGGCGTATTCGCGCTGCCTTCGCTGAGCGCGCCCGGCCACCAGTCGCTGATCGGCGCCATGGATATCCGCGGCGCGCTGTCCACCGCCGTGCTGCCGAGCGTGCTGGCGCTGGTGATGACGGCGGTGTTCGATGCCACCGGCACCATTCGGGCCGTGGCAGGCCAGGCCGGCCAGCTCGACGCCAGCGGCCACATCCGCAACGGTGGCCGTGCGCTGACCGCGGACTCGGTCAGCTCGATCTTCTCCGCCATGTTCGGCGGCGCTCCGGCCGCCGCCTATATCGAATCGACCGTCGGCGTCGCTGCCGGCGCCAAGACCGGCCTGACCGCCGTGGTGGTCGGCCTGCTGTTCCTGGCCGTGATGTTCTTCTCGCCGCTGGCGGCGCTAGTGCCGTCGTATGCCACCGCGCCCGCGCTGATGTATGTCGGCCTGCTGATGCTTTCGAGCGTCTCGCGCCTGCACATGGACGACCTGGTCGATGCGCTGTCGGGCCTGGTGTGCGCCGTGTTCATCGTGCTGACCTGCAATATCGTCACCGGCATCATGCTGGGCTTCTGCACGCTGGTGGTCGGCCGCATCGTCTCCGGCGAATGGCGCAAGCTCAATGTCGGTACGGTGGCGATCGCGATCGCGCTGGCCGCGTTCTATGCCGGGGGCTGGGCAATCTGAAACAGGTACTTCAATCGGATGGCCGCTGCCATTGGCGCGGCTGTACGGAGTGAATTCAACAATGTCTCCTCCACCGCCATACGGTGGATTTATGCCCCGGGATTCCTGCTTTCCCGGGGTATTTTTTTTGGTTCTTCGGGCGAATTGCGGGGCGCCGTGCTTGGCATGCGCGGCTGTTTCGCGGGCGATAGCCGGCGGGGAGTCTGTGGTTATGACTGGGGTCGCTGCCCTTGGCAGGCGCCGCTGTTTCGCCGGCGTAGCCGGCGAGTAACTTCTTGTCCAAGCGACAAGAAGTCACCAAGAAACGCGTTGACTTGCCCTAACGGGCGAATATTGATCGTAGTGTGCCAAGAATTTCGTACGGGTATGAGCTTCAGAGTCTGCACGGCTGCCTGCCGCGTGGAGCGCGTCCGTATGCAGGCTCTCCGGCAATGATTGAACCAGCCCCGAAACTGTCCGTGGCCCGACACTGCCACCGTTATCGCATCATCGCCTTCGGCTGCTGCGCGGCTCAGTAGTCGGCAGGCGGACGACATCAACGGCACAGAGGCTGGTGCTTCCGTTTCCTCCCTTCTCCTCCCTCGGTTTTCACTGAGTGCGCGCAGCGCAGCCGTAGGCGTCCTACCGATGGCGCGGTTAGCAGGAGCCACCAAGTAATCCGGGGTCGCTCATCTGACGTGTCTATCCTGATCATCTACGCGGCAGGCAGTCTGGCTATGCCCTGTACCGTCTTTACCCATTGAGCCGTTCGTCGACCGCGAGGACGCGTTTTTGCCTACTTTTGTCGCTCCGGCGTGTGTCAAGGTAGTTGTCGCGTCCGCCGCTATGCTGCTTTCCGGTACTCCTTAGGCTCCAGCTCAGCCCGCTCGGGGTTCAGGTAGACCACTGGATCCAGCTTCCAATTCCGGATTCCCCGC
>NZ_JBYOJS010000033.1:0-35909 GCF_057798895.1 Cupriavidus sp. 22TCCZM04-2
GCCGCGGGCAACAACGACCTGTCGCAGCGCACGGAACAGCAGGCCGCGTCGCTGGAAGAAACGGCATCGAGCATGGAGGAGCTGACCAGCACGGTGCGCCAGAACGCGGACAACGCGCGGCAGGCGAGCGGGCTGGCGGCGAACGCGTCGGAAACCGCGGTGCGCGGCGGCGAAGTGGTCAGTCGCGTGGTCAACACGATGGAAGAGATCAACGATGCGTCGCGCAAGATCGTCGACATCATCGGCGTGATCGAAGGCATTGCGTTCCAGACCAACATCCTGGCGCTGAATGCCGCCGTGGAAGCGGCGCGGGCCGGCGAGCAGGGCCGCGGCTTCGCGGTGGTGGCGGGCGAAGTGCGCAGCCTGGCGCAGCGCAGCGCGAACGCGGCCAAGGAGATCAAGGGGCTGATCGGCGACACCGTGGCGCGGGTGGACAACGGCACGGCGCTGGTGGGCCAGGCGGGCACGACGATGGACGAGATCGTGCAGGCGGTGAAGCGCGTGACCGACATCATGGGCGAGATCAGCGCGGCGTCGGCCGAACAGAGTTCGGGCATCGAGCAGGTGAACCAGGCCGTGGCGCAGATGGACGAGGTGACGCAGCAGAACGCGGCACTGGTGGAGCAGGCCGCGGCCGCGGCAGGTTCGCTCCAGGACCAGGCGGGGCGCCTGCAGACGGCGGTTGGCACATTCCGCCTGGGAGCGGACGGCACGCATGCTCCGGCCCGCTTCGAGCCGGCCGCTTCGGTCCGGACCGCCGTGCGGCCGTCCGGCAAGGCCAGGCCGCAAGCCGCGCGCAAGACCGCGCGGGCCGGCAAGCCGGCGCAGGACGTTGCTCCGGCGGTATCCGCGGCAGCAGATGCCGCCAGTGAACCGCTGACCCAGCCAGCCACGACCGTCCGCGCGGCCCCGCGGGCGGCCGTGCCCGCCACTGCGGACAACGGGGACTGGAGCGCGTTCTGAGCCCCGGCGGCCGGCAACCGTTGCAACGGGTTTCCGGCCGCCTTTGCCTTCGATGCCATGAATACCAATATCACCCTGGCCTTGTCGCCAGATGACGTGGCCAGGCTGCGCCGCGAGTTCGTTGATTTCGTCGCCCTGTCGACGAACTTCGACAAGGACTTCCTGCCGCCTGAGTTCAATGACTTCCTGCGGGCCCGGCTGCTCCAGCACGACGGTCCGCTGACGGAACGCGCGGTCATGCGACTGCTGGCCAGCGGCGAATATGGCTGGGCGCGCAAGGTGTTCGACAAGCAGTTGCCCAATGCCCTCTCGTCGCTGATGCGCGATGCGCGGCGATTCGGCTTTGGCCTGGCCGTGCAGTCGGACTGGACGCCGCAACAGCGCTTCGAGCATGCGCGCGAATGGGCGGCCCAGGTGCTGGCCGAGTGCGGCGCCGATGCCGCGTTCACCGAAGCGCTTGCCTCACAGGTTGCTGCTTCGGCAGAAGATGTCCGGGTGCTGGAGGAGCGCATGCGCACGCCGGCATGGGTGCTGGCGGAAAGCCTGCGGCAGCGCGCCTATGACCTGATGTATGCGCTGCAGACCGAGGAAAACGAGACCCTGGGGCGTTCGCGAGTCGGAGAGTTGCGGGCCACGCTGACGCTGGCGCTGCAGTACGGATCGGTGCAGGCCGAAGAAGCCAACCGCGTACTCGAACAGGCCGCGCGGGCGCGCCCTCATCTGTTCCAGGAAGCGCCCGACGACGTGTTCGCCCGGCTGGCCGCGTGGTTGAGGCGACTGTTCAGTTCGTCACATTCCGGTTCGTCAATAGTGGAATCCCGGTAAACGCCGCTAAATCAGCCCATGCAATGACTTAGACGTCGCAGGATTGCGTTACATCAAATGTTGCAGGCCGGTTTTGTTACAAAATTCGTCCAGCCATGTATCTTCCGTGCGACATTACGGTTCCCCCCGCGTAAGTAGGGATTGGCATAGCGGGCAGAATGCCGATATAAACGTACCAGTTTCACTTACACTCTGTAACACTTGTAACGATTTGGTATGGAGCGAGCAAGGGAAGCCGGGCTGAAGTTCCTATTGTCGTACGTAGTACCCGTCTGATACGCATGTAAACGATCTGGTCGCCGACAGCCCTCTACCGGGCCGCCGGTAAGCGCCGGACAAGCGCAGGGCGGGTTTTTGGTAGCGGGGAAAAATTGGAAAGCAGTGAAGTTCTCCAGGAGATCAGGGAGGTTAACCTCGCCTATCTGCTGCTCGCACAACGCTTGGTGCGAGAAAACCAGGTGGAAGCCATGTTCAGGCTTGGTGTCAGCAAGGAAATTGCGGACATCCTTGCCAAGCTGACGTCGGCGCAACTCGTGAAACTGGCAGCATCGAACATGGTGCTGTGCAGGTTCCGCTTTGACGACCACGCGCTTCTGTCCACCCTCACCCATACGGCCAAGAGCCACGATATGCAGCAGATGCACGCTGCAATCCTTCTTGCCCGTCAGCCTGTGGAGTCGCTCAATTGACCGCGCTCCTGCAGGCGCCTTCCGCGCGCAGCATTGCCTCCGCGTCGGTTCCCAGCCGCAAGAGCGTACTCCAGGATGCCAACCAGACCCAGCTCGCCATCGAGCTGATCGGCCTGGGTGCGCGCCTGCAGGTGCTCGAGGCCGAAACCACGCTCTCGCGCGACCGGCTGATCCGCCTCTACAAGGAGCTGCGCGGCGTTTCACCGCCCAAGGGCATGCTCCCGTTCTCGACGGACTGGTTCACCACCTGGCTGCCGAATATCCATTCGTCGGTGTTCTTCTCCGCGTACCAGTTCATGGTGCAGGAAGGCGAGACCGTGGGTATCCGTGCGGTGGTGGCTGCATACCGCCTGTATCTCGAGCATGTTTCGCTGCTCGGCGGCGAAATTGTCTTAAGTTTCACCCGTGCCTGGACGTTAGTACGGTTCTTCGAGAGCAATATGCTGCAGCTTTCCGGTTGCACGTGTTGCGGCGGAAAGTTCGTCACGCACGCCTATGAGCCGCACGCGAACTTCGTGTGCAGCCTGTGCCGTCCGCCATCGCGTGCCGGGAAGGTGAAGAAGCAGCCCTCGAAGAACGCCGCCGCCTTGCAGACCGAAGCCTGATCCTGGTTGAGGTCCGCCAGGCTGGCAAGCTGCGCAGCACTGGCGGACCGGATGTCCCAGTCCGCCCTGTGCAACGGGCAATCGTGCGTGACAGACGCGCTTTTTTGACGGGGATCCGATCGTGCTAGTAGTTCTTGGCTATATCGTCGTGGTAGCGGCGGTGCTTGGCGGTTATGCCATGACCGGCGGCCACATGGGCGCGCTATATCAACCGGCGGAGCTTGTGATCATCGGTGGCGCCGCCGCCGGTGCCTTCGTCGCCACCAATACCACCAAGGCCCTCAAGGCGACGCTCAAGGCGTTGCCGGGCCTGTTCAAGAGCTCCAAGTACAAGAAGGAACTGTACCTGGACGTCATGTCGCTGCTGTACGTGCTGCTGTCCAAGGCCCGCCGCGAAGGCATCCTGTTCCTCGAGAAGGAAATTGCCGACCCGGCTGCGAGCAGCGTGTTCAGCCAGTATCCACGCATCCTGTCCGACCCCGTCGTGATGGAGTTCCTGACGGACTACCTGCGCATGATGGTCAACGGCAACATGAATGCGTTCGAGATCGAGGCCCTGATGGACCACGAAATCGAAACCTTCCGCCACGAGGCCGAGATTCCCGCCCATGCGCTGTCGCGCGTCGGCGACGCGCTGCCCGCCTTCGGCATCGTGGCCGCGGTGATGGGCGTGGTGCACGCGCTGGCTTCGGCCGACCTGCCGCCGGCCGAGCTCGGCGCGCTGATCGCCCACGCCATGGTCGGTACGTTCCTCGGCATCTTGCTGGCCTACGGCTTTGTTTCGCCGCTGGCGTCGCGCATCGAGTTGCAGGTGTCGGAGAACGTCAAGGTCTACGAGTGCATCAAGGTGGTCCTGCTGGCTTCGCTCAATGGCTACGCACCGCTGGTGGCCGTGGAATTCGGCCGCAAGGTGCTGTATTCCACGGTGCGCCCGTCGTTCCTCGAGCTGGACGACCACGTCCGCGAAGTCAAGAGCCTGAGCTGATCCTGCCGAGACACCGTCATGAGCAGCGCAAACGATATGCGTCCGATCATCGTCCGCAGGGCGAAGTCGCACGCCAGGCCACATGGTAACCACAGCTGGAAGATTGCCTACGCCGACTTCATGACGGCGATGATGGCGCTCTTCCTGGTGCTGTGGCTGCTGTCCAGCGCCAACAAGAAAACCCTCGAAGGCGTTGCCGAGTATTTCCGCATGCCGCTGAAAGTCGCCATTGTCGGCGGCGAAAAAAGCAGTCAGTCGCCCAGCGTGATTCCCGGCGGGGGCCTGGACGTGATGCGCAAGGACGGCGAAGTCGCGCGTGCGCATGACAACGACCCGTCCGCGGAACAGCGCCGCAACGAGTACCAGGAAGCGCAGCGCCTGCGAGCGCTCAAGAGCCGGCTCGAAGAGATCATCGAGAACAATCCGATGCTCAAGCAATTCCGCCCGCAGCTGCTGCTCGACATCACCAGCGAAGGGCTGCGCATCCAGATCCTCGATACGCAGAACCGCCCGATGTTCCGGACCGGCCGCGCGGAGGTGGAGCCGTATATGCGCGCGATCCTGCGCGAGATCGGCCCGGTCCTCAACGAACTGCCCAACAAGGTCAGCCTGTCCGGCCACACGGACGCCGCCAATTATTCCAACGGCGAGCGCACGTACAGCAACTGGGAACTGTCCAGCGACCGCGCCAATGCCTCGCGGCGCGAGCTTATCGCCGGTGGCATGCAGGAAGGCAAGGTGCTGCGCGTGCTGGGGCTGGCGGCCACCATGCCGCTGGACAAGGGGGACCTGCTCGCCCCGGTGAACCGGCGCATCAGCATCGTGGTGCTGAACCACAAGGCCCAGGCCAGGTTCGAGGCGGAGAACGCCAGCGCGGCGGAGGTCACGGTGCAGGCCCAGGCCGGCAAGGCGGCCGGCGCGATGCAGGAAGGGCTGGCCGCGTCCGCCCCGGCGGTGCCCAAGGCAAAGACGGAATGATGCGTTGCCGCCGTGCATGGCGGCAGCGCTTAGCGCAGTAACTTAGTGAGTCAGGACGCCAATGTCTGTCGATATCGATATCACACAGTTTTACCAGACCTTCTTTGAAGAAGCGGAAGAGCTGCTCGTTGAAATGGAGCAGCTGCTGCTTGGCCTGGACATCGAGTCGCCCGACCCGGAAGACCTCAACGCGATCTTCCGTGCCGCGCACTCCATCAAGGGCGGTGCGGCGACCTTCGGGTTCGCGGCACTGACCGAAACCACGCATATCTTCGAGAACCTGCTGGACCGTACGCGCCGCCAGGAACTGGCGTTGTCCAGGACCATCATCGACACCTTTCTGGAAACCAAGGACGTGTTGCAAGATCAGCTCAACGCCTACCGAAACGGCACCGAACCCGATCCGCAAACGCTGGCGCGCATTTGCGCCGTGCTGCAGCAGCTGGCCCAGGAGGCTACCGGCGCGGCCGCACCTGCGCCTGCGCCGGCAGCCGTGCCGGCGCCCGCTGCAGCCGCCGCCGTGGGCGGTGGGCTGAAGGTCCGGCTGATCAAGGTGTCGGCCTCCGACCAGGCGCTGCTGCGTGAAGAGCTTGCCAATCTTGGCGAGATCACCGGCCAGCAGGAAGAAAACGGCGAACTGGTGATCTGGCTGAACAGCCAGTGCGACGCCGACGACATCATCGCGGTCTGTTGCTTCGTGATCGATACCGACCAGATCGTGGTCGAGGCAGCCGGCGCGTCCGCCCCGGCCGCGGGGCCCGTCGCAGCGCCTGCCGCCGCACCGGCACCCGCACCCGTTTCGGCACCGGCGCCGGTAGCCGCCGCGCCGGCTGCACCGGCGGCCAAGGAAAAGACCAAGCCGGCGGCAGCTGCCGCGCACAGCCAGGAATCGGGCTCGATCCGCGTGCCGACCGAAAAGGTCGACCAGATCATCAACCTGGTGGGCGAACTGGTTATTACCCAGTCGATGCTGGCGCAGACGGCGTCCTCGCTCGACCCGGTGCTGTTCGACCGCCTGTTCTCCGGCATGGGGCAACTCGAGCGCAATGCGCGCGACCTGCAGGAGTCCGTGATGTCCATCCGCATGATGCCGATGGACTATGTGTTCTCGCGTTTCCCGCGCCTGGTGCGCGACCTGGCTGGCAAGCTCGGCAAGCAGATCGACCTGGTGACGTTCGGCAAGGCCACCGAGCTGGATAAAAGCCTGATCGAACGCATCATCGACCCGCTGACCCACCTGGTGCGCAACAGCCTGGACCATGGCATCGAGACGCCCGACAAGCGCGTGGCCGCGGGCAAGGACCCCACCGGCCAGCTGATCCTGTCCGCGCAGCATCATGGCGGCAACATCGTGATCGAGGTCAGCGACGACGGCGGTGGCCTGAACCGCGAACGCATCCTGGCCAAGGCGATCCAGAACGGCCTGCCCGTGTCCGAGAACATCAGCGACGAGGAAGTCTGGCAACTGATCTTCGCGCCGGGATTCTCGACGGCCGAAGTGGTGACCGACGTGTCGGGCCGCGGCGTGGGCATGGACGTGGTCAAGCGCAACATCCAGGAGATGGGCGGCCACGTGGAGATCAGCTGCCGTCCGGGCCTGGGTACCACCATCCGCATCGTGCTGCCGCTGACGCTGGCGATCCTTGACGGCATGTCGGTCAGGGTCGGCGAGGAGACCTTCATCCTGCCGCTGAACTGCGTGATGGAATCGCTGCAGCCGAAGTCCGAGGACATCCATACCGCGGCCAATTCGGACCGCGTCATGCATGTGCGTGGCGAGTACCTGCCGCTGCTGGAGATGCACCGCGTCTTCAACGTGGCCGACGCGCTGCAAGAGCCGACGCAGGGGATCGCCGTGATCCTGCAGGCCGAAGGCAAGCGCTTCGCCCTGCTCGTGGACCAGCTCATCGGCCAGCACCAGGTCGTGCTGAAGAACCTGGAAACGAACTACCGCAAGGTGCCGTGCATTTCCGCCGCCACCATCCTTGGCGACGGCAGCGTGGCGCTGATCGTCGATGTCGGCGCGCTGCAGCGCACCGGCGTGCGCCGGCAGGAACCCGCGCTGGCGCAGTAATCGCCCAACCAAAGGAGAACTAGACATCATGGCCGGCATCGGACAGATCGATACCCCCGGAAGCGAGGCTTCGGGCCAGGAGTTCCTGGTGTTCACGCTGGGGACGGAAGAGTACGGCATCGACATCCTCAAGGTGCAGGAGATCCGCAGCTATGAAACCGTGACGCGCATTTCCAGCGCGCCGGACTTCATGAAGGGCGTGACCAACCTGCGCGGCGTGATCGTGCCCATCGTCGACCTGCGGATGAAGTTCCGCCTGGGCAACGTGCGCTATGACCACCAGACCGTGGTGATCATCCTGAACGTGGCGGGCCGCGTGGTAGGCATCGTCGTCGATGGCGTGTCCGACGTGCTGACACTGACCGGCGACGCCATCAAGCCGGCGCCGGAGTTCGGCGTGTCGGTGTCCACCGAGCACCTGACGGGCCTGGCCACGGTCGAGGGCCGCATGCTGGTGCTGATCGACATCGAGCGCCTGATCACCTGCCCGGATATGGAACTGATCGAAGCCGAGTCTGCGTAAGCGGCGCCTTTGGCGCAACAATCCGCAGCCCCCAGCGTTACCAAGCATTGCCACGCGAACCCATGATGCCCAACCGTACCGCCGCCAGCCTTGCCCCGGGCGCGATCGCCGCCAACGCGGCGGCTGCCGCCCTGCGGCGCGACGAGTCGCGCGATTTCCTGCTGACAGAGCGCGACTTCGAGAAGATCCGCGCACTGATTCATCGGCGCGCGGGCATTTCGCTGGGCAGCCACAAGCGCGAAATGGTGTACTCGCGCCTCGCGCGGCGCCTGCGGGCGCTGCAGCTCGCAGACTTCGCCAGCTACCTGGCCATCCTGGATGCCGACGACGCATCGCCGGAGTGGGAGTACTTCACCAACTCGCTCACCACCAACCTGACATCGTTCTTCCGTGAGGCGCATCACTTCCCCTTGCTGGCCGAGCATGCCAAGAAGACCGGCAGGCCGTACAGCGTCTGGTGCTGCGCGGCGTCGACGGGGGAAGAGCCGTACTCGATCGCGATGACGCTGGCCGAGGCGCTCGGCGATCGCGCGGCGACGGTGCTGGCCACCGATATCGATACGCAGGTACTGGCCAAGGCGCGCGCCGGCGTGTATTCGGAAGAGCAGGTCGCGCGCCTCTCGCCAGAGCGGCTCAAGCGCTTCTTCCTGAAAGGCACCGGCCAGCGCGCGGGCTCGGTCAAGGTCAAGCCGGACGTGGCCTCCGCCATCACGTTCGAGCCGCTCAACCTGCTTGCGCCCGACTGGGGCATCCGCGAACGCTTCGATGTGATCTTCTGCCGCAACGTGATGATCTACTTCGACAAGCCGACGCAGGGCCGCATCCTGGAGCGTTTCGCGCCGTTGCTCAAGCCGGGCGGCCTGCTGTTCGCCGGCCATTCGGAGAACTTCTCCTACGTCACGCGCGCGTTCCAGCTGCGCGGCCAGACCGTGTACGAACTGGCGACGGACGCCGCCCGCGCAGGAAGGCCCTGATGCGTACGCCGCACCTTCCCGAAGCCATTGCCACGCGCAAGTACTTCGATCGCGAGTTCGATCGCCAGGCGATCAAGCTGCTGCCGAACGAGTACTACGTGACCGGCGAGGATGTGGTCCTGACCACCGTGCTCGGCTCCTGCGTGGCCGCGTGCATTCGCGACGAAAAGGCCGGCGTGGGCGGCATGAACCATTTCATGCTGCCCGATGACGAGGGCGGTACCGCGGACCGCATGCTGTCGGCGTCGATGCGCTATGGCTGCTACGCGCTGGAAGTGCTGATCAACGAGCTGCTCAAGATGGGCGCGCGGCGCGAACGCCTGGAGGCCAAGGTCTTCGGCGGCGGCGCGGTGCTTGCCAACATGACCACGCTGAACATTGGCGACCGCAACGCGGATTTCGTGTTGCGCTACCTGAAGACCGAAGAAATCCGCGTGGCCGCGCAGGACCTGCGCGGCCCGCATGCAAGGCGCGTGAGCTATTTCCCGGTCACCGGCCTGGCACTGGTGCGCCGCCTGACGCGCCAGGACGACCAGGTCTCGGTCGAACGCGACGAGCGCGCGCTGGCGCGTGCCATCGCGACGTCCGGCACGGCGCCGGCGCGCGGCGGAGAGCTCTTTGGGCGCGCGCCGGCGACGCGCGTGCCTTCCTGAACAAACCAACGCAGAACGACTATGACTGCTGCCAAGATCAAGGTGCTGTGCGTGGATGACTCCGCGCTGATCCGCAGCCTGATGACGGAGATCATCAACAGCCAGCCCGACATGGAAGTGGTAGGGACTGCGCCGGACCCGCTCGTGGCGCGTGACATGATCAAGCGCCTGAATCCCGACGTGCTCACGCTCGACGTCGAAATGCCGCGCATGGACGGCCTGGACTTCCTGGAGCGGCTGATGCGGCTGCGCCCGATGCCGGTGCTGATGGTGTCGTCGCTGACCGAGCGCGGTTCCGAGATCACCATGCGCGCACTGGAGCTGGGCGCGGTGGACTTCGTCACCAAGCCGAAGCTGGGCATCCGCGACGGCCTGATGGATTACACCGACACCATCGCGGACAAGATCCGCGCCGCGTCGCGCGCACGCGTGCGCCAGGCCCATGTGCCGGAGACCGGCACGGCCGCCGCCGCGCCGATCCTGCGCAGCCCGCTGCTGTCGACCGAGAAGCTGATCATCCTGGGTGCGTCGACCGGCGGCACGGAGGCGATCAAGGACTTCCTGATGCCACTGCCCCCGGACAGCCCTGCCGTGCTGATCGTGCAGCATATGCCGGCCGGCTTTACGCGTTCGTTCGCGCAGCGCCTTGACGGCCTGTGCCGCATCACGGTCAAGGAAGCCGAGCACGGCGAACGCGTGCTGCCTGGCTACGCCTACATCGCGCCCGGCGATTCGCACCTGCGCCTGGCACGCAGCGGGGCCAACTACGTGGCCCACCTGTCGCAGGAAGCGCCGGTCAACCGCCATCGTCCGTCCGTCGATGTGCTGTTCGACTCGGCCGCCGAACACGGCGGCAAGAACGTGATCGGGGTGATCCTGACTGGCATGGGCAAGGATGGCGCCAAGGGCATGCTGCGGATGCGTGAAGCGGGTGCCTACAACCTGTCGCAGGACGAGAGCACCTGCATCGTGTTTGGCATGCCGAAGGAGGCGATCGCCGCCGGCGGCGTGCATGAAGTCGTGCCTTTGCACGCGATGACCCAGCGCGTGATGGCGCGGCTGGCCACTTACGGGACCCGCGCGCAACGGGTCTGAGATAACGGAGCCGGACTGTTTCCGACTGGTCCGGACCCGACAAGCGAACGACATTCCACAACTGCATCTACCGGAGCCTTAAAAGTGGACAAGAGCATCAGGATCCTCGTGGTCGACGACTTCCCGACCATGCGTCGGATCATTCGCAACCTGCTCAAGGAGCTGGGCTTCAATAACGTCGAGGAAGCCGAAGACGGCGCCGCCGGGCTGGAGAAGGCCAGGGACGGCAGCTTCCAGTTTGTGATCTCTGACTGGAACATGCCCAATATGGACGGCCTGAGCATGCTGCAGGCGATCCGCGCCGACGCCGCCATCGGCAAGACGCCCGTGCTGATGGTGACGGCCGAAGCCAAGAAGGAGAACATCATTGCCGCAGCCCAGGCCGGCGCCAACGGCTACGTGGTCAAGCCGTTCACCGCCGCGACGCTGGACGAGAAGATCACCAAGATCTTCGAGAAGCTGGGCGGCTGAAGCCGACGGAGCGTCCCATGACCCCGACTATTCCGAACGATTCCGCCGAACAACTGATCCTGCGCATCGGCAACCTGACGCGGATGCTGCGCGACAACATGCGCGAGCTCGGCCTTGACAAGGAAATCGAGCGCGCCGCCCAGGCCATTCCCGATGCACGCGACCGCCTGAACTACATTGCGGTCATGACCGAGCAGGCGGCCGAGCGCACGCTCAATGCCGTGGAGCTGGCTCAGCCGATCCAGTCCGCCATCGAGCAGCAGGCCGAAGGCCTGGACAAGCGCTGGGACGCCTGGTTCGAAACGCCGGTCGAGCTGGGCGATGCCCGCGCGCTGGTGCTCGACACGCGCGCGTTCCTGACGGAGGTGCCGAAGCAGGCCCGTGCCACCGGCAGCCATCTGCTGGACATCATGATGGCGCAGGACTTCCAGGACCTGACCGGCCAGGTCATCAAGAAGATGATGGACATGATCCGCACGCTCGAGCACGAGTTGCTCCAGGTGCTGATCGAGAACGTGCCGACGGAGCGCCGCACGGAGGTCCAGGCCGCCACGCTGCTCAACGGTCCGCAAGTCAATCCCGAGGGCAAGGCGGATGTGGTGTCCGACCAGTCCCAGGTGGACGACCTGCTGGCCAGCCTGGGGTTCTAGGCGTAGAAATGGACGCGCCGTTGCCCCCTCTTCCGCTTGCGGGAGAGGGGGCAACCAACTGGTCGGGTAAGGTCCGTCGTTACCTGACGCTTCCCCGCATCGCGACCGGTGAGGTTCTTCTTCCCGGCTAAAGTCGGCCTGCCCGGTTGCCGTTAACTCCCTGCCGGTGCTCATTTCCCAAACAGCACCGAAATCTCCCGCCTTTTCCTCTGAATGCCCGCTCGGGCACGCTTCGATAATCCTCGCTGACCCATGGCGGCCATTGCGTGCCGCCCTGACCGTCCTGTCACGGAGCGTGGATGTCCGAAGAAAGCGATCTCGAGAAGACCGAACCCGCCTCACCGCGGCGCCTGGAAAAGGCGCGCGAGGAGGGGCAGGTCGTTCGCTCGCGCGAGCTCGCCACGTTGATCATGCTGACCACCGGCGTGGCCGGCCTGTGGACGTTCGGTGGCGTGTTGGGCCGCGCGCTGGATACCGTCATGCGGCAGTCGCTGCGTTTCGAGCCTGCCACGGCGTTCGATCCCTCGCGCATGCTGACGGCCTTCGCCAGCGTGGTCTGGGAAAGCCTGCTTGCCTTCCTGCCCTTGCTGCTGCTGTTCGGCGTGGCGGCCCTGGCCGCGCCGTTGCTGACCGGAGGCTGGACCTTTTCCGCCAAGGTCCTGGCGCCGAACTTTGGCCGCATGTCGCCGCTCTCGGGACTGGGCCGGATGTTCTCCGCGCATTCGCTGGCGGAACTGTTCAAGGCCATCGCGAAGTCCTTGCTGGTGGGCAGTGTCGGCGCCTGGGTCGTCTGGCACCGTCTGCCCGACGCCATCGCGCTGATGAACGCGCCGGTCCAGGAGGCCTTGCTGCACATGCTGGACATGGTCCTGCACTGCTGCCTGGCGGTGGTGCTGTCGCTGCTGGTCGTGGCCGCCATCGACGTGCCGTGGCAGTTCTACGAGCACTTCAAGAAGCTGCGCATGACCAAGGAAGAGGTAAAGCAGGAATTCAAGGAAAGCGAAGGCGACCCGCATATCAAGGGCCGCATCCGCCAGCAGCAGCGTGCCATGGCGCGGCGCCGGATGATGGCGGAAGTGCCCAAGGCCGACGTGGTGGTGACCAACCCCACGCACTTTGCCGTGGCGCTGCGCTACGAGGAAGGCCGCATGGGCGCGCCGCGCGTGGTGGCCAAGGGTACCGACGAGGTCGCCGCGCGCATCCGCGCCCTGGCGGCCGAGCACCGCATTCCGCTGATGTCCGCGCCGCCGCTGGCGCGCGCGCTGCACCGCCACGTGGAACTGAACCGGGAAATCCCGGCCGGCCTCTATGCCGCCGTCGCCGAAGTCCTGGCCTGGGTCTATCAACTGAAACACTGGCACTACTCGCAGGGTCCGGAGCCGTCCGCGCCTGTCGACCTGATGGTGCCGGATGAACTTGCCGTTCCGGAAAGCCGCGCATGAACGCTTTGAACTCCCTGCTGAACCTGCCTGGCCTGCGCAATGCCGGCCAGCTGAAGGCGATGACCGGGCCGCTGCTGATCGTCATGATCCTCGGGATGATGATCCTGCCGCTGCCCGCGTTCGTGCTGGACCTGTTGTTCACGTTCAATATCGCGCTGGCGATCATGGTGCTGATGGTCAGCATGTACACGCAGAAGCCGCTCGATTTCGCGGCGTTTCCGGCGGTGCTGCTGTTCACGACGCTGCTGCGCCTGTCGCTCAACGTGGCGTCGACGCGCGTCGTGCTGCTGGAGGGCCATACCGGTCCGGACGCCGCCGGCAAGGTCATCGAGGCGTTCGGCCACTTCCTGGTCGGTGGCAACTTCGCGGTCGGCATCGTGGTGTTCGCTATCCTGGTGGTGATCAACTTCATGGTCATCACCAAGGGCGCGGGGCGGATTGCCGAGGTGGGCGCGCGCTTCATGCTGGATTCCATGCCCGGCAAGCAGATGTCGATCGACGCCGACCTGAACGCCGGCCTGATCAACGAAGAGCAGGCCAAGAAGCGCCGCGCCGAAGTCGCGCAGGAGTCCGACTTCTACGGCGCCATGGACGGCGCCAGTAAATTCGTGCGCGGCGATGCCGTGGCCGGCCTGCTGATCATGTTCATCAACGTCGCCGCCGGCATGGTCGTGGGCATGGTCCAGCATGACCTGGACTTCGGCACCGCCGTGCACAACTACACGCTGCTGACGATTGGCGACGGCCTGGTCGCGCAGATCCCGGCATTGGTGATCTCGACGGCCGCCGGCGTGATCGTGTCGCGCGTGTCGAACGAACAGGACGTCGGCGAGCAGCTCACCGGCCAGCTCTTTACGAACCCGCGCGTGCTGTACCTGACGGCCGGCATCATCGGCATGATGGGCATTATCCCCGGCATGCCGCATATCGCCTTCCTGCTGCTGGCCGGCGGCATGGCCTGGCTGGGTCGCCATCTGGCGCGCCGGGCGGTCTCCACGGAACAGGCCAGGCAGCGCGAAGAGCGCGCGCCCGCCGCGACACAGGAATCGACCGAAGCGAGCTGGGACGACGTCACGCTGGTGGACCCGCTTGGCATGGAAGTCGGCTATCGCCTGATCACGCTGGTTGACCGCGCACAGGATGGCGAACTGCTTGGCCGCATCAAGAGCATCCGCAAGAAGGTGGCGCAGGAGATCGGCTTCCTGGTGCCGGTCGTGCATATCCGGGACAACCTGGAACTGAAGCCCAACGCCTACCGCATCACGCTCAAAGGCGTCGAGATCGGACGTGGCGAAGCCATGCCGGGGCAGTGGATGGCGATCAACCCGGGGCAGGTCAGCGGCGTGCTGCCAGGCGCGGCGACCAAAGATCCCGCCTTTGGCCTGCCGGCTGTCTGGATCGACGCCGGCATGAAGGAGCAGGCGCAGGCCTACGGCTACACCGTGGTGGACGCCAGCACCGTGGTTGCCACGCACCTGAACCACCTGATCCACATGCATGCCGCCGAGCTGCTGGGCCGCCAGGAAGTTCAGTTGCTGCTCGATCGCATCGCCAAGGAAGCGCCGAAGCTCACCGAGGACCTGGTGCCCAAGGCGATCTCGCTCACGGCGCTGCAGAAGATCCTGCAGAACCTGCTCGACGAAGGCGTGCCCATCCGCGACATGCGGACCATTCTTGACGTCATAGCCGAGCACGCCCCGAAGATCAGCGACCCGAACGAACTCACTTCGCTGGTGCGCCAGTCGCTGGGCCGGGCCATCACGCAGCAGCTGTTCCCCAATGGCGCGGACCTGCAGGTGATTGGCCTCGATGCCGGCCTGGAACGCGTGCTGTCGCAGGCGCTTACCAATGGCGGTGGCATCGAGCCGGGACTCGCCGATGCGCTGCTGCAGCAGACCCAGGGTGCCGTCGTCCGGCAAGAGCAGATGGGCCTGGACCCGGTGCTGTTGGTGCCGTCTCAGTTGCGCCCGCTGATGGCGCGCTTCCTGCGGCGCACCATGCCGCAGCTGAGGGTGTTGTCCCATGCCGAAGTGCCGGACAACCGCAATATCCGTATTACCGCAATGATCGGTGCGTGAGGAACGCAAGATGAGCGTAGCGAAATTCGTCGCGGCCAACGGCCGTGAAGCCATGCGCAAGGTGCGCGAAGCCATGGGCCCCGATGCCGTGGTGCTGTCCAACCGCACCATCGACGGCGGCGTGGAGATCGTCGCTATGCGCGATGCCGATCTCAGCGCCACATCGGCGGGCGCGCAAGTCTACGTTGCGCCAGAGCCCGTCGTGGCAGCGCCCGAGCCGGCTGCCATCGGCGACCTGCGCGGCGAGCTGCAGTCCATGCGCGCGCTGCTCGAACGCCAGCTGGCGGGGCCGGCTCCGGCCGCGGCCACCGGCGCGGTGGCCGCGGGGGATCCGCTGCGCGAGTCGCTGTTTGGCTGGATGGTCGGGGCCGGCTTCTCGGCACAGCTCGCGCGCACGCTGCTGGCACGGCTGCCGGTAGGCTGCGACCGTCCGGCGGCCATGACGTGGATTCGCGCCGAGCTGGCCAGCAAGGTGCCGGTGCTCGGCAACGAAGAGGCCTTGTTCGACCAGGGCGGCGTGCTGGCGCTGATCGGGCCTACCGGCGTGGGCAAGACCACCACCACCGCCAAGCTCGCGGCGCGCTACGTGCTGCGCCACGGCCCCGAGCGCCTGGCGCTGCTGACCACCGACAGTTTCCGTATCGGCGCGCACGAGCAGCTGCGCATCTACGGCGACATCCTGGGCGTGCCCGTGCATGCGGTGAAGGACGCCGCCGACCTGCGCTTCGCGCTGGCGGCGATGAAAGACAAGCACCTGGTGATCATCGATACCGTTGGCATGAGCCAGCGCGACCGCAACCTGTCCGAGCAGATCGCCATGCTCGCGGGCGTGCAGGCGCCGGTACAGCGCGTGCTGCTGCTCAACGGCGCCAGCCATGGCGACACCCTCAACGAGGTGGTGCATGCCTACCGCCACGACGCCGTGCCGGAAGGCGGCGGCGTCGACGGCTGCATCATCAGCAAGGTGGATGAAGCCACGCACCTCGGTTCCGTGCTGGACGTGGTGATCCGTCACCGCCTGCCCGTGTTCTACGTGTCGACCGGGCAACGCGTGCCGGAACACCTCGAACTCGCCAATGGCGCCACGATGGTCGAGCGCGCCTTCCTCACGCCGCGCCGCGGTTCGGTGTTTGCCGATGCCGACGCCGCGCGCAGGCAGGCCGGCAGCCTGGATGACACACCGGCCCGCCAGGGCGGTGCCGATGACGTGCTGCGTTCGCTGACCGACAGCGCGGACGCGCTGGGCCAGTGCGTGAGCGAACTCAATGCCGCGCAGCATGGCTTTGAACTGGCACGCCAGCTCTGGCAGCAGCGCGCTGCCGACGCGCCCACGCTGCGGCCGATGGCGCAGCAGGTGCGCGAGGCCGTCTGCCGCGACGTGAACCGCGAATGCGACCAGTTCGTGCTGTCGCTGGCGGCCACGCTGCAGGTGCCCGTACCTGGCCGCCGCGCGCCGCAGTCGATGCTGCATACGCTTTGGCTTGGCGATCGCATCGGCATGCCGCTGGCCGCCACGGTCACCCCGGCTGGCCGAGCTGGCCAGGCCATGGGCGAGGCTGACGCCGAAGCCGCTACGCTGCGCGCCACGATCGGTGCGGCCCGGCCTGTCGTCCATCTCGTCGATGCGCTGCCGGCGGCTGCCACGCTGACGCGCTGGCAGCAGGCCGGCGAACGCTGGGTGGCCGCCACGCGCAAGACAGCGCGCGTGATCTGCGGTGGCACCGCGTGGAAGCTGGACGCTCTGGCCGAAACGCTGACGTTCCACGCCGTGGGCGAAGTCAATGTGCGCGGCCGAGAAGCCGTACAGTGGCTGGCAACGACCGAGGTACGCGTGCCCGAGGGCCCCGTTCGCGGCCGCGGCGCGCCGGAAGGCGGCATCGACGCCCAGCTCGTGATCGCCAGGACGGTCGACTACGTCTCGGGCGAGCTGCTCGATACACGCTATCTGCTGTGCGATCCGCAACTGTCGGGCCACGCCGCGCATGCCGCGCGCTGGTCGCTGTGGGCGGACAACGCCGAAGTCCAGTTCCGCACGCTGCGCCATGCGCTGGACCATTTCGCGCAAGACGGCGAAGGCGCCAGCGCCGCCGGCGGCGGCCTGGCGGCGCTCCAGCTGGGCGTGACCGCGCTGCGCCTGGAACATTCGCCGACGGCTACGGCGCCGGCCTTCCTGGCCCGCCTGGCGGGCCGCAGCGGGCCGCGCCAGCCGGGCAGCGCCGCGGTGGCCGGTCCGGTGCTGAATGAAGGCATGGGCCGCCTGCTGGCCTTGCTGGACGTGCTGGAAAGCTATCCGGGCCGCCAGTCGGATGGCACGCCCGACACCGTTGATCTCCTCGAAAGCGACAACACCGTTGCTGCCATCGGTGCCGCGCGGCCCGCTGTGGCGGCGCCGGCCGGTTCGTTGTCCGGACTGCCCGAACTCATGGCTCCCGGAGTCACGTCGTGAGCACGCTGGCGATGGACCAGGCCGAGAGCCTGCGACGCATGCTGGCGCCGCGCGTCACGCGCCGCATCGCCGTGGTGGCCAGCGGACAGGGGGCGGGGGCGACCACCATTGCCTGTGGCCTGGTGCATGCCTTGTCGATGCAAGGCGAACGCGTGCTGCTCGTCGATGAGGACCGGGCCGGCCATGCCGTAAGACTGACCGGCGCGGAGCCCGCCGGCTCGTTTGCCGACGTCCGGGCAGGCCGCCTGACGCTGGAGGCTGCGCTCGGTGCGCGTCCGGCTGGCGCTGCCGCGGTATTGCCGGCTGGTACGCCACAGTCGAACGTCGCGCAATGGCCGGATTCGCTGTCCGGCTTTCGCAGCGTGCTGATCGATGCCATGACGGACGCGGATGGTGCGCTCTCCGCGCTGGCGGGCGCCGCGCACAACGTGCTGGTGGTGATGCGTCCGGAGCTGGCCTCGATCACCGCGGCCTATGCCTGCATCAAGCGCCTGCACCATCTGCACGCCTGCCGGCATTTCCACCTGGTGGTCAACATGGCGGCCACCGACGCCGCGGTGCAAGCCATTGCCGGAAACCTCGCGCGCACCGCGCGGCAGTACCTTGGCGTCGAGATCAGTAGCGCTGGCTGGCTGCCTGCCGATCCGCTGGTGACGCGCAGCGTGCAGCTCGGGCGCTGCGTGGTGGAAGCCTACCCGGCTGCGCCAGCCACGATTGCATTGCGCCGGGCGGCCAGTGGCATTGGCGCATGGCCGTTGCGCGCAGAGCGGGTCACGGCCGCGCCATCCGCCGTGGCGGCCTGAACGCATGACCGTTCGCAACGGAAGACGACCCCGCCCCTGACCCCGCCGGCCCGCCATGCGGGCAGGCTTTGCAAGCAAGCATTCACGAGAATTCCACCATGTACACGATCCAGGGAAAGCTCGAACAGGCCGACGTGGTCAAGACCCACGCGCAGCTGGTGCGCCGCATCGCGCTGCAACTGGCGGCCAAGCTGCCGGCCAGCGTGCAGATCGATGACCTGATCCAGGCCGGCATGATCGGCCTGCTCGACGCGGCCAAGCGCTATGAGGATACGCATGGCGCGCGATTCGAGACCTACGCCAGCCAGCGTATCCGCGGCGCCATGCTTGACGAGGTGCGGGCCAACGACTGGCAGTCGCGCAGCCTGCGCCAGTTCACGCGGCGCATCGAGCGCACGCAGCGCGGCCTGGAACAGAAGCTCGGCCGCGCACCGCTCGACTCGGAAGTCGCGCAGGAACTGGAAATGCCGCTGGACGACTACCAGGTCTTGCTCAACGAGGTCTATGGCTGCCAGCTCCTTCACTACGAAGACTTCGAGCGCTCGGGCGAAGAAGACTTTCTCGACCGCCATCTTGGCGTCAGCGAAGACGGCAATCCGCTCACGCAGCTGATGGAGAACGGCATGCGCGAAGCGCTGATCCGCGCCATCGACCGGCTGCCCGAGCGCGAGAAGCTCGTGCTGTCGCTGTGCTATGACCAGGAACTCAACCTGCGCGAGATCGGCGCGGTGCTCGAGGTGACCGAATCGCGCGTCTGCCAGATCCGCGGGCAGGCGATCACGCGCCTGCGCAATCAATTGCGCGGCATGCTCTGATGCGCGGCCGGTCTGGCATCGGACGGGGTGTCCAGCATGCCATGGCGGCCGTGCTGGCGGCGATCGCCACCGCAGCGTGGGCCGCGCCCGAGGCCGGCACCCGGCATGCCTGGAGCGCATCGGTCAATGGACCGGCGCTGTATGGCCGCGGCCAGCGCACCGTTTCTCCTCCGATCCTGCCAAGCGGCAACCTGCCGCAATCCGAAGGCATCATCACCTCGGTGCGCTGGCACTACAGCTTTGTCGCGACACCGCCGGTGGATCTGCAGGCTTACCTCTGCAATGCCCAGCGTTGCGTGATGCTGCCGCAGTCTGAAGGCAAGACCGACGCCTTCGATGGCGACGACGCGACCCAGGGCTTTGTGTTTGCCTTCAGGCTGCCCGGGCAGGGTGCGGTGGCGCCTCTGCTGCAGGGCAAGAGCAATCAGGTGATCGTGGGGTTCCGTTGACCGACAGCGTGCCAGCGCCGGTGTGACGACCAAACCCACATCGATATCGCCGCCTGGCACCACCGGCACTGTTCTGTTTCCACGTTTCCCTTCATTCGGTAGCATGTGGTCATACTGTCTCGCGACAGTGTTCGCGGCCCCTTGTTGCCCATCCCTTCCGTAGCGATGCCGTCGGATCCCGCAGGTCGCGATTTCCTGTGGGGAGGGGGCCGCCTCGTCACTAGCTTCAGTTTGCCATGCGCTGCGTGCGGGCTGAATGCGTTGGAGGATCAAATGGAAGATCAAGTTGCAGACGTGCTGATCATCGGCGCCGGGCCCGCGGGCTCCGTGGCAGCCGGGCTGCTGCGTCGCCGGGGTATTGGCGTGATGGTGCTCGAGAAGGAGACCTTCCCGCGTTTTTCCATTGGCGAGAGCCTGTTGCCGCAGAGCATGGAATACATCGAGGCGGCCGGCATGCTGCAGGCCGTGGTCGAAGCCGGGTTCCAGTACAAGAACGGCGCGGCGTTTGCGCGTGGCGACCGTTATGTCGATTTCGATTTCCGCGACAAATTCTCGTCCGGCTGGGGAACCACCTACCAGGTACAGCGGGCCGATTTCGATCATGTGCTGATCCGCGAAGCGGAGAAGCAGGGCGCGGAAGTCCGCTTCCGGCACCAGGTGACTGACGTGGACGTATCGGGGGCGCAGCCGGTCGTGACCGTGCGCGATCCCAATTGCAACAGCTACCGCGTCACCAGCCGCTTCCTGCTCGATGCCTCCGGCTTCGGGCGCATCCTGCCGCGGCTGCTGCAGCTCGAAACGCCATCCGGCTTTCCGGTGCGCAGCGCCATCTTCACGCATGTCGAAGACCGCGTGATGCCGGGCACCTTCGACCGCAACAAGATTCGCGTCGGGATTCATCCGCGGCATGTGGATGTCTGGTACTGGACCATTCCGTTTTCGAACGGCCGCTGTTCACTGGGCGTGGTCGCCGAGAAGGCTTTCCTTGACGGCTATGCGGGCAGTGACACGGAGCGGCTGCAGGCACTGGTGAACGAGGATCCGGCCCTGGCGGGCCTGCTGGCCAATGCCGTCTGGGATACCCCAGCACGCCATATCGCGGGCTATGCGGCAAACGTGAAATCGCTGTGGGGCAATGGCTACGCGTTGCTCGGCAACGCGGGCGAATTCCTGGATCCCGTCTTCTCGTCAGGCGTGACGATCGCGTTCAAGTCGGCAAGCCTCGCGGCCGGATGCATCGTGCGCGAATTCGCGGGCGAGACGGTGGACTGGGAGGCCGACTATGCGCGCATCCTGAAGTCAGGTGTCGATTGCTTCCGTACGTTCGTCGATGCGTGGTATGCGGGAAGTTTCCAGAAACTCGTCTTTCATCCAGATGCAACGCCCGATATCCGCCGCATGATCTCCGCCGTGCTGGCCGGTTATGCATGGGACCGTTCGAATCCGTTCGTCAGAAACCCTCAGCGGGGGCTCAGCGTGCTCGGGCAGTATTGCGACGACTGAACGCCGCCGCCTTCAGCCGCTGGCCAGGCTAACGCCGCCGCCGCCGGCGGCGGCCTTGCCGTTCTTGCCGTACAGTCCGGAATCGCCGCCGCTGTGCTGGCGCAGCACGTTGATGGCTTCGCGCGTGTGATCCAGGTGCGCGGAGACGATCGCGCCATTGATCTGGTTTTTGTCGCGTGCGCCGCGCGCGGCGAAAATGAGCTTGCGCCAGGCATCGCCCACGGCCGGCTCGATATTGCGGCCAAGCAACTGGCCCTGCGGGCCGGCGCGCAGGCCGAGCGCGCCCATCTGGGCCTCGCGTGCGGCGACCTGGCGCGAAAGCGCCTGACCCAGCGCCACCTTGCGCGTGAGCAGCCCGCTCAGGGACTGGTAATCACCGTCCTTGAGGGCTTCGCGTTCTTCCGTGAGCAGTTGGCCGAACGCCGTCACGGCTTCGGCTTCTTTCTGCAGGCTCTGGATCAGGGGCTGGCTCATGGTGGCTGTTATCAGTGGACGTCGCCCTGGCCCAGTTCGCGCAACGTGGCAATCAGGCCATCGGCGATCTTGCCCGGGTCGATCTTGATCCGGCCCTCGGCAATAGCCTGGCGGATCTCTTCGACCTTGGCGGTGTCGATGTCGTCGTCGGATTCGTTGGCCAGGCGGCTACCGATTTCACGGACCTGCGCGGCCAAAGGGCTCACGCTCACGCCGCTCGCAGGGGCGGCGGGAGCACTCTGCGCGGGCTGCGGCCGCACAGGGCTGTCCGCAGCCGGGGCGTCGGCCGGCCTGGACGTAGGAGAATGGTTGATCTTCACGGGCGTTCCTTGCTGGGTTCCCTTGTCATTACGGACGCCGCGGCGAAATCTTTAGGAGATTGTCGCCCCGACGGCAGGGATTGGCACGCATTGTCGCACGCCGGCCAGCCCTGCATTCCAGTGCCCCATGATGCACTCTCAGTGGTTCATTGCAGCACGACGGTGTCGCCGCTGCGCACCAGGCCGCTGACGACCTGGCCGTTGCGCAGGCGGATCTGCACGGTATTGCCAATGGCCGCATCGGCCAGGACCTTGCCTTCGCTGCTGATCTGGAACGCGTCGCCTTCTACCGCGACGGTGACGGTCTGCCCGGACTTCACGGCAATCGACTTCTTCAGCAGGTCGCTGCGCATTGGCGAGCCCGCCGCGACGCGGTTCGCGGTGACGGCGCCCACGACCTGCGCCGGGTCGGTGATCACGGCCTTGGGCAGCGTGGACAGGTCGCCCTGGCGCACCTCCAGGTCGGCCGGCGTCACTGGCTCGCCGGGGCCGAGCGCGTGCGCGGCGACGTAGTAATCGGACAGGACCGACACGCGTGCCTGCATATAGCGGATCCAGGGCCGCTCGCCGCCGCAGCGCACGCCGACCGAGACGCGGCCCCAGGGGGAAGCGCCCGGCGGCAGGAACGGATCGGGCGACACGCACTCCGGCGCGCGGCCGCCTGACGGAGGCTGCACCTGGACGCTGGCCTTGCCCGGCAAGCCGGCCGTCTGGCGCAGCAGGAACTGCTCCACCGATGCGCGCACCGGGTCTTCCGGAAACGGATTAGGCGCCTGCGCGGCGACCGGAGCGGCTTGTGCCGGCGCGGCCATGGGTGTGCCGGCCATGGCTGACAGGACGCCTCCCGCCAGCAGGGCCAGCGCCTTCCGGGTGGCGGCGCGATCAACTTTCTTCATGTCTTCATCCCAGCAAGGACGATGTGGCAGCCACGGGAAGATTCAGCCATCCCGCAGCCGCACGCAAGGAAACGGGTCCCATTGTAGGGAGGCGGTGCCAGGCAAGCCCTCCGAATTGCATGGATTTCCCGTCCTTATTCATCCGATTGGCGTGACAGGGGTGAACCTAAGATGCGATCCCTGAAGAAGGTCGCCCTTCGTCGTTTGCCTGAAGGTTGCTCCAAACGGAGATGCTTACATGATTGACAGACTCGACGCGGCATTTCGCTTCCAGCAGGAAGCGCTGAGCCTGCGGACCCAGCGGCAGTCGGTGATTGCCTCCAACATCGCGCACGCGGATACCCCGGGCTACAAGGCCCGCGATTTCGATTTCTCGAACACGCTGGCGCAGACCATCGAGCGCGGCCACCGTCCCGAAGGCGTGTCGCTGTCGACCACGTCCGTGCGTCACTTGCCGGCGCAGGCGCCGACCCGCGACGACGCCGACCTGGCCTACCGCATTCCGCTGCAGTCGAGCGTCGACGGCAACACGGTCGAAATGGATACCGAGCGTGTGGCGTTCGCCGACAACTCGGTGCACTTCGAGTCCAACCTGACCGTGGTCAGTTCCAAGATCAAGACCATGCTGGCTGCGATCCAGCAGTAAGCGCCGGAGAGACGCATGCCAGCAATGAATATCTTCGACGTCGCGGGCTCGGCCATGGCGGCGCAGTCGCAGCGCATGAACGTGACCGCGTCCAACCTGGCCAATGCCGATAGCGTGGTCAGCCCCGACGGGCAGGCCTACCGCGCCAAGCAGGTCATCTTCGGCATGGCACCCACGCCCGGCCAGAGCGACGTGGGCGGCGTACAGGTGCAGGGCGTGATGGAAGACCCGTCTCCGCCGCGCCTGGTGCACAACCCCACGCACCCCATGGCCAATGCCGAGGGCTACGTGGTGATGCCCAACGTCAACCCGGTGGAGGAGATGGTCAACATGATCTCGGCCTCGCGTTCCTACCAGGCGAACGTAGAGGTGCTGAACAGCGCCAAGAACATGATGCTCAAGACGCTGACCATCGGCCAGTAACGACAACGGAATTTTCGACGCGACATGACTACTACCTCCTCGGTTAACGGCACCGGCAGCACCAGCAGCACTTCGGGCATCAACGACGCCCTCAAGAGCGGCAGCGCAAGCGCGGCGGACCTGCAGAACAACTTCCTCACGATGCTCGTGACGCAGATGAACAACCAGGATCCGCTCAATCCGATGGACAACTCGCAGCTCACCTCGCAGCTGGCGCAGATTTCCACCGTGAGCAGCATGCAGACCATGAACACGACGCTGAACCAGTTGCTCGGCCAGGTCAGCGCCAGCCGCGCGATGGATTCCGCGTCGCTGATCGGCCGCACGGTGATGGTGCCGGGTTCCCACGTATCGGTCGCGGACGGCGTGGCCGGCAAGCTCGGCGTCGACCTGCCTTCCACCGCCGACGCCGTGACCGTCAACGTGCTCGACAAGGACGGCAACGTGGTGCGCACCATCGACATGAAGGGCCAGACCGCCGGCGTGCACGACATTGCCTGGGACGGCAAGAACGACGCCGGCACTGCTGTGGCCGACGGCGACTACACCTTCAAGGTCAATGCCACGGCCAACGGCGCCTCGGTGCAGCCGGTCGCGCTGATCTACGGCAAGGTCCAGAGCATCAGCGGCGATTCGACCGGCGTACTGGTGGATGTCGGCAACGGCCAGACCGCGGGCGTGGATGACGTCCGTCGCATTCTCTAATCCTCGGCGGCCCGCGCAGGATGCGCGGCCAGCGTAACGACACTTAGCTTGATAAAGGATCTACACCATGGGTTTCGGTCAAGGGGTAAGCGGCCTTAACGCCGCCGCATCCAATCTGGACGTGATTGGCAACAACATCGCCAACGCCAACACGGTCGGCTACAAGCAGTCCGCCGCGCAATTCGCCGACGTCTACGCCGGTACCAAGATCGGCCTGGGCACGCGCGTGAATTCGGTGGTGCAGTCGTTCAACCAGGGCAATATCGAGGCCACGGGTCGTTCACTGGACGTGGCGATCACGAGCGGCAGCGGTTTCTTCCGCCTTAGCAACCCCGACGGCTCGATCTACTATTCGCGCAACGGCCAGTTCCAGCGCCAGGACGACGGACGCCTGACCAATATGCAGGGCCTGCAGGTCACCGGCTACCCGGCTGGCGTGACGCCGGGCGGCGGCGTGCAGCCGCAGCCGATCGTCATCAGCAACGCGCAGATGGCAGCGCGTGCCACCACCAGCATTGCCGCGCAGTTCCACCTGAAGTCGGACAACGTCACGCCGCCGACCACGGCGTTCGCGACGACGCCGGCAACGGGCACCACGCCGGCCGTGATGCCGACCAGCGACATGTTCAACTACAGCACCGCGATCAACGTCTATGACTCGCTGGGCAACAAGCAGCAGGTGATGGCGTACTTCGCCATGCAGGACCGCACCGCCACGCCGCCCGCCAATGCCGGCGGCACCGACTGGAAGATGTACATGACCGACATGAACGGCAATGTCCTCAGCGGCTCGCCGGTCACCCTGTCGTTCACCGACTCCGGTGCCCTGACGTCTCCGGCCGCCGGCGCAACCAGCATCGTCATTCCGGCTGCGAACGGTGCCCAGCAACTGTCGATGGCGCTGAACCTGACCGGCACGACGCAATCGAGCGGCGATTTCGAGGTGTCGAAGCTGAGCCAGAACGGCTACACCTCGGGCAGCCTGCTGGGCTACTCGGTCAATTCGGACGGCTCCATCACCGGCAGCTATTCGAATGAACAGACCCAGTCGCTGGGCACGATCGCGCTGGCCGCCTTTGGCAACGTGGAAGGCCTCAAGCCCGAGGGCGACAACGTCTGGTCGGCCACCGGCGCGTCCGGCCAGGCCCTGCTGGGTACCGCGGGGGGCAGCCTGGGCACGCTGCGCTCCAACGCCGTGGAAGCCTCCAACGTGGATCTCTCGGGCCAGCTGGTCAACCTGATCGTCGCACAGCGCAACTACCAGGCCAATGCGCAGACCATCAAGGCGCAGGACACGATCATGCAGACCCTGGTCAACCTGTAACACCAACTGCCCGAGCTGAAACGCTGCCATGGACCGCATGATCTACACCGCCCTGTCGGGCGCCAAGCAGATTCTCGACCAGCAAGCCGCTGTGTCGAACAATCTGGCCAACGTCTCGACGCCGGCATTCCGCGCGCAGATCAATATGTACCGCGCGGTGCCGGTGGTGGGGCAGGAGTCGCCTACGCGCGCCTTCACGCTGACCTCGACGCCGGGCGCCGACATGCGCGCCGGCCCGCTGACCTACACCGGCCGGGCGCTCGACGTTGCCCTGCAGGGCAACGGATGGCTGGTGGTGCAGGCGCGCGATGGCAGCGAAGCCTATACCCGCGCGGGTTCGCTGCAGGTCGCGCAGGACGGGCAGGTGCAGACCAGCAACGGCCTGACGGTGATGGGCGACGGCGGCCCGCTGTCGGTGCCGCCGGGTTCGCAGGTCACCATCGGCAGCGACGGCACCATCACCGCGCGGGGTCCGGGCGAGGCTTCCGCCGGCCTGGCCCAAGTCGGCAAGCTGCGTGTGGTGAACCCGCCGGCAGACGCGATTGCGCGCGGCGATGACGGCTTGTTCCGCCTGCGCCCCGGCGCGCAACCGCTGGAGGCCGATCCGACCGTGCGCGTGGTGTCGGGCGCGCTGGAAGGCAGCAACGTCAATCCGACCGAAGCCATGGTCGACATGATCGCTAACGCGCGCCGCTTCGAGATGCAGATGAAGATGATCACCGGCGCAGACACGAACGACCAGCGCGCCAACCAGCTGCTCTCTACCAACTGAAGCGGCCGCGCCGCCAACCCGTGAACACATGACTCGCCGCCGCCAGCGGCGCGACGCAGGACACCAAGGAACCACATGATCCGCTCTCTCTGGATTGCCAAGACCGGCCTCGATGCGCAGCAGACGCAGATGGACGTGATCTCGAACAACCTCGCCAACGTCTCCACCAACGGCTTCAAGCGTGGTCGCGCGGTGTTCGAAGACCTGATGTACCAGAACATCCGCCAGCCCGGCGCGCTGTCGTCGGACCAGACCACGCTGCCTTCGGGCCTGCAGCTGGGCACCGGCGTGCGTCCGGTGGCCACGGAACGCATCCACACCCAGGGCAATCCGCAGCAGACCGGCAATGCGAAGGACGTGGCCATCATCGGCCAGGGCTTCTTCCAGGTGGCGATGCCCGATGGCACCACGGCCTACACGCGCGACGGCTCGTTCCAGGTCGACCAGAACGGACAGATGGTGACGTCCAGCGGCTTCGTGATCCAGCCGGCCATTACCGTGCCGGCCAACGCCACGTCGATGACCATTGCCCGCGACGGCACGGTCTCGGTGACCCAGCCCGGATCGAGCAACAACGTGCAGGTCGGCCAGCTCCAGCTCGCCACCTTCATGAATCCGACCGGCCTGGAAAGCATGGGCGAGAACCTGTACGTGCAGACCGATGCCTCGGGCGCGCCCAACACCACCGTGCCGGGCCTGAACGGCGCGGGCGTGCTGCAGCAGAACTACGTGGAAGCCTCCAACGTCAACGTCGTGGAAGAGCTGGTCAGCATGATCCAGACCCAGCGCGCCTACGAGATCAACAGCAAGGCGGTGCAGACATCGGACCAGATGCTGCAGCGCCTGACCCAGATGAGCTGACGGAGCGATGATGGCCAACATGCTTTCCCGCCTGGGCGCGCGCGTTCTGTATTGCGTGGCCGGCCTGGCATTGCTGGCCAGCGGCGGCTGCGCGCTGATGCCGCGCGAGCCGCTTGTACAGTTGCCGACCACAGCGCGCGCCGAACCGCGTCCCATGGGGCCGGCAACCGGTTCGATCTTTGCCTCCTCTTACGCCGGCAATCCGCTGTTCGAGGACCGCCGTCCGCGCAACGTCGGTGACATCCTGACGATCGTCATTACCGAGAACGTCAACGCCACGAAGAACTCGGGCACCAATGCCAGCCGTACCGGCAACACTTCGCTGGCCTTCGACGCCGTGCCCAAGGCACTTGCAGGCCTGTTCAGCAGCAGTTCGAACGCCAGCATCAATGGCGCCAACGGGCTGAAGGCCAGCGGTGGCGCCAGCGCGGCCAACACCTTCAACGGCACCATCACCGTGACCGTGCTGGAGGTGCTGGCGAACGGCAACCTGGTGGTGTCAGGCGAAAAGCAACTGGCCATCAACCAGGGTGCGGAATTCATCCGCTTCTCGGGGGTGGTCAATCCCCGCACCATCACCGGCGACAACGGTGTGCTCTCCACCCAGGTGGCCGATGCCCGCATCGAGTACACCGCCAAGGGCTACATCGACGAAGCACAGAACATGGGCTGGCTGCAGCGCTTCTTCCTCAATGTCTCTCCGTTCTGATCCGTCCATGTCCGCTCCGATGCTTGCCCGTTTCCTGTCGAGCCTGCTCAAGGCCAGTATCACGGCGCTGACCGTGGTGGTGGCGTTCGGCTTTGCCGCCAACTTCGCCCACGCGGAGCGCCTGAAGAACCTGGCGACGTTCCAGGGCGTGCGCGACAACCCGCTGGTGGGCTACGGCCTGGTGGTCGGCCTGGACAATACCGGCGACCAGACCATGCAGACGCCGTTCACCACGCAGAGCCTGACCAACATGCTCTCGCAGCTCGGCATCACGTTGCCGGCGGGCAAGAACATGCAACTCAAGAACGTGGCCGCGGTGATGGTGACAGCCACGCTGCCGGCGTTTGCGCAGCCGGGCAGCCAGCTCGACATCGTGGTGTCATCGATGGGCAATGCCAAGAGCCTGCGCGGCGGTACGTTGCTGATGACGCCGCTCAAGGGCGCGGACGGACAGGTCTACGCGATTGCGCAGGGCAATATGCTGGTCGGCGGTGCCGGGGCCTCGGCCAACGGCAGCAAGGTACAGGTCAACCAGCTGGCGGTGGGCCGCATTGCCAATGGCGCCATTGTCGAGCGCGCGGTCGCGGCGTTCCAGCCTGACGGCGGCATCATCAACCTGGAACTGAAGGACACGGATTTCGGCACGGCCGAGCGCGTGGTGGAGGCCATCAACCGCTCGATGGGCGGTGGCGTGGCCGCCGCGCTGGACGGGCGTGTCGTACAGGTGCGCGCACCGGCGTCGCCCGCGGCACGCGTAGGCTTCCTGGCCCGCATCGAGAGCATCGACGTCACGCCGGCGAAGGCCGCGGCCAAGGTGATCCTGAACGCCCGCACGGGTTCCATCGTGATGAACCAGGCTGTGACCGTGGATGACTGCGCTGTGGCGCACGGCAATCTTTCGGTGGTGATCAATACGCAGCCGGTCATCAGCCAACCTGCACCGTTCAGCGGTGGGCAGACCGTGGTCGCGCCGGTGTCGCAGATCGACATGAAGCAGCAGGGCGGATCGCTGCAGATCGTGAAGGCCGGTGCATCGCTGGCGGCCGTGGTCAAGGGGCTGAACGCGCTGGGTGCGACCCCCGCGGACCTGCAGACCATCCTGGAAGCCATGCGTGCCGCCGGAGCGCTGCGCGCCGAGCTGGAGATCATCTGATGGACAGCGGCATTTCCGCGCAGGCGAATCTTTCGCAGCGCTTCGCGCTGGACACGCAGGGCTTCGAGGGGCTCAAGCAGAGCGCGCGCAATAGTTCAGACCCGGGCACGCTGCGTGCCGCGGCCAGGCAGTTCGAGGCCGTGTTCACGCAGATGGTCCTCAAGAGCATGCGCGATGCCACGCCGCAGGACGGTGTGTTCGACAGCGAGCAAGGCAAGCTCTACATGTCGATGCTCGACCAGCAGCTCGCGCAGCAGATGTCGTCACGCGGCATCGGCCTGGCGGAAGTGATGGTGCGTCAACTGGCGCGGGCTACCGGCGCGCAGGATCCTCAGGGCATGATCGGCGCTACCTCCGCGCCAGGTGCCAAGGGCACCGCCGCGGCCGACGCCGAGATGGCGCAACTGCTGGACAGCCGCGGCGCCAGCGCAGCCGCTGCGTCCGATGGCGATGTGCCTGCGATCGGCACCGTGGTGCCGGGCACGAGCTGGAACCCGATGGCGGGCCTGCGTCAATACCGCTCGCAGGACTATGACGGGCAGGGCC
The DNA here is from genome assembly GCF_057798895.1 of Cupriavidus sp. 22TCCZM04-2. NCBI lineage: Bacteria > Pseudomonadati > Pseudomonadota > Betaproteobacteria > Burkholderiales > Burkholderiaceae > Cupriavidus > Cupriavidus sp. 22TCCZM04-2. The sequence goes on from NZ_JBYOJS010000033.1 coordinate 29,851, forward strand.
AGGGGCAGGGAGAAAGCAGCCTCGGGCCGTTGCCCGACGATGCGCCGGCTCACGTCACGGCCTTTGTTTCGCGCATGTCCGGCCCGGCGGAGGCGGCATCGCGCGCAAGCGGCGTGCCGGCAAGGCTGATCGTCGGACAGGCCGCGCTGGAATCCGGCTGGGGCCGGCGCGAGATCGCGCACCCCGACGGCAGCACGACCTTCAACGTGTTTGGCATCAAGGCCGGGGCAAACTGGAAGGGCCGCGTGGCCGAAGTCACGACGACCGAGTATGTCGACGGCCAGCCGCAGAAGGTGCGCGCGCGCTTCCGCGCCTATGGCTCGTATGACGAGGCCTGCGCCGACTACGCGCGCCTGCTGACCAACAATCCGCGCTACTCGGCGGTGGTGTCGGCAGGCTCGGCCGACGAAGCGGCGCATGGGCTGCAGCGGGCGGGATACGCCACGGACCCGGCCTACGGGCACAAGCTTGTGCAGATCATGAAGAAGGTGTCGGCGTAGGCACTCGCCTAGCCTGCCCTGGCATCCGGATGGCCCTAAAGACTGCCACCCCGATTGCCGATAACTAGCACATTCCCTGCCTCCGCGCCGATGTGCCGGAGACAACCAACAGCATCCGGGGTCAGCGCGACATGTCTCTCTTCAACATTGGTCTTTCCGGTCTGAACACTGCGCAGAACGCGCTGACGACGACCGGCCACAACTTTGCCAACGCGGCCACCGATGGCTACACGCGGCAGAACACCATCGTGGCATCGTCCGGCGGCCAGTACACCAGCCAGGGATTCTTCGGCCAGGGTTCGAATACCACCACGGTGATGCGCGTCTATGACGAGTTCCTGACCGGCCAGTTGCGTGGCGCCCAGTCGACCAGTTCGTCGCTGTCGACTTACTCCGACCAGATCAGCCAGATCGACAACCTTCTGGCCGACCAGAAGGGCGGCCTGGCACCGTTGATGCAGAAGTACTTCGCCGCCGTGCAGGCCGTGGCCGATACCCCCGCGGACCCGGCAGCACGCCAGGGCATGCTGTCGGCCGGCCAGGCACTGGTGGGCCAGATGCGTTCGGCCAGCAATTACTTCGATCAGCTGCAATCCGGCGTCAACACGCAGGTCGGCACCGCCGTCGACCAGATCAATGCCTATACCAAGCAGATCGCCACCATCAACGGAGAGATCACCAAGCTGAAGGCGGCCTCCGGCGGCCAGCCGCCCAACGACCTGCTGGATCAGCGCGACCAGGCCGTGGCCGAGCTGACCAAGCTGGTCGGCGCCAAGGTCGTGGTCCAGGACGGTGGCACCTACAACGTGTTCGTGGGCAATGGCCAGCCGCTGGTGATGGGGACGGATTCCTACGATCTGAAGGCAGTTGCCTCGGCGGCCGATCCGAACCGGACGGTGGTGGGCTACACCCTGCCCAACGGCGCGGTATATGAAAGCGAACCGGGTTCCATCAATGGTGGATCGCTGGGCGGGCTGCTGCAGTTCCGCACCGAGACGCTGGACTCGGCACAGAACGCTATCGGCCGGCTGTCGCTGGCGATCGGCCAGTCCTTCAATGACCAGCACAAGCTGGGGATGGACCTGAACGGCAATGTCGGCACCGACATGTTCAAGCTCGGCACGGCGACGACGCTGCCCAACGCCAACAACACTGGCAGCGCCCAGGCGCAGGCCAGCATTACCGACGCCTCGGCATTGACGACGAGCGACTACACGCTGAAGTTCGACGGGACCAACTACACGGTCACGCGCCTGTCGGACAAGCAGGTCACGACGACGACGACCATGCCGGTCACCGTGGATGGCTTCACCGTGCAGATGACCGGTACCATGGCCGCGAATGATTCGTTCGTGATCCAGCCGACCCGGCATGCGGCGGCGGGATTCGACATGGTGATTACCGATCCGGCCAAGATCGCGGCGGCATCGCCCGCGCGCGCCGATGCCGCGAGTACCAATCTTGGCACGGGTACAGCCACGCTCGGCAACGTTGCCCAGGGCTTCACGCCGCTGACGACCCCGATCACCGCTATCTACAACGGTACCGGCTACGACTTCAAGGATTCCACCGGCACTCTGCTGTCGCCCCAGCCCGCCGGCGTGCCCAACGGTGCCAACACAGACTACAAGATCGGCGGCCTGACTTTCAGCTTTGGCGGCGCCCCAAGGGCCGGCGATACGTTCACGCTGGCTTCCAATACCGGCGCGGTGAAGAACAACGGCAACGCACTGGCGCTGGCGAAGCTGCAGAACGCCAAGACCATCGGCGGCGTGTCGAGCTTCAACGACGCCTATGCCGAGCTCGTCAACGACGTCGGCACGCGCGCGAAGTCCGTGCAGATCGCGTCCACGTCGCAGGACAGCATCACGGCTCAGATCCGCACGGCACAGCAGTCGGTGTCGGGCGTCAACATGGATGAAGAAACGGTTTCCATGCTCAAGTTCCAGCAGCTCTACCAGGCCAACGCCCGCGTGATCCAGACGGCCAGCACGCTGTTCGACACCATCATCGGCATTGGCCGGTAAGCGGACCAGATCAAGAATTCGAGAAGGAACAGACTATGCGCGTCGCAAGCTCCACGCTTTACCAGCAAGGCCTGGCCTCGATGAACCTGCAGCAGTCGTCGCTGCTGCACATCCAGCAGCAGCTCGGCACTGGCCGCAAGGTACTCACGCCCTCCGACGATCCGGTTGCCGCCACGCGCGCGCTGACTATTTCGCAGGCCAGCGCGGTCAACGGCCAGTACGCCACCTCGCGCACGCAGGCCAATATCGCGCTGGGCACGGAAGAAAACACGCTTTCCACCGTGACCACGGTCACGCAGAACATCCAGACGCTGCTGGTGCAGGCCGGCAACGGTACGATGAGCGACGTGGACCGCGCCTCGCTGGCCACGGCACTCCAGGGCCAGTATGACCAGCTGCTCGGTCTGGCCAATGCCGACGACGGCAATGGCCAGTACCTGTTCGGCGGTACGAACTCCGGCTCCGCGCCGTTCGTGCAAGGTGGCGCTGGCGTCCAGTACGTCGGCAATACCGAGCAGCAGCAGTTCCAGGTGGACGTGTCTCGCCAGATGCCGGCCGGCAGCAATGGCCGCGAAGTCTTCCAGAGCGTGCAAAGCTCGGCCGGCTACGTGCTCCAGGGCAATAGCGCGAACACCGGCACCGCCACCTATGGCCAGGTATCCACGACCGACCCGACCAATCCGCTATACGGCACTGCGCTCACGTTGTCGTTCGACGATAGCAGTGGCAGGATGCAGTACACCATCAAGGATCCTTCCGGGGCCGCGGTGGCTGGCACGCCGATGAATTACACCGACCCCGGTCAGATTTCCGCGGCTGGCATTACCTTCACGGTCAAGGGCACGCCCAAGAATGGCGACACCATTTCCATGGACCCGGCCAGCCAGGGCAGCACCGACATGTTCGCCAACTTGAAGTCGGTGATCGACGCCCTGCGCAAGCCCACGACGACCGACGCAGACTCGGCCAACCTGTCGAACACCCTCGCCACCGGCCTCCGCCAGTTCTCGAACTCGCTGGACAATGTGCTGACCGTTCGCGCTTCGGTGGGTTCGCGCATGCAGGAGCTGGATGCGCTGAACACCATCGGCACCAACCGGGGCCAGTCGTACTCGGACACGTTGTCCAGCGTTCAGGACCTGGATTACGCTGCGGCAATTACCGAGTACTATCAGCGCCAGACTGCGCTGCAAGGTGCGCAGCAATCGTTTATGCAAATTCAGAGTATGAATTTGTTTAAATATTTGTAAGGTCCGGGTTCCCGTTGGTCCATCGCCGTGCCGTGCGGCGATGGACCAACTCCTCGGACGCAAGCTCGATCGAGCAATTGGGAGTGTCGACCGCAATGGTGTCGCCATCCTCCTCTCAGGCAATCGCGCCGCCCATCGCCGTTTCCGGCGAGACACACAGCAACATCATCTAACGCTCGCGGCCCGCCCCAAGACGTGGGCGCGCTGACCCCCATCGCATGAGAGAACGATGGCTGGCCACACCGGGAGTGGCGTTTGCGACTCATTGCAGGTATTCCCGGTGTGGCCAGCCTTCAGGTGCTTAACGGGGCGCATGAAGTTTTCTTTCGTCAAGACTTGCAACTTGGCCTTGGCCGCATTACTATTCGCTCCCCGCTCGCAGAGCACCGCGCAGCGGGCAGGGATTTTCTGGCAGAAACTCAAATGAGTACGCCGTCCAGAATAAAGAATTTTTCGGAAGTAGTTGCATAATCGCTGAAAGTTCTTTATAGTCTCGCTTCTTCGCTGCTGACGCAAACGCAGCGACGCAAAACGGCAAAGCCGGTTGCGCAGTTCTTTAACAATCAAACAACCGATAAGTGTGGGCGCTTGATAGCGGATGCGAAAGACTTCGGTCTTTTAGCTTAAAAGTTATACAGTGCTCGCACAGCAAAACGTGACTGGATTTTCGGATCTGGTCAGTCAGTTTTCTGAGAGTGAGCGACCGCTCGAAAGAGCGAGGACCTTCGGGTCCACACAGAGATTGAACTGAAGAGTTTGATCCTGGCTCAGATTGAACGCTGGCGGCATGCCTTACACATGCAAGTCGAACGGCAGCACGGGCTTCGGCCTGGTGGCGAGTGGCGAACGGGTGAGTAATACATCGGAACGTGCCCTGTCGTGGGGGATAACTAGTCGAAAGATTAGCTAATACCGCATACGACCTGAGGGTGAAAGCGGGGGACCGCAAGGCCTCGCGCGATAGGAGCGGCCGATGTCTGATTAGCTAGTTGGTGGGGTAAAGGCCTACCAAGGCGACGATCAGTAGCTGGTCTGAGAGGACGATCAGCCACACTGGGACTGAGACACGGCCCAGACTCCTACGGGAGGCAGCAGTGGGGAATTTTGGACAATGGGGGCAACCCTGATCCAGCAATGCCGCGTGTGTGAAGAAGGCCTTCGGGTTGTAAAGCACTTTTGTCCGGAAAGAAAACCTCTGCCCTAATACGGCGGGGGGATGACGGTACCGGAAGAATAAGCACCGGCTAACTACGTGCCAGCAGCCGCGGTAATACGTAGGGTGCGAGCGTTAATCGGAATTACTGGGCGTAAAGCGTGCGCAGGCGGTTTGATAAGACAGGCGTGAAATCCCCGAGCTTAACTTGGGAATGGCGCTTGTGACTGTCAGGCTAGAGTATGTCAGAGGGGGGTAGAATTCCACGTGTAGCAGTGAAATGCGTAGAGATGTGGAGGAATACCGATGGCGAAGGCAGCCCCCTGGGACGTCACTGACGCTCATGCACGAAAGCGTGGGGAGCAAACAGGATTAGATACCCTGGTAGTCCACGCCCTAAACGATGTCAACTAGTTGTTGGGGATTCATTTCTTCAGTAACGTAGCTAACGCGTGAAGTTGACCGCCTGGGGAGTACGGTCGCAAGATTAAAACTCAAAGGAATTGACGGGGACCCGCACAAGCGGTGGATGATGTGGATTAATTCGATGCAACGCGAAAAACCTTACCTACCCTTGACATGCCACTAACGAAGCAGAGATGCATTAGGTGCCCGAAAGGGAAAGTGGACACAGGTGCTGCATGGCTGTCGTCAGCTCGTGTCGTGAGATGTTGGGTTAAGTCCCGCAACGAGCGCAACCCTTGTCTCTAGTTGCTACGAAAGGGCACTCTAGAGAGACTGCCGGTGACAAACCGGAGGAAGGTGGGGATGACGTCAAGTCCTCATGGCCCTTATGGGTAGGGCTTCACACGTCATACAATGGTGCGTACAGAGGGTTGCCAACCCGCGAGGGGGAGCTAATCCCAGAAAACGCATCGTAGTCCGGATCGTAGTCTGCAACTCGACTACGTGAAGCTGGAATCGCTAGTAATCGCGGATCAGCATGCCGCGGTGAATACGTTCCCGGGTCTTGTACACACCGCCCGTCACACCATGGGAGTGGGTTTTGCCAGAAGTAGTTAGCCTAACCGCAAGGAGGGCGATTACCACGGCAGGGTTCATGACTGGGGTGAAGTCGTAACAAGGTAGCCGTATCGGAAGGTGCGGCTGGATCACCTCCTTTCCAGAG
>NZ_JBYOJS010000034.1:0-28217 GCF_057798895.1 Cupriavidus sp. 22TCCZM04-2
CGTGCCCGGGTCCAGCAGTTGCTGCACGCGGTCGCGCGGCAGCAGCTTGCCGCGCGACAGGTGCTTGTCGCGCGCGGCATCGCCGCCGCCTTCGGCGAGCTTCGCCACCTTGGCCTTGAGGTCGGCCGCCAGCGCCTGCATGGCTTCGGCGTTGGCCTTGAACGCTTCGGAGCGTGCGTTGAGTTTGGTTTCTAAGGTCGGCATACGATCTTGGGCGGGTCTTGTTCTGGTCAGGGCGGGCAGTGGGGCGTCGGGTGCGGATCAGGCCGTTTCGGCAAACAGCTCGCGGCCAATCAGCATGCGGCGGATTTCCGAAGTCCCCGCACCGATCTCATACAGCTTGGCATCGCGCCACAGGCGACCGGCCGGGTATTCGTTGATGTAGCCGTTGCCACCCAGGATCTGCACGGTCTCGCCGGCCATCCACGTGGCCTTTTCCGCCGTGTAGAGGATTACCGCCGCGCAATCCTTGCGCACCTGGCGCACGTGTTCCGCACCAATCGAGTCGAGGTTCTTGCCGACCGTGTACAGGTAGCTGCGCGCGGCCTGCAGCGTGGTGTACATATCGGCCACCTTGCCCTGGATCAGCTGGAATTCGCCGATGCTCTGGCCGAACTGCTTGCGGTCGTGGATGTAAGGCGTGACCACGTCCATGCAGGCCTGCATGATGCCAATCGGGCCGCCCGACAGCACGGCGCGTTCGTAGTCCAGGCCGCTCATCAGCACCTTGGCGCCACCGTTCTTCGCGCCCAGGATGTTTTCGACCGGCACTTCGACGTCCTCGAATACCAGTTCGCCGGTATGCGAGCCGCGCATGCCGAGCTTGTCCAGCTTCTGCGCCACCGAGAAACCCTTCATGCCTTTCTCGACGATGAAGGCCGTCATGCCGCGCGCGCCGAGTTCTGGTTCGGTCTTCGCATAGACCACCAGCACATCGCAATCCGGGCCGTTGGTAATCCACATCTTGGTGCCGTTGAGCACGTAGCGATCGCCCTTGAAATCAGCGCGCAGCTTCATGCTCACCACGTCCGAGCCGGCATTGGGCTCGCTCATGGCCAGCGCGCCGATCCATTCGCCCGATACCAGCTTCGGCAGGTACTTTGCCTTCTGCGCGGCGCTGCCATTGCGGTGGATCTGGTTCACGCACAGGTTCGAGTGCGCGCCGTAAGACAGGCCGACAGAAGCCGAAGCCCGGCTGATTTCCTCCATCGCCACCATGTGTGCGAGGTAGCCCATGTTGGCGCCGCCATACTCTTCCGCCACGGTGATGCCGAGCACGCCAAGGTCACCCATCTTCTTCCAGGCGTCCATGGGGAACTGGTCGGTGCGGTCGATTTCACCGGCGCGCGGGGCCAGTTCAGCCTGGGCCCAGTCGCGCACGGCGCGGCGCAGCATCTCGATGTCTTCGCCCAGGTCGAATTTCAGGCCAGGGAGTTCAGTCATGATTGTGTTCTTCCGTAAAGGTGTAGGAGCGCCGCGGGTCAGGCGGTCTTGCTTTCGGTGAGGTGGAGTTCTTTCGTCATGTGTTCGCGCATGACAAACTTCTGCACCTTGCCCGTGATGGTCATCGGCATTTCGCTGACGAAGCGGATGTAGCGCGGGATCTTGTAATGGGCGATCTGGTCGCGGCAGAACGAGCGGATTTCATCTTCCGTCGCGCTCTGGCCCGGCTTGAGCACGATCCACGCGCAGATTTCCTCGCCGTATTTCTGGTCCGGCACGCCGAATACCTGCACGGCCTGCACCTTCGGATGGCGGAACAGGAATTCCTCGATCTCGCGCGGATAGACGTTCTCGCCACCGCGGATCAGCATGTCCTTGACGCGGCCGACGATATTGCAATAGCCCTCGGCGTCGATCGTCGCCAGGTCGCCGGTGTGCATCCAGCCGTCCTGGATGGCTTCGCTGGTGCGGGCCTCGTCGTCCCAGTAGCCGAGCATGACCGAGTAGCCGCGCGTGCACAGCTCGCCGGTCTCGCCGACCGGCACGGTCTGGCCCAGGGCATCGACGACCTTGCATTCCAGGTGCGGCTGCACGCGGCCGACCGTGGACACGCGCTTGGCCAGCGGGTCGTCGGTCGAGCTCTGGAACGATACCGGGCTGGTCTCCGTCATGCCGTAGGCAATCGTGACTTCCGCTAGGTGCATGTCGGCGACGACGCGCTTCATGACTTCGATCGGGCACGGCGAGCCGGCCATGATGCCGGTGCGCAGCGTCGAGAAGTCGAAGCGGCCGAACTCGGGGTGGTCGAGCTGCGCGATGAACATGGTGGGCACGCCATGCAGCGCGGTGCAGCGCTCCTCGCTGACGGCCGACATGGTGGCCACCGGTTCAAAGGCTTCGCCCGGGAATACCATGCAGGCGCCTGTCGAAACGCAGGCGAGCACGGCCAGCACCATGCCGAAGCAGTGGTACAGCGGCACCGGAATGCACAGCTTGTCCTGCTCGGTGAAGCGCATCGCCGCCGCGATGTAGCGCGCGTTGTTCAGGATGTTCCGGTGCGTCAGCGTGGCGCCCTTGGGCGCGCCCGTGGTGCCGCTGGTGAACTGGACGTTGATCGGGTCCTGGCGGTCGAGTTGCGCCGTGATCGCATCCAGCTCGGAAGCCGGTACGCCGGCGCCGCGGGCCAGCAGCTCTTTCCACGTCAGCATGCCCGGCGTGGGCGTGTCTTCCATGCGGATGACCCAGCGAAGCGCCGGCAGGCGCGCTGCCTGCAGGGCGCCCGGTTCGCATTGCTGCAACTCGGGTGCCAGGGTCTGCAGCATGTCGAGGTAGCGCGAGGTCTTGAACGACTCCGGCGCGATGACCGCCTTGCAGCCGACCTTGTTCAGCGCGTACTCCAGCTCGGACAGCCGATAGGCCGGATTGATGTTGACCATGACGATGCCGACGCGTGCCGTGGCGAACTGGGTCAGCAGCCATTCGGCGCGGTTCGGCGACCAGATGCCGACGCGGTCGCCGCGGCGCAGGCCCAGCGCATGAAGGCCAGCCGCCAGGGCATCGACCGCGGCGGCGAATTCCTGCCAGTTCCAGCGGATGCCTTGCTCGCGAAAGACCACGGCGGGACGCTGTCCCCAGCGTGCGACCGTATCGGCCAGCAGGGCCGGGATGGTCTGTTCGCTAAGCGGGGGGGTGCTGTCGCCCTTTACATAGGACAGCCCGTTGGCGGGCAAGGTCGTATCGGGCACGGGCCGGGGTGTCCCAGGCTGAATCGTCATGCTCGTCTCCAGAATGCGGCGTTCAGTGTCTTTTCTTCCCTATCTTGAGCTTCGCTCAAAACGTGAGGGGGAAGTTTCAGGGCGGTTTGGCGCTGCTTTGTTCTCGTTGTTCGCTAAAGTTATACCCGTACTCAGAAAAAATCAACAAAAATTGAGTGTTGGTCAACTATCGTATAAAGTGAGTTCGAGGTTGCCAAGACGGGCGACCAAGGGCGGGAGGCGCCACTTATAATGCGGCCCTCACAGATCACACCACGCAAGGACACGTCGATGCAGCAGATTGCGGGACAGCGCCGGGTGCCGGCACGCGCCAAGGCGGAGCAGCGCATGCGCGACATCCTCCGGGTCGGCCGCGAAGTGTTCTCGGAGCTTGGCTATGAACGCGCGACCACCACGGAAATCGCGCAGCGGCTTGGCATCTCGGAAGGCACGGTTTTCACCTACTTCCACAGCAAGCGCGATCTCTGCGTGCGGGTGATCCAGGACTGGTACGACGAGATCATTGCAGCGATGGAGAACGGCCTGCCGCGCGAGCAGAGCACCAGGGTACAGCTGGAGTTCTTCGTCCGCACGCACCTGCGGCTGTTCCTGATCCAGGGCACGGGGCTGTGCGCCCTGGTGCTGTCGGAAGGCCGGGCCAAGGGCCAGGGGCTCGATGAGGTGTTCGTGCCGCTGCAGCGCCGCTACACGGCCCCGCTGATGGACTTGCTGGCGCGCGCGCAGGCGCGCAAGGAAATCCGGACCGACCTGTCGTTGCGCTTGTTGCGCTCCGCGATTCTCGGGCCGATGGAACACATCCTCTGGGATGCGGTAGTGAGCGGGCGACCGGTCGATATCGACCGCGCCGCCAGCGACCTCATCGCGCTGCTGTGGCCGGCGCTCCAGCCGCCTGACCTCGACGCCGTTGCGCTCAAGCAGTTCTATGGGGAAGTGGGCGCAGCGCTGGCGCGCGTGAAGCAAGGCGAGGCGCGGCAGGACTGAGCCGGCCGCTACTGCGCGGGCAGCAGCAGTTCGGGAATGCCCGTGGCGTTGTCGTCCCGGAGGGCCTCAGGCTCGCCGACGAGAAAGACAGCGGCAAGGGCTGCGGCGAGTACGGTGATCAGGTAGGCGACTCTGGCGTTCATGGCTGTTTCCCCGGGAGGCTTCGACGGCTGCCTTGCTTACGCACATGCCGTGCCACACGCCAGATCGTACTTCCGGGTGATCAGTTCGCCGCTGGAGCGCGGCGAAATGTTGGCGGGTCGCCAACAGGCCCCTGCGTTGCGTTGGGCCTGACCACACTTCGAATTGCCGGGAATGAAAAATGGCGCCCGCCTTGCCGCTCTCGCAGCCGGGCGGGCGCCATCGATCGGCGCCGGCTGTCGCGCCGTATTACATGCGGCCTTTCCAGGGCACGAGCCACGTCTCCGACTTGCGCATCAGCAGGTCGAACAGGAAGGCGATCAGGCCGATCAGCAGGATGCCCATGATGACCACATCGGTGCGCAGGAAGTTCGAGGCATTGAGCACCATCTGTCCGAGGCCCGCGGTAGCCGCCACCATCTCGGCGGCGACCAGGGTGGTCCAGCCGAAGCCGATGGCGATGCGCATGCCGGTCAGGATGTCCGGCAGTGCGGCGGGCAGCACCACGTGGCGGATCACCTGCCATGGCGTGGCGCCCATGCAGTAGGCTGCGTTGATCTGTTCGATGGTGACCGAACGCACGCCGGCGCGGGCGGACATGGCCAGCGGCGCAAAGCAGGCCAGGTAGATCAGCAGGATCTTCGAGGTCTCGTCGATGCCGAACCAGATCACGATCAGCGGCAGGTAGGCCAGCGGCGGCAGCGGGCGGTAGAACTCGATGGGCGGATCGAAGACGCCGCGTGCGACGCGCGATACGCCCATCAGCACGCCGACCGGCACGGCGGTGAGCACGGCCAGCGCGAAGGCGCCGAACACGCGCACCAGGCTCGCGTGGAAGTGTTCCAGCAACGGCAGGCCACCCTGCACGTTGCCGTTCCAGGCATCGATAAAGGCCCGGACGATCGCCTCGGGCGTGGGCAGGAACAGCGGTGGCACCCACTGGAGGTGGCTGGCGATCCACCACAGGGCCAGCAAGGACACCACGGTGACGGTGGCAATGCGCGAACTGGAGCCTTCGCCGGGCATGCGATAGCCCGACACGGTGCGCATGGGGCGGCGCGCGGCAGCGGGCTGCCCAGTGCCGGCGGTGTTGTTGACGGTCGCCGCCATCGTGGCGGCGTCGACCTGCTGGACGGGTACGGTCATGGCTTTATCCTCAGGGCGTGGCATGGATCAGGTCGACGATTTCTTCGCGGTAGCGGATGAATTCCGGATCGGACTTGACCGCCCTTGAATCGCCGCATTCGATGTAGCGCCGGGCGAAGGGCAGGTCGTAGCTGTGGGCGATGCGGCCGGGCGAGGGCGTCATCACGATCAGCCGCGTGGCCAGGAACAGCGCCTCTTCCACGCTGTGCGTGATGAAGAAGACGATCTTCTGCTCGCGTGCCCACAGCCGCAGGATCAGTGCCTGGATCGATTCGCGCGTGAGTGCGTCGAGCGCGCCGAGCGGTTCGTCCATGAGCATGACTTCCGGATCATTGGCCAGTGCGCGCGCAATGCCAACGCGCTGCTGCATGCCGCCCGAAAGCTGGTAGACCGGCTTGGTGGCCACCTTCTCCAGCCCGACCTGGGCCAGTTTTTCCTGCGCGATGCGCAAACGTTCGGCGCGGCTTACGCCGCGCAGCCGCAGGCCGAGCGCGACGTTGTCGACCACGTTGAGCCACGGCATCAGCGCATGCTTCTGGAACACCACGCCGCGTTCGGCGCCGGGGCCCAGCACGGGCTTGCCATCGAGGCGAATCTCGCCTTCCGACGGCTGCATGAAGCCCGCAATGCAGGACAGCAGCGTGGTCTTGCCGCAGCCCGAGGCGCCGAGTGCGACGACGAAGTCGCCGCGTTCCATGGTCAGGTTCACTTGCGACAGCGCGAGCGTCTGCGCGCCGCCGCGGCCGCCGTAGTTGACGCTGACCTTGTCGATTTCCAGCCGGGACATGACAGTCCTCCTGATAATTTGGGATGTGGCTTGCCGCATCGCCGGCCGCACGGGCGGGCGATGGCAGATTCGGCAGCGGGGCCGGGGTGGCACCGCTACGTGACGCTTCAAATGGCTGGGGTTATTGCGCGGCGCGCCGGACCCACTCGGCGTTGACGCCGCTGCTGTAGTCGGGCAACACGGTCTGGATCGTGCCCTGTTCTTTCAGGAAGATGGCTGCCGAGCGCAAGGCGCTGGCCGCGCCGCCGCCGAGCCAGCGCGGCGAGGCTTGTTCCTGCAGCGTGGGGAAGCTGTACAGCGCCATGCTGGCCGGCACTTCCTCGGCCTTGGCGCCGGTCAGTCGGGCGATCGCCTTGACGTTCGGCGAATCGGCCGTCCAGGAGGCCTTGTTATTGCGGTAGTTGTCGTCGGCGGCGGCCAGCACGCGCACGAACTTGACCATGAAGTCGGGGTTCTCGCGCGCGAACTTCTTGTTGGCGATCATGCCGTCGAAGGTGGCCTTGCCGGTCTGCGCGGCGATCTGGCCCGACGTCGTCAGCACCTTGCCGGAGCGCTTGACCTTGGCCAGCACAGGGTCCCAGATGAAGGTGGCGTCGATATCGCCGCGCTCCCAGGCGGCGGCGACTTCCGGCGGACGCATGTTCATGATCTTGACGTCCTTCGGATTGATCTTGGCCTGCTCCAATGCGACCAGCGTGTGGTAGTGCGTCGTCGAAACGAACGGCACGCCCACGCGCTTGCCCTTGAGGTCGGCGACGCTGGTGACTTTCGAACCATCGCGGGCCACGAAGGCTTCGGCGGCGTTGATATCGTCCAGGATCCAGAACAGTTCGACATCGAGCCCCTGGGACAGGGCCGAGGCGATCGGCGAAGAGCCGGCCTCGCCGATGGCGATCTGGCCCGAGGCCATGGCGCGGATCACGTCGCCGCCGCCGGTGAACTGGCGGAACGAGACCTTGTAGCCGGTTTGCTTCTCCACCTCCTTCATGTCCTGCGCATAGCGCCAGGGCACGACCATGTCCTGATAGGCGATGACGACTTCCTTCTGCGCGTAGGCGGACGGGGCCAGGACGGCCGCGAGCGCGACGCCTGCTGCCAGTTGCTTGAACCAATGCATGATGAGACTCCTCGATGAGTGAGACGGCTTGCATGCCGACCGCGGAGGCGGCACGGTAGGTCGGCACCGGCGCGGTGCCCGCGGGTGGTGCCTAAACGAGGAGGAGAAGAAGTTTTGCTTGAGGCATGCCAGTCTCCGGTGGCTGGGGTGTCTGTGCACCCTCTCTGTTTGATGGGCTTCCCGGATGGTGGCGGGGAGCGCCGGTCCATGTCGCTTGGTGCGGCATGTGAGCGCCATGGTAGGGAAGCGCGCTATACCGGGTTAGAGCCAGTGGGGAAGATTTGATGGGTCCAGCTTTTTGGGGCAAATGGGAGTTTGCCGCGGGGAGGTTCTTTGGCTGAGCCGCGCGTAGCGCAGCCGTAGGGGACGATGCAATATCGCCGGGCAGTGTCGGGCCACGGACAGTTTCGGGGCTGGTTCAATCATTGCGGGAGCGCCTGAATGCGGACGCGCACCACGCGGCAGGCAGCAGTGCAGACTCTGAAGCGAATACCGGCACGAAATTCTTCGCACGCTACCATCAATATTCGCCGGTTAGGGTAAGCGACGCGTTTTTGTCGCCCGGACAAAAAGTGACTCGCCGGCTACGCCGGCGAAAAGCAGCCTTTGCAGGATCGATGGACCAGGCGGCCCATGAGTGCAAAATCACTCCGGCTTGATCGCCTCATCCTTTACAGCTTCCGGCTCACCGGCTTCACTCTTCACAACTTCCGCAGCAGGCTGCGGCTTGGCCTTCTGTGTCCGCGCAGCACGATGTTGCTGGGAGCGCTGCTGCTGGGCCCGCTTGGCGTCCGCCAGCGTCACCTGTCCGGCCGATTCGCCCGCCAGGTCCACGCGCATGGCGCCTTCGACCATGCAAGTCCAGTACCGCGTGCCGCGGCACCAGGTCCGCACGGCTTCACGCAGCATCGCTTCGTCCATCGACAGCGTCGCAGCGTGCTGCAGCAGGTCCTCGAAAATACCGACCTTGAGCGGCACCTTCGGCGCAGGGTTCTTGGGAAAGGCTAGCGGGAATCTCTTCTGCAGCTTGCCAATTGCCTGGATCACCGGGTCGACGGGCTTGCCCGCATTGGCAGGCTTGGCTGCTGCTGCATCGGCGCGGGGACGGGGAGGCTTCGCCGGACGCGCGTCGTTTGCCGGACGTGCTTGCTTCGCCGGGCGTGCTTCCTTCGCTTGCTTCGCCGGGCGGGCTTCCTTCGCCTGCTTTGCCAGTTGTGCCTTCAGTGCTGCCAGTTGTTCGAAACCCATCTTGTCCTGCCAATTGAGAATTTTGGGGGATTCTAACAGTCCCGGTGGGCGGCGGCAGCGAGGCCGGGGCATTCACTTCGTCCACCCGATCCTGTGCCGTTCCTGTGTCGCCTGGTGCCGGGCATCGTCCTCGGTGTGCAGGTAGATGCTGGTGGTGGCAATGGAGGCGTGGCCGAAATTGTCGCGCACATGGCGCAGGTCGACTTGCCGGTCGCTCATGTGCGAGCCGGCCGTATGCCGCAGCCAGTGCGCCGACGCGCTGGCGAGCACGTCGGCCTGCGCCGCCCATTCCGGCCCCCGCGCCCGCAGCCGCTCGGCCGCCATGCCGAACACTTCCTTGATGACCAGGTGCAGGGCGCCGCGAGACAGCGCTTTTTCCCGGCCAATGACCGGCAACACCAGCGGGCGCGCTTCGCCCATCTGCGGGGTGGGCGGCAGGCCATGCGCGCGGCGATAGCGGGCCAGTTCGGCGATCAGCTCGTCGGTCGCGGGAACCAGCCGGGGCTTGTTGCCCTTGCCGGTGACTTCCAGCCACCAACGCTCGATGCCCTGGGCGTCACGCCGGCAGAAAAAGGCGCCCATGGTGGTACTCGCGACTTCCGCGGCGCGCAAGCCGCCCAGATAGAGCACCGTGCACAGCCAGCGGCAGCGCGCCGAGTGCAGGTGCTCGCGGTCGGTGTCCGTGGGCATGGCTTCGATCGCATCCTTGACGGCATCCCACGACGCATGGCTGAGGTAGCGGGTGATCCGCGCCTGGTTCGGACCGCGCCGGCGGCGGGACAGCGATAAAGGATTGCCGCCCAGGTAACCGGCTTCGGTGAGCCACGCGAAACAGGCGTTCAGGATCACCATGGCTTGCCGCATGCTGGATGGCGACAGCGGCCCGGCGAAGGGGCGCCAGTGCGGATGGCTGCGCGCCAGCTTCTTCTGGCCGGCCAGTACCCAGCGCGCCGCGGGTTGGGGATCGGACAGGAAGTACTCGTACGCCAGCAGATCCTCATGCGTCAGCGAGGAAAGCGGTTTGCCGCGCTGCAGCGTCGCCCAGAGCACGAGTCGCTCGATCTCGCGCCGGTAGGCCTGCAGCGTGGCCGGACTATTGGCGTAGCGTGCGAGCCAGGCGGCGATGGCGGCAAGGTCATCGGACGCGGCAATCTGCGCGCCGCGCGCCGGGGCACGGTTCGTACCCTGCGTGCCGGAAAGCTCGGCGGACAGCCGCAGGCGTTCGATCGGCACGGGCAGCACGGCGGGAAGGGTGTGAGTGACCGGATCGCGGGTATCCAGGGCGGAATTCATGGCGAGAGGCAAGTCGGAAATGTGATTTGGACGTAATTATAGACATAAGAAAACTTATGTCTAAATAAATCATATAGTAGCTCAATTTATTACGTAATACGTAGTAATATATCGCGAAATAGATTTCATCTTCCCCGCCCATGCCAACTTCCGACCTGAACCTGAGCGACGCCACATTGCAGGCGGATCTCGCCGAATTGCGTGTGCGCTTTCCTGAAACGCGCGCCTTGTACCGCGAGGTCTGCGGACTCCTGTTCTTCCGTTACGGCGTGACGCCAACGGCCAACAAGCTCTATAGCCTGGTGCGCAAGGGCAGCATGGGCACGCCGGCGGAGGTGCTTCAGCAGTTCTGGCAGGAGTTGCGCGGGCGCACGCGCGTCACGATCGATCACCCCGACCTGCCCGATGCGCTCAAGGAAGTCGCCGCGGAGGCAGTCAAGACCATCTGGCAAGCCGCCAACGACGCCGCCAGCAATGCGCTCTCCGCGCTGCGGGCCGAAGCGCGCGACGCAGCGGCTGCCGCCGAGGCGGAGCGCGACGCCGCACGTGCCGAGACCGCCGCCGCGCGCGAAGACGCGATGGCGATCTCGGCGCAGTTGGGCGAAGCACGGCAGGCCCATGACGCCGTGCAGGCCGAACTGGCCGCGGAGCGCCAGGCGCATGCCGCGACGCAGGGGCGACTGGATGCCGGCCGTGCCGAACTGGAGGCGGCCGGCCGGCAACTGGCGGATCTGCGCAAGCAGTTTTCGGCGGAACTGGAGCGTGCGCGCGAGCAGGTGCAGATCGCCCAGGAACGGGCGGAAGCCAGCGAACGGCGCGCATTGCGCGAACTGGACCAGGAACGTACAGCGCGCCAGAAGGGCGAGCGCACGGCCGACGACCTGCGTACGGAGCTGGCGGCGGCACGCAGCGAGGCGCGCGATGCCGCCGTGGCGCAGGCGGAGGGCCGCGCCAAGCTGGAAGCGCAGGCGGCGGCGCTGGCCGATCGGCTCGGGTTGGCCGAGCAGGCGCAGCGCAAGGCCGCGGGCGACCTGGAGGCCGTCCAGGCGGAACTCGGGGCGGCGCAGCGCCGGGCCGAGCGCGGCGAAGCGGAAGCGGCGCTCGCGCGCCAGTTGCTGGCCACCTTGCGCGTGGCGCCGCGCGAGCGTAGCGGCGGGCGCCGCAAGGCAAGCCCTGCGTCCGAAAGCTGAACGGACGGCCCCCCGGAAGATCGGCGCGGGCATGGCGCGTTCCTCCGTACTTTGCCGTTCGGGCATTGCCGTCCTAAAACTGGAGAGTGGGCCGGGAGGCACCGGACCCGTTATCCAGAGGAGGAGCACCATGTGCCGCTGGCTGGCTTACTCAGGCCGATCCGTTCCGCTTGAAGCGGTGCTTTTCCAGCCGGAACACTCGCTGATCGACCAGAGCCTGAATTCCCGGCTCGGTCACACCACGACCAATGGCGACGGGTTCGGCGTGGGCTGGTACGGACGTCAGTCCGAGGTGCCGTTCCGCTACCGTTGCCTGCATCCGGCCTGGAGCGATACCAACCTGCGCGAGACCGCGCGGGCCGTGCGCGCGCCGCTGTTCGTCGCCCATGTGCGTGCTGCGACCGGCACACCGACGCAGGAAACCAACTGCCATCCGTTTCGGTTCGGCCGCTGGCTGTTCGTCCATAACGGGCTGATCCGCGAGTTTCCGTTGATTCGGCGCGACCTGATGATGGCCGTGTCGCCGCAGCTGTTCCGCTGGATCGAAGGCTCCACGGACTCCGAGATCATGTTCTATCTCGCGCTGACCTTCGGGCTGGAGCGCGACCCCCGCGCCGCGCTGGAGCAGATGGCCGGGCTGATCGAAGAGGTCGGCCATCGCTATGGCGTCGAGCATCCGCTCAATATGACGGTGTGCGTGACCGACGGCCAGCAAGTGGTTGCGGTGCGGTACTCCAGCGAGTCGGCGTCGCGCTCGCTGTTCCACAGCACCTCGTTCCGCCAGTTGCGCGCGCTGTATCCCGATGATCCGCGCATCATCGCGGCCGGCGACGATGCCTTCCTGGTGCTGTCCGAGCCGCTGATCGATGTGCAGGGCGTGTGGCAGGAAATTCCTGAAGCCACGATTCTGACCGGGCGCGATGGCGTGATCGACTACGGCCGTTTTTCACCGCGCATGCCTGATCTGTCCACGTAGCGTTGGCTAGTAGCACCCGCCGGTGTCGATGGTCAGGTTGAGCATGTCGTGCTCGATATCCTTGAGCAAATGTTCGTCTTCCCGGAACAGTTCTTCCAGCACGTCGTGGCTCGACACTACGCCAACGACGCGATCGGACTCCATGACAGGGAGATGCCGGATGCGCTTCGCATGCATTAGCGCGAGGCACTGCTCGCAGGTATGCGCCGGCGAGACGCAGACCACCTGCGTCGTCATGATCTCGCGAACCCTGGTCTCATCGGCACGGCGGCCCGCTAGTTCGACCTTGTGCGAATAGTCACGCTGCGAAACGATGCCGGCCAGCTTGCCACCCTGCATGACCAGCACGGTGCTGATGTCTTTATCGGCCATCAGCGCCAGCGCGGCCAGCACGGAATCATCGGGGCCGACCGCAATGACTTCACGGGGCTTGTGCGACAGGATCTGGCGGGCCGTCTTTCTCTCTTTCTTCATGGTTGTCTCCGCAGGGGCTGGGAAGGGCCAGGCCATCCGGCCTCATCCGCAGGCAATGGCTTGTCAGGAATGGCTTCCGGGCGATCCGCCGGCGGCTGGCGCCGCCTTGCCGAGGAAGCCGAACTCCACCGGAAACTTCGCGTAGAAGACATGCACGTCTTCGGTGGCCAGGCGGTCGAACAGCGCTTGCATCTCCGACTCGGTCGCAATCATCGTGATTTCTTCGGGGCGGTCGGCCAGCTCGACGAAGTGCCAGCTATGGAAGCGGTGATGGTGCCCGATGCCTTCCGCGGCGATCAGGTGGGTGGCGCCCCGGAAGTTCATCTCGCGCATGATTTCGAGCAGCCAGCGGGAGAGCTGCTTGCCATGGTGCCGGCGGTTCTCGACCGTATAGAGAGTGACCTGATAGCCATGCACGATGTTCTCCCATCGCATTGCCATGCGGAAAAGGATCCTGCATTCAGTCTACTCGCCGCCGCAGCGATGCGGCCGCTCACGGATCGGCGATTCACGCCTGGCTTCCCCGGGCATTGCCAAATTCGACCGGCGTGCGCGCGTAGAACAGCGCCAGGCCATCTTCGTCATCGAGACGGCGAAACACGCGCTCGCAATCCGCTTCGCTGACCACCACGCAGACTTCGACCGGCTGGTCATGCGGGGACCGGAAGTGGTAGCGATGGAGTTCGTGGTCATGCCCGAGGCCTTCCGAACAGACCATCATGGTGGCTCCGGCGATACCCATTTCCCGGAGCGTGTCCATCAGCCATTCCGCAAGCCGCTTGTCGCCGTGCCTGCGGTCATGCTGGGTATAGAAAGTGACCTGATAGCCGCGCTCCATGGTTCCTCCTTCAGCGCCATGCCACAGCATGCTCCCTTCTGGAGGAACGCGTGGGGAGCGATAACGCTCGCCCGCGGCCAGCCCCATCATCCGGTCAATCCTGATCCTCGGTGGAAGCCTTTTTCTGTTGCTTGCGGTAGGCGTCCACTTCGGAGAGACGCAAGCCTTCCGGCACGCGCAGGCGTTTCGCGTGCCCGACGCGCTGGGCGTGGTAGATGCCGGTATGCCCGGAGAACAGGTAACTCACGACGCAGGCAATGCCGGCAAACGTGCCGACCTCCGGCCCGAACAGTTCTATCGCCATGATGGTCGAGGCAATCGGCGTATTGGCGGCACCGGCGAATACCGCGACAAAGCCGAGTCCCGCCAGCAGCGGGAAGGGCAGCGGCAGGACATAGCCGAGCGCATTGCCCAGCGTCGCGCCGATGTAGAACAGCGGGGTGACTTCGCCGCCCTTGAAGCCGGAGGCCAGGGTTGCCACCGTGAAGGCGATCTTGCCCGCGAAGTCGTAGGCCGGCAGCGGCTGCCGGAACGCGTCGACAATGGTCGGGATGCCGAGGCCGAGATACTTGTCCGTGCCAAGCAGCAAGGCGGCCCCTGCCACCACGCAGCCGCCGAGGAACGGGCGCAGCGGCCCGAACGTGATGGCGCGCTTGAGCGCGCGGGACAGCCGGTGCGTGCTTTGCGCGAACACCATGCCGGTGATGCCGAAGGCAATGCCGGCCATGATGGCTGCCGCCAGCGTCGGCAGCCCCATCTGCGGAACCAGGGGAATGGCATAGATCGTATGGTGGACGCCAAGCCACGGCGGCACGAGGTCCCCGACGATGGCCGCGATGAAGCACGGCAGGATGGCGTCATAGCGCAGGCGGCCAATGGCCAGCACTTCCAGCCCGAAGACCGCGCCCGCCAGCGGTGTGCCGAACACCGAGGCAAAGCCGGCGCTGATCCCGGACATCAGCAGGATGCGGCGCGCATCCTTGCCGAGGCGGAACAGCCGCGTGAGGGTGTCGGCAAAGCTGCCGCCCATCTGCACGGCCGTGCCTTCACGGCCGGCGGAACCGCCGAACAGGTGCGTGATGACGGTGCCGAGCAGGATCATCGGCGCCATCCGTTTCGGGACGATGCGTTTCGGGTCGTGGATTTCATCGATCAGCAGGTTGTTCCCGCCTTCGACGGACTGTCCCATGTAGTGGTAGATCAACCCGACCGCCAGCCCGGCCAGCGGCAGCAGCCAGAGCAGCCACGGGTTTGCGTGGCGCGTATTCGTCGCCCAGTCGAGCGCGAGCAGCAGCACGGCGGAGCCGGCGCCGGACAGGATGCCGACCAGTGCGCCGAGAAACAGCCAGCGGCCCAGATAGACCAGCATGGCGAGTTGCTCCGGTGGAGCGAACGTCTTCTTCATGATGACCCGCTTCGAAGGTTCAGCGCCGCTGCGCCAGCCAGATGCCGGCCCCGATGGTCACGAGCCCGACCGCGTGATACCAGCGCGGCCAGTCGCCGAGCAACAGCGTGGAAAGCAGCGCCGCGAACACCGGCGTCAGCGAGATGAAGAAGACCGGCAGCTCGGCACCGGCGCGGGCGATGGCGCGGTCCCAGGCGAAGTAGGCGAGCAGGGAAGGAATGGTGGCCACATAGAGCAGGATGGCTGCGACCTTGCCGCTCCATTGCAAAGGCTGGTCCAGCGTCATCAGTTCCCACGCGGTCACGGGCGCGCTCACCACCAGGCCGGTGACGATCTGCGCGAACAGCAGCACGGGCAGCGGCAGGTCGGGACGCTGCTTGCGCAGCAGCCACGTGTAGGCGCTCCACGCGATGGTGGCGGCCAGCATGAACAGGTCCCCGGCGACGAAATCGAGCTGCGCCAGGCGGCCGATCTCGCCGCGCACCAGCACGAACGACACACCCACCAGGCACAGCAGCGCGCCGGCGACATGCCAGGGCTTCACCTTCTCCCTGAAGCAGGTGGCCCCGATGATCAGCAGGAACAGAGGCGTGGACGCGCCGATCAGCGTCACGTTGATCGGCGTCGAGGTGGTCAGCGCCAGGTACTGGAGCGCGTTATAGCTGGCGATCGACAGCATGCCCAGCGCGACGATCACGCCGGCATGGCGGCGCAGGGTCTCGCGGTGCGCGATGACGCCGCGCCAGGCGTAAGGGGCCAGCAGCAGGCCCGCCAGCAACCAGCGCACGAAATTCAGCGTGACCGGCGGCACCGTGCCGGCTGCCAGGCGGCCGACAATGGCATTGCCGGCCCAGCTCAGCGGCGGAAAGGTAAGCAGGAACAGTGTGGTCCAGTCCAGGCGTCTGGTGCCGGTGGCGCTTGCGTGCATGGGTGATGCGGAGGCGTTCGAAAATGCAGCATTATCCGCCAGGCGCGGCATGGGTGCTGCCGCGCCCGGCGTGCTGCCGCAGGCAACGCTATGTCAGGGAGCGCCGCCGATCAGCTTCAGGCCGGCCGGCAGCGCTTCGCCGAAGACGCGTCCTTCATCGGCCGCATCGAGTTCCACGGCCTCGCGCACCATGGCGACCCAGCTTTGCGGCGCGTTGGCGGCTTCAAGCCGGCGCACGACGGCTGCGCGGGTTTCGTCAGGCAGGTCGCGCGTGCGGTCGCCGGTCATGCGCGCGATCTGCGTGGCGGCGAAGGCGGCCGGTTCCACCTTCTTCCAGTCGAGCGCAAGGATCGCCTCCACCCATTGCGCGGCGACCTCGGCCGGCACGACGCCATGGGCGCTGCCATAGAACGGCCGGCGTGCACCGATCCGTCCCACGGCCCACCAGCTCTGGTTGTTTTCAGACGGTTTGCGCAGGCGCTTCAGCAGCCATTCGGCGACCTCGATCTTGCGGTCGGCGGCAATGTTCTCGAGCGAGCCGGCCAGCCGCACCATGTCGGCGTAACCGGAACGCGTCGGACCGGCCGGCTTCTTGTAGTGCCCGCTGCCGGGAGGCTGCAGAGAGAACGCCATGTCGTCGAGCAGGCGCAGTTGCGCGCTTTCATCGAGACCGCCGGCCGCGCGGCGCCACAGCGTCCACCATTCCGACCAGTTCTGCGTCTCGTTGACGTACTGGATGCCCTGGTCATACAGCGACCAGAGCTGTTCGACGCGCCATGCGTCGAGCGGATAGCCAAAGCCCGGCCGCACGCAGTAGCCGGCCAGGTTTAGCCACAGGCGCTCATGGTCGGCGGTGCGTCGACGCCGCTTGGCGCGCTCCCAGAAGGCAGCGAACAGTTCGCGCAGCAGCGCACTGTCCCATTGCTCGCGCGCTCCGAGCGACTGTTCGAGTTGCGCGCGCAGCCGCTTGACCTCCTTCGGATCAACGCCTTGCGAACGCGCGCCGAAGGTGCGGTCGATCGTCTCGATGGCCTGTGGCAGGGAAGGGTGGAGCGTTTCCGTTGTGGGCGCCGGGGCGGGCGCCTCATTGCCGCGGAGCTGGAACTCGAGCCGCCAGCGCTGCGACGTATCGGCGATCTCGTGGCAATGGACTTCGAGCGTGCCGACCTCGGTCAGCGACGTCGTGATCTGCACCGGCGTTTCCTTCGGCCCGCTGGCCCCGCGTGGCTGCACGACGGTGGCGATCGGCGGCAGGCGAACGAAGTCCGCGCTCGCGAGATCCGCCAGTTCGCCGGGCCGGTAGGCGCTGTCGGCGACCGACGAGACCAAATGGAACTGCACCGGATGCCCGAGGCGCAACGCGAAAGTCCGGTCCTTGAGGTGGATCTCCTGGCCCTCCTCGGTGCCGCGCGGCAGCAGGCAGATACCTTGCTGGCCGGATGCGCCGTCTTCGAGCATCAGGAAGTAGCTGCGCGGCGAGCCGCCGCCGATGCGTGGCGCCTGTCCCGAACGCGCGCGCGCATAGGCCACCGCACCGCGCGCCACGGCGACATCGGGGTCGGCGTTGTGCAAGACATTGAGCGGCGAACCGCGCCAGCTGCCCAGGGTGTCGGCGATGCGGCTTGCAAGCGCCTCAGCCCGGAATACGCCGCCGTTGAGCAAGAGCGTGTCCGGCATTGGCAAGGCATCGCCCTGCGTCTGCGGCAGGTCCAGCGCCGAGCGCGACTGCGCCGCGTGCTGGCCGAGAAACGCCGCTACGTGCCGCGTCACGGCGGGGTCCGACGCATACGGCAGGCCGAATTCGACAATGGCGCCGCGTGCGCGTCCCGGACGCTCGCTCGATGACACCTTGGGGAAGAAGCCATCGACGACGAGTTGTTCGACCTCGTGCCGCGTGACTTCCACCGAGCGTGCGCCGCCGATCAGCTTGGCGCCCGCGCCGAGCAGCGTGACCGTGACCGCTTCCGGCGCCTGCGCGCTGAGCAGTTGTTCTTTCGCCGCGCGGCAGCGCGCGACCAGTTGGGACAGGCCCGACGCGGACAAGCGCGCCTGCGTGGGACCCAGGCGCGCCTCGGCCACGTGCGCCAGCGCCAGATCCATATTGTCGCCGCCGAGCATCAGGTGGTTGCCCACGCCGATCCGCGTCAGCTGCGGCTGCCCGTCCTGCATGTCGACGCGGATCAGCGTGAGGTCGGTCGTGCCGCCGCCCACGTCGCAGATCAGGACGAGCCGGGTTTGCGAGAGGTCCGCGTCCAGTGTCTCGCGATGATGGAACAGCCAGTCGTAGAGCGCGGCCTGCGGTTCCTCGAGCAGGCGCAACGCCGGCAGGCCGGCCATGCGCGCGGCTTCCAGCGTCAGCGCGCGCGCGCCCTCGTCGAACGACGCGGGCACGGTCAGGACTACGTCCTGGTCTTCCAGCCTTGCGTCCGGAAAATGGTGATTCCACGCCGAAGCCACGTAGCCAAGGTAGCTGGCACTGGCCGCGACCGGCGAGATCTTGCCGACTTCCTCGTCCGCGCCCCAGGGCAGGATGGGCGCGGTGCGGTCGACCGCGGCATGCGACAGCCAGCTCTTGGCACTGGCCACCAGCCTGCCAGGCACCTGAGCGCCGAGCGCGGCCGCCAGCCGGCCGAACACCGTGCGGCGCGCGGCAGCGCTGGCCGCCGATTGCCACGGCAGTTGCAGGTCGTCGCCGCTCATTTCACCCGGCGCCGCGTGGTAGCGGACCGAAGGCAGCAAGGGGCGTGCGGCGACTTCGCCGAGGCCCACGAGCTGGTCGATGTCGAAGACGCGGATGTCATCCGATCCTGTCTCCGCATAGGCCACCACGGTATTGCTGGTGCCGAGGTCAATGCCGACGGTGTACCGCTTCATCGTTTCATTGCTGGTTTGTGGCCACGGTTCAGGCATCCGCGCCGCCGCGCACGTCGAATTCGACCTTCCAGCGCTCGGTGCCGCCACTCGGCACGGCTTCCAGTTCCAGCGTGCCGGCTTCGGTCACGCGCGCGTGCAGCCTGACCGGTACCACGTCGCCGGGCGTGCGGCCATCGGCCGGCAGGGTGGCCTGGATCTCTTCCAGTTCCTGCAGTTCCTCGGCATTCCAGAAGTCCAGCAGGGCGCCGACCTGGTCCTGGCGGCGCACCGACGAGCCGAAAAAGCGGAAGTGAACGGGCTCGCCCACCACCAGGCCGAATTCTTGCGGCGGCAGTTCGGCGTCGGTGCCTTCCTCCATGCCGAACGGCGCCACGCACAGCGCCTGGATCGGCGGCTCGAAGCCCGGCACCGCGGGCATCGACGATTCCACGGCGATGTAGTACGAGCGCGCCGTGCCGCCGCGGATGCGCACGCCCTTGCCGCGCCGCACATAGCCGTAGTAAGCGGCACCGCGGGCCACGGCCAGGTCCAGCTCGGCGCCGCCGAGCAGGCGTGCCGGCGCTGCGCCTTCCGAAGCGAGCCAACCGTTCAGCGTCTGCAGGATGCGGTCGGCCAGCAGACCGGACTTGAACACGCCGCCGTTGAACAGGACCGCGGTCGGATGCAGGAAGGTTGCGTCCGCCGGCTGCGTGGCCTGCATCCCTTCCAGTTCCGCGAGCGCCCCGACCTGGCGCCCGAGGAACGCAGCAAGGTGCCGCGTCACCGCAGCATCCTGCGCATAGGGCAGGCCGAGCTGCGTCAGGCCGACGCGCGCGCGGCTCACCGGCCGGGCCGACGCGTCCACTTGCGGGAAGAAGCCTTCCAGGATGATCTGGGTCAGCTCGGTGCGGGTCAGGTCCGTGCGGATCGAGCCGCCGATCAGCTTGGAGCCACGGCTCGGCACGACCAGCGGCACCGTGTCGGTGGCCGGGTCGGTGAGCAGCGTCTCCTTGGCGGCGCGGCAGGCATAAGTCAGTGCGCGCAGCTGCCAGGGATCGGCTTGCGTACCTTGCGCCGCGAGCTTGCGCGCCACCACGTGGGCCAGCGCCAGGTCCATGTTGTCGCCACCGAGCAGGATATGCTCGCCGACGGCGACGCGATGCAGTTCGAGGTTGCCATCGCGCTCGATCACCGCGATCAGCGACAGGTCGGTGGTGCCGCCGCCGACGTCCACCACGAGGATGATGTCGCCAACGTTCACCTGCTTGCGCCACTGGCCGGCGCTTTTCTCGATCCAGCTATAGAGCGCGGCCTGCGGTTCTTCGAGCAGGGTCATGCGTGCATAACCCGCCGCGGCGGCGGCCTCCGCGGTCAGTTCGCGCGCGGCCGGATCGAACGAGGCGGGAATCGTCACCGTGACGTCCTGTTCGGCGAACGGCGCGTCGGGATGCGCGTGGTCCCACGCCTCGCGCAGGTGCGTCAGGTAGCGCACCGAAGCGTCCAGCGGCGAGATACGCCGCACCTCGGGCGGCGCATCGTTGGGCAGGATGGCGGCGCGGCGGTCCACGCCGGGGTGGCAAAGCCAGCTTTTCGCGCTCGATACCAGGCGGATCGGCGTGCCCGCACCACGGCTGCGGGCCAGTTCGCCCACGGCGAACTCTCGCGTGGCGTTCCACGGCAGCGCCAGGTCGCCCGGCGCCAGTTCGCTTGCGTGCGGCAGGTAGAGAAACGAAGGCAGGAGATCCCGTGCTTCCGTGGCGCCGGGGCCGGTGAGCTGCGGGACCGGCAGGACATGCTGAGTCGTTTTCTCGCCGTCGCTGACGTTCAGGTCGACGTAAGAGAGGGCGCTGTGCGTGGTGCCCAGGTCGATGCCGATGGCATAGCGTGCGTCGCTCATAGTTCCACCTCGGCAGGGGCGATGACGGTGGCGTCATGGCGCTCGGCCAGGCGCGGCAAGCGTACTGCTTCGGCCTTCCAGCCGCGATGGCTGAGGCTGCCGTGGAACGGCGCGCTGCCGACCACGTTGCCCGTCAGGCGGACGGCGGTCGCGTCGAAGCCGTCAGCCAGCGTGACGCGGCTGCCCTCGGCTTCGTCGCGCACCGGACGGATCGTGAAATGCTCGCGCAGGACGCCACGGCAGCCGTCGTGCACCAGCCGCGCGGCGGCGCCGATCTCGGTGTCGGTATAGCCGGCGATGTCTTCCTCGACGAAGTCGATGAATCGCGCATCGCGCTGGAGCAGGCCCAGCAGCTGCAGCGCGGCCACGGGGCTCGCTTCTTTCAAAGCCGGGGCCGGTGCCGGTTCGGGAGCGGGAGCCGGTACAGGCGCCGCCACGGGGGCCGGGGCAGCGGCGGGGAATCCGCCGGTACGCAGGCGCCGCACATCCGCGGCGAGCTTGCCGTCGCCCAGGATCGCAAAGAAGGTGCTTACGGCAAGCGAAATCCTGCCGAAGAATGGGATGTTCGAGTCAGTCATGGAAAAACTCCTGTGTGCTCTGTTGAAGGACGAGCTGTCCTACGGCCACGGCGGGCAGCGGATGGGACACGCGGACCGGTGCATCGGAACGTCACGGCGCGAACCGCGTGGCGAATCTCAAGTATTCCAGCTGGAATTTTGCACCAACCAATATGTCAGCCGGTCGTTTGGCCACGTACCCGCCACCCGCCACCGAGCGCGTGACGTTGCGCAAAGGGACGGAACATGTGAAAACCGGCAGCCCAAGGGCTGCCGGCAGTCATTTTTCTTCCGGGCGGGCACAAGCTGGTGTCCGCAAGCTGGCCGCCCGGGTGCCGATCACGCGTCGCGCAGATAGGTGATAAGCTGATCGGCGCGGCTCGGGTGACGCAGCTTGCGCATGGCCTTGCTTTCGATCTGGCGGATCCGCTCGCGCGTCACATCGAACTGCTTGCCGACTTCTTCCAGCGTGTAGTCGGTCGCCATGTCGATGCCGAAGCGCATGCGCAGGACCTTGGCCTCGCGCGGCGTCAGTTCGTCGAGCATTTCACGCACGACTTCGCGCAGGCTGGCCTGCAACGCGGCGTCGGCCGGCGTTGCGGTGTCCGAGTCGGCAATCATGTCGCCCAGGCTCGTGTCACCGTCTTCACCCACCGGCGTTTCCATCGAGACCGGTTCGCGGGCGATCTTCATGATCGCGCGGATCTTCTCCTCCGGCATGTCCATGCGCTCGGCGAGCACGGCCGGATCGGGTTCCTTGCCGGTCTGCTGCATGAGCTCGCGCGACAGGCGGTTGAGCTTGTTGATCTGCTCGATCATGTGGACCGGGACGCGGATCGTGCGGGCCTGGTCGGCAATCGCGCGCGTCACGGCCTGGCGCACCCACCACGTCGCGTACGTGGAGAATTTCCAGCCGCGGCGGTACTCGAACTTGTCCACGGCCTTCATCAGGCCGATATTGCCTTCCTGGATCAGGTCCAGGAACTGCAGGCCGCGGTTCGTGTACTTCTTGGCGATCGAGATCACCAGGCGCAGGTTGGCCTGCGTCATCTCATGCTTGGCCTGGCGCATCTGGCGCTCGGCGGCCAGCATCTTGCGGTTCACCGCCTTCAGCTCGGCCAGCGGCAGGATCGCGCGGGCCTGGATGTCGATCAGCTTTTGCTGATGGGCTTCCAGGTCGGGCAGCGCGCGCGCCACGGCAGCGCTGTACGGGCGCGATGCGGCGGCCAGGTCGCGGCCCCAGTTCAGGTTGGTCTCGTTGCCCGGGAAGCGCGCGATGACATCCTCGCGATCCATGCCGCAACGATCGACCAGCAGCTGGACCACCTGGCGCTCGACCACGCGGACATCGTCAACCATGCTCTGGACGTCGGCGCACAGGCGTTCGATGGTTTTCGCGGTGAAGCGGATCGTGCGCAGTTCTTCACGCACGGTATCGCGGGCGATCACGAAGCCTTTCGAGTCCGTGCCGTTGGTCGCGCTTTCCTGCTGCATGCGCTCGAACTGCTCGGCAACGCGGGCAAAGCGCTTCAGGCATTCGTCGCGCAGCTTGGCGAGGTCGGCTTCAGCGTTTTGCTGCGCGCTGTTGCCGTCGTCGGCGTCGTCGTCGTCCTCGTCGCCATCGCTATCGTCCGAGGCGTCGGTGCTGTCGTCGTCGGTGTCGTCAGCGCTGGCGCTCACGGTGACATCGGCGCCGGTTTCGTCGCTCAGGCCATCGACCAGGTCGTCGATGCCCATTTCACCGCTGGCAACGCGGCCCGACAGTTCGAGGATGGTCGCGATCGTGGATGGGCAGGCCGAGATGGCATGCACCATATTGTTCAGGCCTTCCTCGATCCGCTTGGCGAGCTCGACCTCTTCCTTGCGCGTCAGCAGCGTGGCGGAGCTCATTTCGCGCATGTACATGCGCACCGGATCGGTAGTCCGGCCAAACTCCGAGTCCACGGTCGACAGCGCTACCTCGGCCTCTTCGTCGGCCTGGTCGTCGGACGCCACCACCGCGTTGTCGCTGAGCAGAAGCGTCTCGGCATCGGGCGTCTGCTCGAAGATCTTCACGCCCATTTCGGCGAACGTGGTGACGATGCTTTCCATCGCCGCCGTGTCGGTGAAGTTCTCTTGCAGATGGTCGCTGATGTCCGCGTGGGTCAGATACCCACGCTGCCTTCCCAGCTGGATCAGGGCACGCAACTGCTGGCTGCGCGCGTTGACTTCGTCCGGCGACATGGATTCCGCCGAGGCGCCAAGGGCTTTGACTGTACCTGCATCGCGGCCTTTGGCAGCCGTTCGTTGTGGACCGCTCGTCATCTACTGCTGTTTCCTTCGTGAATCGCGTTTTGATTGCAGCGTGCACGCATTGCGTGCGTTTTCTGGCCTGCTGTCAAGGCATCGGATCGGCATTGGGCGTGGCGATGAGCCAAAAAGGCCGTGTTGTCCGTGAGCAGGGGGCGTATATTCTACAGCGTTTGTTGCGTTGCAGCATGTCGGGTGCGCTTGCAAAGGCCTGGATGGGCCGGGAGCACTCCCGACGTTCACGATCTGTTTGCGCCCCATCTTGCCCGCCACACCAACCACAGGGGCGCAAAGCCCTGCATTCGATACGGCGCCAATCAGGACCCCGAGAAGCGCGGACGGCCCCCGAATACAGCCTCACCCGATACCCCGGGACTCGCTGCGGCAACCTAGCAGTATACCTCTGGTCAGGATTCTGGGTAAGACAACAATTGAATCGCCATGTGACGCAAGGCTAGCGCGCAACACTGGCAAGTGGCGGATCGGCCCATGTATACTCGCCCTCAGATCGCCTCCCGGACCGCCCGTATGCTTGCACCGCCGACATCCGCAGACGCACCGACGGCCGTTTCCCGGACCACGGGACCTTTCGGGGAAGAGCTCGAATCGCTGCGCAAGCGGGAACGGCTGCTTGCGCTTGCCATTGCGGGCAGCGGCACCGGCATCTGGGACCGGAATGTGGCAACGGGCGAAATCCACTACTCAAGCGGCTGGAAATCCATGCTCGGCTATGCCGACTGGGAGGTGTCGAGCCGGATCGAGGACAGCTACCTGCGTCTTCATCCCGACGACCTCGAGTACGTCAAGGCGACGATGCAGGCCCATTTCGATGGTCAGAGCGACAGCTATGAGGTCGAACACCGGATCCGGTGCCGCGATGGCAGCTACAAGTGGATCTGCAGCCGGGGCAAGGTCGTGGACCGCGACAGTGAGGGCCGCGCGCTGCGCATGGTCGGCACGACCACCGACATCACTTCGCTGCGCACCATGTCGGAGAGCCTGCGCGAGGCCGTCAACCTGGTCACGAACCTGACGAACGAAGTGCCGGGGCTGGTGTTCCAGTACCGCGCCAGGCCCGGGGGACGGTCGTATTTCTCCTACGCCAGCGCTGGTATCAGGGATATATACGAGCTGACGCCGGCCCAGGTGGCTGCGGATGCGTCGTGCATCGATGCGTTGATTCATCCTGCCGATCTGGCTGCTTATCATGCCTCGTTTGGTGCTTCAGCCGCACAACTCTCGCCATGGCATCTGGAGTATCGAGTGCAGTTGCCGATGCAGGGCCTGCGCTGGCGCCAGGGCGATGCCAGGCCGCAGCGCTTGCCTGATGGCAGCACCCTGTGGCATGGCTTCATCACGGACGTGACCGAGCGCAAGCGCATCGAAGCGGAGCTGCAGGAACTTGCGACCATCGACAGCCTGACCGGGCTACCGAACCGGCGGCACTTCATGATGCAAATCGAGGCGCGGCTCGCCAGCCTGCAGATCGGCCGCGGCGCCGGCGTGGCGCTCATGATGTGCGATCTCGACCATTTCAAGTCGATCAACGACCGCTGGGGCCATGGGGTCGGGGATCGCGCGCTGCGTCACTTCGGCAGCATCCTGCGCGCGCATTTGCGGCCCGACGACATGGCGGGGCGCCTCGGAGGCGAGGAATTCGGGATCCTGCTCGATGGTGCCGATTTGCGCGGCGCGATTGGCGTGGCGGGACGGATCCAGCAGCGTATTGCCGAGTACCCGCTGATCGAGCAGGACCAGCGGATCGACCTGACGGTCAGCATTGGTGTCACGCTCCTGACGGCGGCGGATGCCAATGCCGAAGCCCCGTTGTCGCGCAGTGACCTGGCGCTGTACCGTGCAAAGAAGGGCGGTCGCAACCGGATCGAATCCTGACGTCCTGACGCGTTCAGGCTTGCAAACAACGGGTATCCCGATCATGCGAAATGCGCCTATTTTCTTGCTGAAGCGTCAGTCCCGGCGCGGCCTGGTCTGCCTGGTTACCGGCGTTCTTGCAGCCACTGCGCAGTCCGCCGGGGCCGAGGAGCCCGCTGCGCAGGGCTACGAGGACGTTTGCCGTACCATCTGGTTTCCACGCGGAGCACGCATACAGATGGAGGCGGACGGCACCATGCCGCTGTCCCGCAAGACCATACTGCGGCCGCCATTGCCGACGGAGGCGGGCTGCCAGGCCGACATCGAGATTCACTCCAAGACAGCGTTGGCTGCATTGATGGGGCCGCCGGTGGTGACCGAGCAACAGCAACGCGTGCTGCTGCGGCCCGCCGCCAACGGATCGCCTGCCAGTATCTCGGGGCAGGCAACCGTCAATGCATGGGCGCGTTATGCGCGTCTTTACGGAACGACCACCATTGACGCGGTGGGGTTGCTTGATAACCAGTATCAGGGCCTGCCACTGCGCGAAGGCGACGTGCTTCCTGGTGAAACCGTCGACGCCAGCGCGTCCTTCACCATCTTTTCGCGCGATTCCGGGGATGAGGCGGGCAAGCTCATCGCTCCGCACGCGACGGTGTCGGTGACATCGCGCCGAGTGGGCAAGCGCGAAATCATGCGCACCGCGCTGGGTCAGTCGGAATGCGTGCCAATCGAGTATGTGCGCACGACTTCCCTTGGGCCCATGGTGGTTGCGGGCGAGCAGATCGTGACGAAGCCTACGAGCATGCGGGTCACGGACTGGTATTGCCCGGCCAATCGCATGGTGATGCGCCAGGACGTGTCCGAGGAGGGCAAGGTGCAGCACATTGTCACGACAGTCGTCGAGCAGCTGGCTGGAGCCTCGGACCAGGCGCAATAGCGCGGGGACCTACCTGATGGCGTCCCAATTGCTGTGACGTAGTCCAGGCATCACAAATCAGAGGGGCTTTTGTGTTCAAAAAGTCTCCTATTCCCGTTCTCATAAAAGGGGCTTGCCAGTCAGGGGGCAAGCGATTAACATCCGCTCCCTTCTGTTGGAGGCTCCGCTGCAAAGCGTCGAGGCGAAGGCAGGTTGCAGGAACGAACCCGGCAGCAAAATAGCCGGAAAAAAAGAAATTTCTCGAAAAGCTTGATTAACCGAAGAAAGTTCTTTAAAGTCTCGTTCCTTCGCTGCTGACGCAAACGCAGCGACGCAAAACGGCAAAGCCGGTTGCGCAGTTCTTTAACAATCAAACAACCGATAAGTGTGGGCGCTTGATAGCGGATGCGAAAGACTTCGGTCTTTTAGCTTAAAAGTTATCAGTGCTCGCACAGCAAAACGTGACTGGATTTTCGGATCTGGTCAGTCAGTTTTCTGAGAGTGAGCGACCGCTCGAAAGAGCGAGGACCTTCGGGTCCACACAGAGATTGAACTGAAGAGTTTGATCCTGGCTCAGATTGAACGCTGGCGGCATGCCTTACACATGCAAGTCGAACGGCAGCACGGGCTTCGGCCTGGTGGCGAGTGGCGAACGGGTGAGTAATACATCGGAACGTGCCCTGTCGTGGGGGATAACTAGTCGAAAGATTAGCTAATACCGCATACGACCTGAGGGTGAAAGCGGGGGACCGCAAGGCCTCGCGCGATAGGAGCGGCCGATGTCTGATTAGCTAGTTGGTGGGGTAAAGGCCTACCAAGGCGACGATCAGTAGCTGGTCTGAGAGGACGATCAGCCACACTGGGACTGAGACACGGCCCAGACTCCTACGGGAGGCAGCAGTGGGGAATTTTGGACAATGGGGGCAACCCTGATCCAGCAATGCCGCGTGTGTGAAGAAGGCCTTCGGGTTGTAAAGCACTTTTGTCCGGAAAGAAAACCTCTGCCCTAATACGGCGGGGGGATGACGGTACCGGAAGAATAAGCACCGGCTAACTACGTGCCAGCAGCCGCGGTAATACGTAGGGTGCGAGCGTTAATCGGAATTACTGGGCGTAAAGCGTGCGCAGGCGGTTTGATAAGACAGGCGTGAAATCCCCGAGCTTAACTTGGGAATGGCGCTTGTGACTGTCAGGCTAGAGTATGTCAGAGGGGGGTAGAATTCCACGTGTAGCAGTGAAATGCGTAGAGATGTGGAGGAATACCGATGGCGAAGGCAGCCCCCTGGGACGTCACTGACGCTCATGCACGAAAGCGTGGGGAGCAAACAGGATTAGATACCCTGGTAGTCCACGCCCTAAACGATGTCAACTAGTTGTTGGGGATTCATTTCTTCAGTAACGTAGCTAACGCGTGAAGTTGACCGCCTGGGGAGTACGGTCGCAAGATTAAAACTCAAAGGAATTGACGGGGACCCGCACAAGCGGTGGATGATGTGGATTAATTCGATGCAACGCGAAAAACCTTACCTACCCTTGACATGCCACTAACGAAGCAGAGATGCATTAGGTGCCCGAAAGGGAAAGTGGACACAGGTGCTGCATGGCTGTCGTCAGCTCGTGTCGTGAGATGTTGGGTTAAGTCCCGCAACGAGCGCAACCCTTGTCTCTAGTTGCTACGAAAGGGCACTCTAGAGAGACTGCCGGTGACAAACCGGAGGAAGGTGGGGATGACGTCAAGTCCTCATGGCCCTTATGGGTAGGGCTTCACACGTCATACAATGGTGCGTACAGAGGGTTGCCAACCCGCGAGGGGGAGCTAATCCCAGAAAACGCATCGTAGTCCGGATCGTAGTCTGCAACTCGACTACGTGAAGCTGGAATCGCTAGTAATCGCGGATCAGCATGCCGCGGTGAATACGTTCCCGGGTCTTGTACACACCGCCCGTCACACCATGGGAGTGGGTTTTGCCAGAAGTAGTTAGCCTAACCGCAAGGAGGGCGATTACCACGGCAGGGTTCATGACTGGGGTGAAGTCGTAACAAGGTAGCCGTATCGGAAGGTGCGGCTGGATCACCTCCTTTCCAGAG
>NZ_JBYOJS010000035.1:0-26194 GCF_057798895.1 Cupriavidus sp. 22TCCZM04-2
TTGCCAAGCGATCGCGGGTCTGCCCTGCGAATCGGCTGTTCTTTAACAATATGGGATGTAGTAAAGGTGTCGCGCGAGCGTTGATGAGACGCTGCAGTAACCAACGCGATACCGGGTTGTGATTGTATCAACCAAAATGTATTTAAGTGATCGAAAGATGACTTGGAATACGGCACAAATGCGAGAACTCACCTGTAGCGAAGGGTCTCACTGAGACACACTCGTTATAGGGTCAAGCGAACAAGTGCATGTGGTGGATGCCTTGGCGATCACAGGCGATGAAGGACGCGGTAGCCTGCGAAAAGCTTCGGGGAGCTGGCAAACAAGCTTTGATCCGGAGATGTCCGAATGGGGAAACCCGGCCCGAATGGGTCATCCCTGGCTGAATACATAGGCCAGGGAAGCGAACGCGGCGAACTGAAACATCTAAGTAGCTGCAGGAACAGAAATCAACCGAGATTCCCAGAGTAGTGGCGAACGAAATGGGAAGAGCCTTGTACTCTTTAGCAGTGTTGTTAGCAAAACGGGATGGAAAGCCCGGCCATAGCAGGTGATAGCCCTGTATGCGAAAACAGCGTTGTGGAACTAGGTGTACGACAAGTAGGGCGGGACACGTGAAATCCTGTCTGAAGATGGGGGGACCATCCTCCAAGGCTAAATACTCGTGATCGACCGATAGTGAACCAGTACCGTGAGGGAAAGGCGAAAAGAACCCCGGGAGGGGAGTGAAATAGATCCTGAAACCGCATGCATACAAACAGTCGGAGCCTGGAAACGGGTGACGGCGTACCTTTTGTATAATGGGTCAGCGACTTACATTCAGTGGCAAGCTTAACCGATTAGGGCAGGCGTAGCGAAAGCGAGTCCGAACAGGGCGTTCAGTCGCTGGGTGTAGACCCGAAACCAGATGATCTATCCATGGCCAGGTTGAAGGTGCGGTAACACGTACTGGAGGACCGAACCCACTAACGTTGAAAAGTTAGGGGATGAGCTGTGGATAGGGGTGAAAGGCTAAACAAATCTGGAAATAGCTGGTTCTCTCCGAAAACTATTTAGGTAGTGCCTCGTGTCTCACCTTCGGGGGTAGAGCACTGTCATGGTTGGGGGGTCTATTGCTGATTACCCCGCCATAGCAAACTCCGAATACCGAAGAGTGCAATCACGGGAGACAGACATCGGGTGCTAACGTCCGGTGTCAAGAGGGAAACAACCCAGACCGCCAGCTAAGGTCCCCAAATATAGCTAAGTGGGAAACGAAGTGGGAAGGCTAAAACAGTCAGGAGGTTGGCTTAGAAGCAGCCACCCTTTAAAGAAAGCGTAATAGCTCACTGATCGAGTCGTCCTGCGCGGAAGATGTAACGGGGCTAAGCTATATACCGAAGCTGCGGACGCACAGCAATGTGCGTGGTAGGAGAGCGTTCCGTAAGCCTGTGAAGGTGTCTTGTAAAGGATGCTGGAGGTATCGGAAGTGCGAATGCTGACATGAGTAGCGATAAAGGGGGTGAAAGGCCCCCTCGCCGTAAGCCCAAGGTTTCCTACGCAACGTTCATCGGCGTAGGGTGAGTCGGCCCCTAAGGCGAGGCAGAGATGCGTAGCTGATGGGAAGCAGGTTAATATTCCTGCACCGTCGTATGATGCGATGGGGGGACGGATCGCGGAAGGTTGTCCGGGTGTTGGAAGTCCCGGTCCCTGTAGTGGAGAAGGCGCTTAGGCAAATCCGGGCGCGTAATTCAAGGCTATGGGGCGAGCGGCCTAGTGCTGCGAAGCAATTGGAAGTGGTTCCAAGAAAAGCCTCTAAGCTTCAGTCATACGAGACCGTACCGCAAACCGACACAGGTGGGCGAGATGAGTATTCTAAGGCGCTTGAGAGAACTCGGGAGAAGGAACTCGGCAAATTGGTACCGTAACTTCGGGATAAGGTACGCCCTGGTAGCTTGACTGGCCTGCGCCAGAAGGGTGAAGGGGTTGCAATAAAATGGTGGCTGCGACTGTTTAATAAAAACACAGCACTCTGCAAACACGAAAGTGGACGTATAGGGTGTGACGCCTGCCCGGTGCCGGAAGATTAAATGATGGGGTGCAAGCTCTTGATTGAAGTCCCGGTAAACGGCGGCCGTAACTATAACGGTCCTAAGGTAGCGAAATTCCTTGTCGGGTAAGTTCCGACCTGCACGAATGGCGTAACGATGGCCACACTGTCTCCTCCCGAGACTCAGCGAAGTTGAAGTGTTTGTGATGATGCAATCTCCCCGCGGCTAGACGGAAAGACCCCATGAACCTTTACTGTAGCTTTGCATTGGACTTTGAACCGATCTGTGTAGGATAGGTGGGAGGCTTTGAAGCGTGGACGCTAGTCTACGTGGAGCCGTCCTTGAAATACCACCCTGGTTTGTTTGAGGTTCTAACCTTGGCCCGTGAATCCGGGTCGGGGACAGTGCATGGTAGGCAGTTTGACTGGGGCGGTCTCCTCCCAAAGTGTAACGGAGGAGTTCGAAGGTACGCTTGGTACGGTCGGACATCGTACCTAAAGTGCAATGGCAAAAGCGTGCTTAACTGCGAGACCGACAAGTCGAGCAGGTGCGAAAGCAGGACATAGTGATCCGGTGGTTCTGAATGGAAGGGCCATCGCTCAACGGATAAAAGGTACTCTGGGGATAACAGGCTGATACCGCCCAAGAGTTCATATCGACGGCGGTGTTTGGCACCTCGATGTCGGCTCATCTCATCCTGGGGCTGTAGCCGGTCCCAAGGGTATGGCTGTTCGCCATTTAAAGAGGTACGTGAGCTGGGTTTAAAACGTCGTGAGACAGTTTGGTCCCTATCTGCCGTGGGCGTTGGAATCTTGACGGGGGCTGCTCCTAGTACGAGAGGACCGGAGTGGACGTACCGCTGGTGTACCTGTTGTCTCGCCAGAGGCATCGCAGGGTAGCTATGTACGGAAGAGATAACCGCTGAAAGCATCTAAGCGGGAAACTCGCCTGAAGATGAGGATTCCCTGGCGGCTTGACCGCCTTGAAGGGTCGTTCGAGACCAGGACGTTGATAGGCTGGGTGTGGAAGCGCAGTAATGCGTTAAGCTAACCAGTACTAATTGCCCGTAAGGCTTGATCCTATAACCAGTGTGTTTTAGCCTGGTGAGAGAATCGCCTGTGCCGTGCGTTGACAAGCACAACCCAAGACTACAGAACTACATCCCGAATTGGTGAGGTTGACCGCGTCAGCCTCACAACCCCTTATGCCTGGTGACCATAGCGAGTTGGAACCACCCCTTCCCATCCCGAACAGGTCCGTGAAACGACTCCGCGCCGATGATAGTGCGGATTACCCGTGTGAAAGTAGGTCATCGCCAGGCTCTTACAATGCAAAACCCCTCGACAGCATGTGCTGCGAGGGGTTTTTGCTTTGGTGGCGCCGGATTGGCGCGGACCATTCCACAACGCATCGGCCAGTGCGCCCGTGCATCGCTTTGCTTATCTCTGTCGGAAACATCGTCGAACTCACGGCGGACAAATAGCGTTGTAGATCAGTAACAAGCTTGACTTCTCCTCACGTCATTTCTAGGTTTATCTGTACTCAACGGCGTGCGTAGCGCACACGCTGCTGTGGTAGACCATCCGGCCGGGGAGGGACGACGGTGAACCTGCACAGCAAATCGATGCTTTGGGCGGCCATCTTTTGCTGTGTGGTGACCGCCAGTGGCTGCTCCAGGCTCAAAGCCGGCCACGTCGAGGATGAAGCGCAGCAGGCGGGCCGCAATGCCGAGTCATTCAGGCATGCGGCGGAAGACTACTTCCGCGACATGGACCGCGGCGTGTCCCTGACCAGGGAAGAGATCCAGGGCCGCAACATGTGGATCGTGTGGACCGGTGGCAATGACCGGTTCTGGGACGCGATGACGAACTACACGTTCGGCGCATTCGACCTGCTCAAGTCGATTAGCTCCCATCCAGGCCAGGGCTATTCGCGCGATAACCGCTGGGCCTATCTTGGCCTCCTCAACGAGCCATGCTTCAGCAAGCCAGCCGGACCGGATCCGCAGCGTTTTGGCTTGTGGCTGGACCAGCGCGCCAAGGATTGCCCGGCCGATCCGTTCGAGAACGAGCAGGCGTACCCGGGCGTCAAGACCGGCGCGCGCGGCACGACCTTCGCCAGTGGCCAGAAGCTTCCGGTCGGCTCGTACTACGGCTACCCGACCGGCATTGTCGGCCTGCGGCTCTTCCCCAATCCCGCCTTCGACGAGAAGGCCGCCAAGGCCTGGGACGCGGAGCGCTACTACACCGATCCGTCCTACTACAACCGCGCCGATCTCGTGCGGCCTTACCGTGTGGGTATGTCTTGCGGTTTCTGCCACGTCGGCCCGAGCCCGATCCATCCGCCAGCGGACCCCGAGCATCCGCAATGGGCGGAACTCAGTTCCACCGTCGGTGCGCAGTATATGTGGGTCGACCGGCTCTTCATCCACAACGCCTCCACGCCCGCGGGCAAGCAGAACTTCATGTTCCAGCTCGTCCATACCTTCCGCCCGGGGGCGATGGACACCTCGCTGGTCTCGACCGACAACATCAACAACCCGCGCACGATGAATGCGCTCTACGACCTGATGGCGCGCATGGGCGTGGCCCGGCGGCTCGGACAGGAGACCATCGCCGGCGGCGAGAAGAACAACAAGCAGCTGAACGATTTCGTCCAGACCGGGGCGCTTTCAGAGTTCTACAAGGCGCCGGATACGGTCTGGACGCCGCACGTACTGAAGGACGGCGCCGATTCCGTCGGCGTACTCGGCGCACTGAATCGCGTCTACCTGAACATCGGGTTGTTCAGCGAGGAATGGCTGCTGCATTTCAATCCGATCCTCGGCGGCAAGTCGATCTCTCCGATCGAGATCGCGGTGGCGCAGAAGAATTCTTCGTACTGGCGTGCCACGGAGGCCGGCTCCTTCAACATGGCCGCGTTCCTGCTGAAATCGACGCCGGCCGACCACCTCGCTGACGCCCCGGGTGGCAGGGCCTACCTTGCCGATCCTGCAACGCCGGACGGCGCCCGTCTGTTGGACCGGGGCAAGACCGTGTTCGCGGAGACGTGCGCGCGCTGCCATTCGAGCAAGGGACCGCCGCCGCCAGCGGACCTCCAGATGCGCGACTGCGGCGGCGACAAGTACCTTGGTTGCGTCCAGCGCTATTGGAAATGGACCCAGACCGATGACTACAAGGCAAAGATGCGCGACATCGTCAACGCGCCGGACTTCCTTGCCAACAACTACCTGTCGAGCGATGTGCGCGTGCCATCCACGCTGCTGCGCACGAATATCTGCAGCCCGCTGGCCACCAACGCGATCCGCGGCAATATCTGGGACAACTTTTCCTCGCAGACCTACAAGAGCCTGCCGTCGGTCGGCACCGTGACGCTGTACGACCCGTTCACCGCCGAGCGCTGGCCCTACCGCATGCCGGCCGGTGGCCGCGGTTATACGCGGGTGCCGTCGCTGATCAGCATCTGGTCGACGGCGCCGTTCCTGCTCAACAATTCGCTCGGGCCATTCAGCAGCGATCCTTCCGTCAAAAGCCGCATGCAAGTCTTCGACGCATCGATCGAACAGCTGCTGTGGCCCGAAAAGCGCGCTCATGACACCGTGCTCGGCACGAAAGTCCCGGGCGTGATCGACCGCACCACGGAACGCAGCCAGATCACCATCCCGGTCGGCTTCGTGCCGGATGCGCTGCGGCCCATGGAGGACCTGCTCCACCGCTGGGTGCCCTGGCTGGTGGGCGAAAGCGGCGACGTGACCATCGGCCCGGCGCCGGCCAGGATGCCCGTGAATCTTCTGGCGAACCTGCAGCCGTTGTCGGAGACCTCCGACCCGGTCGCCAAGGCAGAGCACGCGGCCAAGGTGCTCAAGCTGCTGGTCAAGCTCAAGGGAGACCTTGCTTCGGTGCCTGAAGGCGCGACCGAGGATGACTTGCGCCGGATCTATGCGGACGTGGTCAAGCCGATGCTGCAACTCAGCAAGTGCCCGGATTTCGTGGTCAACCGCGGCCACTACTTCGGCACCGCGGAGTTCAACAACCAGGACGGCCTGAGTGCCGACGAGCGGGCGTTCGGCAAGGAACCCGTGCTGAGCGATGACGACAAGCGGGCCTTGATCGCCTTCCTGAAGACGTTCTGACCATGCAAGGCCGACGACGTGGCGGGGGGCTATGTCTGGGCGAGATGAAACGGAATGGGACTACGTAGTCGTCGGATCCGGCGCTGGCGGCGGTACGCTGGCCGCACGCCTGGCAGAGGCCGGCATGCGCGTGTGCGTGCTGGAAGCCGGCTGCGATGCGCGCGCGCATGAGATGTCGTGCATGCCCGAGGACTACGACGTGCCGGGCTTCCATGCCTGCGCCAGCGAGAACCCGGCCATGGCATGGAATTTCTTCGTGCGCCACTATGCCGATGACGCCCAGCAGCGCCGCGATCCCAAATGCGGGCCGTCGGGCGTGCTGTATCCGCGCGCGGGCACGCTCGGCGGCTGCACCGCGCACAACGCGCTGATCTTCGTGTATCCCCACGATGCGGACTGGGACTATATTGCCGACCTGACCGGCGACCCGTCATGGACGGCGGCTCGCATGCACCGATATACCAAACGCGTCGAACAATGCCACCATCGGCCACTGTGGAACCTGGCGCGACGCTTTGGCGTGGATCCCACGCTGCACGGATGGGACGGGTGGCTGCACACCGAACGTGCGATGCCGCTGGAAGCGCTGGCCGACGATGCGCTGGTCCGCGTCATCATCGGCTCGATGGAACTGGCCGCGCGAAGCGTGCCGCGGCGCCTGCGCGCATGGCTGCGGCTGATCCGCTGGCAGGGCGATCCCAATTCGCGGCTGTGGGGGCGGCGCTGCTTTCACGGCGTCTGCTACACGCCGCTGACCACGCAGCGCCATGCGCGCCACGGTACGCGCGAACGCCTGCTGGACGTGGCGCAGCGGCATCCGGCGCGGCTGCATATCGAAATGGACGCACTGGCCACGCGCATCCTGTTCGACGATCAGGACAACGCCTGCGGCGTCGAGTACCTGAAGGGCAGGCATCTCTATCAGGCCCATGCAAAGCCCA
This sequence comes from Cupriavidus sp. 22TCCZM04-2, assembly GCF_057798895.1. Lineage (NCBI taxonomy): Bacteria > Pseudomonadati > Pseudomonadota > Betaproteobacteria > Burkholderiales > Burkholderiaceae > Cupriavidus > Cupriavidus sp. 22TCCZM04-2. The sequence continues at coordinate 7,104 of NZ_JBYOJS010000035.1, forward strand.
ACGCAGAGGCGGGCGAGCGGCGTCAGGTCCGCGCGCGGCGCGAGGTCATTCTTGCGGGCGGCGCGTTCAACACGCCGCAATTGCTGATGCTGTCCGGCATCGGGCCGGCCGACCATTTGCGCAAGTACGACATTCCGGTACGCGTGGACCTGCCCGGCGTCGGCCGCAACCTGCAGGACCGTTATGAGATCGGAGTCGTGAACCGGATGTCGCGCTCATGGGACGTGCTTCACGGCGTGAAATTCGTGCGAGACGATGCGCCGTATCGCAGCTGGTTCGATGCGCGCGACGGCGTCTACACCACCAACGGCGTGGCGACAGCGGTGATTCGCCGTTCGGGCCGGCGCACGCCGGTGCCCGATATGTTCTGCATGGCGTTGCTCGAACGATTTGTTGGCTACTACCCCGGCTATTCCAAAGTCTTCGCGGAGCACGACAACATGCTGACGTGGGCGATCCTCAAGGGGCACACGCGCAACCGCGCCGGCATCGTGTCACTGCGTTCGGCCGATCCGCGCGACGTGCCCGATATCGACTTCCGGTATTTCGAGGAAGCGGATGATCCGAAGGGCGAGGACATGCGCGCGCTGATCGGCGCGATCCGCTTTGTGCGAGGCCTGGCCCAGCCGCTGGCGCAGCAGGGGTATATCGCGCAGGAAGAGCTGCCCGGCACGCACGTCCAGAGCGATGAAGACCTGGCCGGCTATATCCGCGACAACGCCTGGGGGCACCATGCGTCGTGCTCGTGCCCCATCGGTGCACCGGCTTCGGGCGGCGTGCTGGACAGCCGTTTCGGCGTGCATGGCACGCGTCGGCTGCGTGTGGTGGATGCCTCGGCATTCCCGCGCATTCCGGGCTTTTTTCCGGTCAGCGCCATCTACATGATGGCCGAAAAGGCTGCCGACGAATTGCTGGCCGCGGCACACGCCATGCCTTGACCCCACCATGAAGCGCAGAGCGTTCGTCTTCGGCGGTATCGGCGCAATCGGCGCGGCAGGCGCTTTGCTTGTCGGCTGGACTGTGCTGCCCGTGCGCCAGCGCCTGACCACATCGGTGCCGCTGCCGACGCAAGGCACCGAGGTGGCGCTCAATGGATGGGTCAAGATCGACGCCGACAACAGCGTCACCATCATGATGTGCCGCTCGGAAATGGGGCAGGGCGTGCATACCGGTCTGGCGATGATCCTCGCCGAGGAACTCGATGCCGACTGGCGCCGCGTGCGCGTGGAGAACGCGCCCCCCGACAAGATCTTCAACAACCTTCAGGTCGTGGTCGACGGGCTGCCCTTTCATCCGGACGATCATCGCCTGATCCGTCGCTATGCGGACCACGTCACGCGCAAGCTGATGCGCGAGATCGGCGGGATTGTCACGGGCGGGTCCTCCGGCCTCAGCGACCTGTGGATGCCCTTGCGCGAGGCCGGAGCATCGGCACGCGCCATGCTCGTGTCCGCGGCCGCGCAGCGTTGGCGCGTGACCGAATCGGAATGCCGCACGGAAGACGGCAGGGTCCTGCATGGCTCCGGACGCTCCGTGACCTTCGGCGAACTGGCTGCGGATGCCGCACGCCAGCCGATGCCGGACAAGGTCTCGCTCAAAGAACCGTCCGCGTTCCGCCTGATCGGCCGCCCGCTGCACAGGCTCGATGCGGCGGCAAAGACCAACGGCTCGGCGCGCTTTGGCATCGATGCCTTGCCACCGGGGCTGCTGTACGCCAGCGTGCTGATGTGCCCGACCGTCGGCGGCCGCGTCAAGCATGCCGACGTCACTGCAGCCTTGGCGCAACGTGGGGTTGTGAAGGCGTTCGTGGTGCCGCCTTTCAACGGCGGCACGGGTGGCGTGGCCGTGATTGCCGACAATGCGTTCCGCGCGATGCAGGCGCTGGATGTGTTGAAGGTCGACTGGGACCCTGGCCCGGCGGCGGGCGCATCGAGCGCCAGGCTAATGGCGCGCATCGCCGCGGCACTGGATCGCGATGATGGCCATGAATACTATGCGCGTGGCGATGTCGACGAGGTACTGCGCAGCGCCGCGAAGGTCATCAACGCCGAGTATCGCGCGCCCTATCTTGCGCACGGCGCCGTCGAGCCGATCAATTGCACCGTCCAGTACGAGGACCATGCGGCAACGGTGTGGGTCTCGACCCAGGTGCCCGGCATTGCCCGCGCCCATGCCGCAAAAATCCTTGGCCTGCGCCCCGACCAGGTCGACTTGCGGGTCATGCTGCTGGGCGGCGGTTTCGGCCGGCGCCTCGAGGCGGACTTCGTCTCGCAGGCGGCTGCGATTGCGCGCGAGGCCAAGGGGCGGCCGGTGCAGACCATCTGGACGCGCTCGCAAGACATGACGCACGACTTTTACCGACCGGCCTGCGTGGCACGGTTGCGGGCCGGTCTCGATCGCGAAGGACGGCTCGTGGGCTGGCAGGCCCGTTCGGCAGGGCAGGCGATCGTACCGGAGATAATGGCGCGCGACTTCGGCTTGCCGCGCATTCCCGTCGACAAGACCGCGGCGGAAGGTGCCTACGACCAGCCCTATGCATGGCCGGCGGCCAGCGTTTCCCATGCGAATGTCAAGCTGCCGATTCCAGTCGGCTTCTGGCGCTCGGTCGGGCACTCGCACCAGGCCTTCTTCACGGAGTGCTTTCTCGATGAGATGGCGGTGGCGGCGGGCAAGGATCCGGTTGCGTTCCGCGCGGCGCTGCTGGGCGAGCATCCACGTCACCTTGCCGTGCTGCGGCGCGTGGCAGCGTTGTCGGGCTGGAACAAGCCGATGGAGCGCGCGGCCGACGGTATCGCGCGCGCACGCGGCGTGGCGCTGCACCAGTCGTACGGAAGCATCGTCGGGCAGGTGGCAGAGGTCTCAGTCGCGCGGGACAAGACCATCCGCGTCCATCGCGTGTACTGCGTGATCGATTGCGGTACGCCGGTGAATCCGAACCTGATCCGCCAGCAGGCCGAGAGCGGCATCGTCTTCGGCTTGTCGGCGGCGCTGCTCCAGGAAATCACCTTTGCGGATGGCGTCGTGCAGCAGAAGAATTTCCATGACTTCCCGGTGGTGCGCATGGCGGATTGCCCTGCGATCCAGACCGAGATCATCGCCAGCGCCGAGGCCCCGGAGGGCACTGGGGAAGTCTGCACACCACCCATTGCGCCGGCAGTGGCCAACGCGCTGTACGCATTGACCGGCCAGCGGCTGCGCGCGCTGCCGCTGAAGCTTGCCTAGCCGAGGAGGACAACCATGGCGACCCTGAACGTAAATGGCAAGCCGGTCAGCGTGGACGCGGAACCCGAGATGCCGCTGCTCTGGATACTGCGTTGCGACCTGGCGCTGACGGGAACCAAGTTCGGCTGCGGCGTGGGCATCTGCGGCGCCTGCACCGTGCATGTCGATGGCAAGGCCGAACTCGCCTGCCAGCTGACCTTGTCGAAGCTAAGCCCGGCCATGAAGATCACGACCATCGAAGGCGTGGGGGGCAAGGAGATCGACGCCGTCAGGGCGGCGTGGCTCGATGTCGACGTGGTCCAGTGTGGCTACTGCCAGAGCGCGCAGATCATGGCCGCCTGCGCGCTGCTCAAGGCGAGGCCAAAGCCCACCGATGCGGACATCGACGCGGCGCTCGGCAATATCGTCTGCCGCTGCGGCACGTATTCGCGCATCCGCGCGGCGATCCACCAGGCTGCAGGGCAGCGGCCGCGCGGGTAGGGTTCAACCCGGGCTGGGTTGTGCCGTTGCCGACTGTCCTGGCTTGCGCAGCATTTTGTCGACTTCGCCGGCGTGCAGTTCCTCGACCTGGATCTGCTGACGCGCATATTCTTCCAGCGCCACCGAACGGCCTTCGACCAGGCCCAGCAGTTCGCGGTACAGCTGCAGCGCAAGCGTCTCTGTCGCAAGGGATTCGCGCAAAATCGAAGCGATATCAAACGTATGGCTGTCCAGCAGCTTGCCGATGCCCAGCGACGGATAGGCGCCGAGCGTCGTGATCCATTCGCCCGCCAGGTGGGCATGCAGCAACGATTCGTTAGCCTGCTCGCGCAGCCACGACACGATCGGGATGCGTCCGAAGCCGAACACGAGGAATGAATAGTGGGTGTAGCGCACCACGCCGGCGAGCTCGGCTTCGAGTATCCGGTTCAGCACGCCGACGACTTTGTCCTTTTCGAGTTCCGTCATGGCAATCCTTCCTGCAGCGTGGTATCAGTGGCTTTGGTGTACCCGAGGGGCCGGGCTGTTTCATTCTAGTCGCCGGGCGTACACTGTCCGCCGATTCCGGTTAGCCGCCGATGCGCGTGTCTCACCCGAACGGGGCGAAACCGCCCGGTCATGAAGGTCCGTAGCCGAAGGATGCGAAAGAACATGGAATGCGGCTCAGGCCTTAGCTTTTTTCTTGCTCGGCCATGAAGTAAACCTATTTCCGGCCCGTGTGGAGAAACAGTACTCTATGCAAGGCGGTGGCTGGATGTACCGGGGCTTGAGCCGTGCGGTCGGGATCAAACGATCCAATAGCGAACGATCTGGATGCAACTAAGCAAGGGGAACACATGTCGACTGAAGCGAAGTGTCCGTTCAATCACGCCGCCGGCTCGGGGACATCGAACCGTGATTGGTGGCCCAATCAGCTGAACCTGAGTATCCTGCGCCAGCATTCTTCGCTGGCCGATCCCATGGAAAAGGGGTTCAACTACGCCGAGGCATTCAAGAGCCTGGATCTGGCGGCAGTGAAGAAGGATCTCACCGCGCTGATGACTGATTCGCAGGACTGGTGGCCCGCGGACTTCGGCCACTACGGCGGTTTGTTCGTCCGCATGGCCTGGCATGCCGCCGGCACGTACCGTACCGGCGACGGCCGCGGCGGCGCGGGCTCGGGGCAGCAGCGCTTTGCGCCGCTGAACAGCTGGCCCGACAACGTCAACCTGGACAAGGCGCGCCGGCTGCTGTGGCCGATCAAGCAGAAATACGGCAAGAAGATTTCGTGGGCCGACCTGATCGTATTGACCGGCAACGTCGCGCTGGAATCGATGGGCTTCAAGACGTTCGGTTTCGGTGGCGGGCGCCAGGATGTCTGGGAGCCGGACCAGGATGTCTACTGGGGATCCGAAAGCACGTGGCTGGCCGACAAGCGCTACTCCGGCGAGCGCGACCTCGAAAACCCGCTGGCGGCTGTGCAGATGGGCCTGATCTACGTGAACCCGGAAGGCCCGAACGGCAACCCGGATCCGGCCGCGGCCGCCGTGGATATTCGCGAGACCTTTGCGCGCATGGCCATGAACGATGAAGAGACCGTTGCGCTCATCGCTGGCGGCCACACCTTCGGCAAGACGCACGGTGCCGGCCCGGCCTCCCACGTGGGCCCGGAGCCCGAAGCCGCCGGGCTCGAAGCGCAGGGGCTGGGCTGGCACAGCAGCTATGGTTCCGGCAAGGGGGGCGATGCCATCACCAGCGGCCTGGAGGTCATCTGGACCAGCACGCCGACCAGGTGGAGCAACAATTTCTTCTGGAACCTGTTCGGCTATGACTGGGAACTGACGAAGAGCCCGGCCGGTGCCCATCAATGGAAGCCCAAGGGCGATGCCGGGGCCAATTCGATTCCCGACCCGCATGATCCGTCCCGGCGCCGTGGCCCGACCATGCTGACCACGGACCTTTCGCTGCGCGTGGATCCGGCCTATGAAAAGATCTCGCGGCGCTTCCATGAGAACCCCGACCAGTTCGCCGACGCCTTCGCCCGCGCATGGTTCAAGCTGACGCACCGCGACATGGGCCCGCGTTCGCGCTACCTGGGTCCGGAGGTGCCGGCCGAAGAACTGATCTGGCAGGATCCGATCCCCGCCGTGGACCACGTGCTGGTCGACGAGCAGGACATTGCCGCGCTCAAGGGCAAGATTCTGGCTTCGGGGGTGCCGGTGTCGCAGCTCGTGTCCGCGGCCTGGGCTTCGGCGTCGACGTTCCGCGGCTCCGACAAGCGCGGCGGTGCCAATGGCGCGCGCCTGCGCCTGGCGCCGCAGAAGGATTGGGAGGTGAACCAGCCAGCCCAGCTCGCCCAGGTGCTGGAGACCCTGGAGGGTATCCGGAACGAGTTCAATGGCACGCAGAGCGGCGGCAAGAAGGTGTCGCTGGCCGACCTGATCGTGCTGGCGGGTTGCGCCGGCATCGAACAGGCCGCGAAGAAGGGTGGCAACGACGTGAAGGTCCCCTTCACTCCCGGGCGCATGGACGCGTCGCAAGAACAGACCGACGTGCAGTCGTTCAGCGTGATGGAGCCGATTGCAGATGGTTTCCGCAATTACCTGAAGGGCACGTACGCGGTCCCGGCCGAGACACTGCTGATCGACAAGGCGCAACTGCTGACCCTGACGGTGCCGGAACTGACCGTGCTGGTCGGCGGCTTGCGCGCGCTGAACGCGAACGTCGGACAAACGCAGCACGGTGTCTTCACCGACCGCCCGGAAACGCTGACCAACGACTTCTTCGTCAACCTGCTCGACATGCGCACGGAGTGGAAGCCGGTCGCGGACAGCAAGGACGTGTTCGAAGGCTACGATCGCGCAACAGGCAAGTTGAAATGGACCGGCACGCGTGTCGACCTGGTCTTCGGCTCCAACTCGCAACTGCGCGCGGTGGCCGAAGTCTATGGCTGCTCGGATGCCGGGGAGAAGTTCGTCCAGGACTTTGTCGCGGCCTGGAACAAGGTGATGAACCTGGACCGCTTCGAGGTCGCCAACCGCTGAGCGTCAGGCTGACGACACTACACTCAGCCAGCGGCCGGTCGCAAGACCGGCCGTTTTCTTGTGGGTGCCAGGCGCCGCACGGCTGTTGCGCGCCTGACACGAACGATGGATAGGCGAAATCACCTTGGCAACGCATAATTGCCACGTCTATCGAATCGTCACATGGCGGTTTCGCAGAGGAGACCCGTATGCCGCAGGTTCCCGCATCCGAAATGACGACCCGTCAAGGCTCGCCTGGCACCAGGCGCCGAACCGGGCCCCAGGCGTCCTGCGTCTTGCGCTGGTTTCCTGGCCGGCCAGGCCGGCAACTGAACGGCATGGCTGCAACAGCCAGCCTCTGACCATGGCAAAGCGGGCCGCGCTGCATTGCCGGTTGCTGGCGGTGGCAATGCTGCTTGGCGGATGCGCGCGGCTGGGTCCGGACTTCCAGGCCCAGCACGCGAACTGGACCGAACAATGGAGCACCGCCGCACTAGAGCAGGCCACGCAGCCGCGGCAGCAGCCGGACCTGAGCCAGTGGTGGCAGGTTTTCAACGACCCCGTCCTTGAACGACTGATTGCCGAGGCCGATGCCAACAACGCCGGCGTCAGGATCGCCGGACTACGCGTGGTCGAGGCCCGGGCGCAGCTGGGCATTGCACAGGCCGGCCGTTACCCGCAGGTCCAGCAGGCCAGTGCGGAAGCGCTCTACGTCCATAGCCGGCCGTCCGGGGGCGTCCAGCCCACCCGTGTCTGGCAGTACAGCGCCGGCGTGGACGTAGGCTGGGAACTGGACTTCTGGGGACGCTTCAGTCGCGCGATCGAATCGGCGGATGCGGCCTACTTTGCCTCGCGCGCGACCTATGAGGACGTGCTGGTGCTGCTGCATGCGCAACTGGCCCAGACCTACTTCACCTTGCGTGCCGCACAAGCGCGGCTGCATATCGCCCAGGAAAACGCCCGGCTGCAGAAGCGCAGCTTCGAAATCACCGAGCGCCTGTTCAAGGGCGGCGAGAGCGATGAGCTCGACCTCCAGCAGGCCAAGACGCAGTACCTCGGCACCCTGAGCAGCATCCCGGAACTGGAGGGCCAGATCCTGCATGCGCGCAATGCGCTCGCGATCCTGATTGGCCGTCCGCCAGCGCCCATGCATGCATTGCTCGATATGCCCGAGAAAGAGGGCATCGTGCCGCTGATCGACCGCGCCGTGCTGCAGGATGTCCCTGCCAACCTGCTGCTACGACGCCCCGATATCCGCGCCGCCGAGCTGCAGGTGGCCGCGCAATCGGCGCTGATCGGCGTGGCGAAGGCCGATCTCTATCCATCATTGACCCTGCTCGGCAACATCGGCTGGTCGGCCAGCTCGCTGCCGGGCACGCCGAACGGCTTCGTGGTGATAGCGGGGCCGAGCCTGCGCTGGAACATTCTCGATTACGGACGCATCCGCAACAACGTGCGCATCCAGGATGCCCGCCTGCAGCAGTTGATCGTGTCCTACCAGGACAGCGTGCGCCAGGCCGCGCGCGAAGCGGACGATGCCGCCAGCGGGCTGATCAAGGCGCTGGAGCGAGAGGCGATCCTGGAGGAGGCGTCGACGGCCGCCAACCGCTCGCTGACCCTGGCCAATGCCCTGTTCCGCGAGGGGTATTCGGATTTCCAGCGCGTGCTGGATGCCCAGCGCGCGCTGTTTGCCCAGCAGGATGCCTACCTCGTCAACCGCAGCGCGGCCGTGGGCAATCTTATCGCCTTGTACAAGGCGCTCGGCGGCGGCTGGCAGACCGGGCAGCCGCTCGTCGATGCGCCGACGCGTCAGCAGATGGAGCAACGCACCGACTGGGGCGGGCTGATCGAAGAGGCAACGAGCGAGCCAGCCGGCAAACGCTCATCCGTGCAAGGAGACAGACCTGATGAGTGACGTCGCTGCACCGACACCGGCACCGCCGCCGCCATCGGCGGACCCCGCGCGCAAGGGCGTCAGGTGGGTGGTGGCGCTGATCGTGCTGAGCCTGGCGTGGTACCTGTTCGCGGATCGCCTTACGCCCTATACGCAGCAGGCGCGCATACAGGCCTTCGTCGTCCCCGTGGCGTCGGAGGTATCGGGCCGCGTGACGCGCGTACTGGTGCGCAACAACCAGGACGTGCAGGCCGGCACAGTCCTGTTCGAGGTCGATCCGCAGCACTACCGCATCGCGGCGGACCGGGCGCGCGCGGACCTGGAATCGATGCGCCGGCAGATTGGCGCCAGCACCGCGGGCATCGCGTCGGCGCAGGCCGCGCTGCGTGCCGCCCAGGCCAACGAGGTCAAGGCACGCCAGGATAGCGATCGCCTGGAACGCCTGTACAGCGAAGATCCCGGCACCGTATCGTTGCGGCGGCTGGAGGTGGCGCGCGCCACCCACACCCAGGCCACCAGCCAGGTCGATGCGGCCCGGGCCGAGGTCGAACGCGCGCGCGAGCAGCAGGGCGGCAGCGAAGAGGACAACGCCAAGCTGCGCAGTGCGGCGGGGGCGCTGGAGAAGGCCGAGCTCGACCTTGCCAACGCGCAGGTGCGCGCACGCACCGCCGGCCTGATCACCGACCTGCGCACGGAAGCCGGTCAGTACGCCGCTGCCGGCAATCCGGTCATGACGCTGATTGCCATCCATGACCTCTGGATCAGCGCGGACATGACCGAGAACAACCTTGCCCGCGTCGAAGCCGGGACGCCGGTCGGGATCGTGCTGGACGCCTTGCCGGGGCGGGTGCTTGCGGGCCGCGTGCGCAGCGTCGGCTACGGCGTCAGCGCGGGGCAGAGCCCGCCGCCGGGCAGCCTGCCGACGATCCAGAACAGCCGCGACTGGCTGCGTCCGGCGCAGCGCTTCCCGGTGATCGTCGAGATCGACAAGGGCGAACTGGAGACGCTCAAGGGCATTCGCGTGGGCGGGCAGGCCGAGGTCATGGCCTTCCCGGCCGAGGGCAACGTGCTCAATCCGCTCGGCCGCCTGTTCCTGCGCGTGATGAGCTGGCTGTCCTATGTCTACTGACGGCGGCGTGGCGGGTGCGGTCGCGATTCGCGGGCGTCGGGCGCTGCGGCTGGCGCTTGGCACCGCGCTCTGCCTTGCCACCAGCTACGGGCTGAACTGGCCCATCCCGATGGTGGCCCCGGTGCTGGGCGCGTTCGTGCTGGCTTCGCTCGACCGGCCGTTGCCGGCAAGGGCTGCCGTGGGGCTGGCCTTGGTCGCCATGCTGGCCACCGGCAGCGGCCTGCTGGTGGTGCCGTTCCTGAGCCAGTATCCGTTCAGCGGGGTGCTGATCACCGGCCTCGGACTGTTCCTGGCCTTCCGCTATGGCTTGCGGGGCGGCAACAGCCTGGTCGGCACGTTCCTGGCGGCTGGCCTGACCATGGTTTCGGTGGCGGGGACCGCGGACATCGGCCTGGCCCTGACCGTGGTGGCCGCGCTCGTCAAAGGGTTGCTGCTTGCGGTGACGGTCCTGGCACTGTGTTTCTGGTTGATTCCCGAGCCGGCGGCCGGGCCTGGACCACGGCGTCCGCCAGCGGTGTCGCAAAGCACCGCCGACTGGATGGCGCTGCGCGCGGCGCTCGTGGTCATGCCGCCCGTCCTGCTGGCGCTGGGGGATCCGGCGGCCTATATGCCAATCCTCATGAAGGCGGTCAGCCTGGGGCGGCAAAGCTGCACGACGGCGCGCGGCGCCGCACGCGAGCTGATTGGTTCCACGCTGCTCGGCGGACTGCTGGCCGTCCTGTTCTGGTGGGCCCTGGGCCTGTTCGTCCATCTGTGGATGTACTTTCTCTGGATGTTCCTGTTCTCGCTGGTGCTGGCGCGCAAGCTCTTTGCCGGACCTGCCGGCGGGCTTTCGCCGGGCTTCTGGCTCAACACCCTGGTGACGCTGATCATCCTGCTGGGCCAGTCGGTCGAGGACAGCGCGGCCGGCAAGGACGTCTACCATGCCTTCGCAGTCCGCATGGGCCTGTTCATCGGGGTCACTCTGTATGCCTGCCTGATGCTGGAACTGCTAGAGCAGCGTAGCCGCCCTTCGCCGTCCACGCCCTGACAAGGAAACCTCGCCATGCGCCTCCATCTGCTGGTCGCAGCCCCGGTCATGCTGGCGTGCCTGGTGCTGCAAGCACTGGCCGTGGCCGTGTGCCTGCGCCGCTATGCCCGCTTTCGAAACGAGTGGCAGGGCCGCGAACCACTCTGGCTGGATGTCGCCATGCTGTCGGCGATCATGCTGGTCACACTGCTTGGCAATTTTGCCCAGGTGACGATCTGGGCGGCACTGTTCATGCTGCTTGGCGAGTTCGCGGACTTCGGGAAGGCGCTCTACCACTCGGCGGTGAATTTCTCGACACTGGGCTATGGCGACATTGTCATGTCCGAGCGCTGGCGCCTGCTTGGTCCGATGGAGGCCGCCCACGGCATCCTGATGTTCGGCGTATCGACGGCGGTCATGACGGCCGCCGTGCTCGATGTCATCAAGAACAGTGCGGCAAGGCTGAAGCATGAAGAGCCGACATAGGGGCGAATTGAGCGACGTCGTCCACTCGCGTTCACGTGGAATCTAAAGACAAGGCAAACATTGCCGATAACCACTGACATAGCGAAATCCTGAGTCTCGTTAACGCGGCCGCATATCCGTAGATCCGGGCTTTGTCTACCCCCCGGCTATTGAAACGAGAGGATTAGGTTGTGAATGTCAATGGCATGACGGGTTTTCAAGCGCGACCCCGGGTAGCCGTAATAGAATTGGCTTCCCGTCGATTCACCCACGGCGGCAAGTCGTGTTTTTGAACCATTAATGCTGTCTTTTTTACCGAGTTCCCTCGCGGTACCGCCGGCCCCCGGGATCGGCAAGGCGCGATCGCCAAACAGGCTAGGCCAAAGACCACATGACGTCGTCCACGTTTGATGCTGTTCAGGCAGGCAACGCACGGGAACCGAACCGTTCCGGCGGCGTTGCCGGAGCGATGGCTCCTGCCGGAAGCAGGGATGCCTGGGCGCTGCTGGAAGCATGGGGTGGACTGGCGCTGCAGGTCAGCGAAACCGGCAATATCCTCCAGGCCACGAATGCTTCGGCCGATCTGCTGGCGTTTCCGCGAGAGTACCTGCTGCGCGCCTCGCTCAAGGACATTGTCGCCTTCGACGAACGCGAGCGCGCCGCCCAACTGCTGCAAGCCTGTTTCCGCGACGGTCTTCCCAAACAGGCCGAGATCCGATTTGCCAACGCCATTACCGGCACGCGCTGGATCGATCTGCGCATTTGCCGACATGCTGGCACGGATGGCCGGACATCAATACTCCTGTTTGGCACCGACGTCACCAAATGGGCCCGGAAACTCGCCCGACTGACTGAACAATCGCTCACCGACCCGCTCACCGGTGTCGGTAATCGGGGGCTGATCCGCAATCGGGTGGACGCGTATTTCGCCGGCGATGCCGCGCAGCGCGGCCGCTTTGCGATTGCGCTGATGGACCTGGATGGGTTCAAGAAGGTCAACGATTCGCTCGGCCACGAGGTCGGCGACATCCTGCTGAAAGAACTTAGCCTGCGACTCGCGGGGACGCTACGCACCCGCGACACCGTTGCGCGCCTGGGGGGCGACGAATTCGTGGTCCTGCTCGACGACGTGACTAGCGAAGAGGCGGCAATGGGCGTGCTCGAGCAGATCATGCGAGTCTGCCGGCAGCCATTCCACCTGGCCGGCTGCCAGGTGCGTGTCACGACCAGTATTGGCCTGGCTTTCGCCACGGGCGAGCGGGAGACCGAGGCGCAGTTGCTGCGGCGGGCCGACCGGGCCATGTACGAGGCCAAGGCGCAGGGCAACAACCGCTATTGCCTGTACTCGCCGGAACTGGATCGCCGGCTGAACGAGCAGTTCCGCATCGAGCAGGACCTGTTCGAGGCGGTCCTCAATGGTGAACTGTTCTTGCATTACCAGCCGATCTTCCGGGTCGGCCCCGACACCGTTTGCGCAGTCGAGGCGCTGATGCGATGGGAGCATTGCAACGAGGGGGCCATCTCGCCCGAGATTTTCGTGCCGCTGGCCGAGAGCAACGGACTGATCAATCATCTTGGCGCCTGGGCGGTACGCTGCGCGTGCGCGCAGCTGGCCGCGTGGGACGCTAACGGGGTGGAGCTTGGCTACGTGTCGGTCAACGTGTCGCCGGTGCAGTTCAGGCATCCGGGCTTTGTCGACAGCGTGCGCAGCGCGATCCGCGATACCGGCATCGACCCGCACCGGCTGGTGCTCGAGATCACCGAAGGCGCGCTGATGACGGACCCGAAGGGGGCGGGGAATCTACTGAAGGAACTCAGGGCACTGGGTATCCGCTTTGCGGTCGATGACTTTGGCACCGGCTATTCCAGCCTGTCCTATCTGCGCAGGTTTCCGCTGTCGGCACTGAAGATCGACCGCAGCTTTGTCGCGGACATGGTGGATTCCCCGCACGCCCAAACCATTGTTTACGCCGTGCTGTCGCTGGCGCGGGAACTCGGGCTGGTGGCCATTGCGGAAGGCGTCGAGACTGACGCGCAATGCGATCTGCTGGCGGCCCAGCGCTGCGAGCTGGCACAAGGCTGGCGCTTCGCCCGGGCGATGGCCCCCAATGATTTCGAGGACGCTGTCCGCGCAGGCAGGTTCCGCATCGACGCCGAGGACGCACTGTCCGCGTAATCGAGAACATGCCAAAGAAACAGTTTCTTGATCAGCTCTGGGCCAGGATGGTCCAGAAGGGCGATTTCCCGACGCTGCAGTACTGCATCGACAATGTCTTCAAGACGCTGAACAGCGACATGAGCATTGGGGAAATGGCCAGCACGGTCCTGTCGGACTTCAGCCTTTCACAGAAAGTCATCCGACTGGCCAACTCGGCCATGTACCGTTCATTCGGCGGCGAGGTCACCACGGTATCCCGCGCCATCATGGTGCTGGGCGTGGACACCATTACGCATCTGACGCTGGGCGTCCAGGTACTCGACTTTTTCCAGGGCGTGGCCCCCAACCGGCCTCAGGCGGGGAGGGCGCTCAAGCAGGCCATCATGGCCGGCGAGATCACCCGTGCGCTGAACGATGCGCGCGGCATCCTGGGTGGGGAAGAGGGCGTCGTCTGCACGCTGATGCACCACGTCAGCCGCTTGATGGTGATCTTCTATTTCCCGGACGAGTGGGACCGCATCGCGACGCTGAGCGCGGATGGCGCCATGAGCGAAAGCGATGCCTGCCGCGAAGTCATCGGCATCTCGTTCGACGAGATCGCCAAGGCGGCAGCCTTCCGGTGGCGCCTGCCGACGTTGATCGCGGACGGCATGCTGGGCCGCGAACTGCACGAAGAATCCGTCCTGGAAACCCATGCCGACTGGCTGGGCGCGGTCGCCAGCCTGTCGTCCGACGCGGCGGCCTCGATGCTTGCCGAGCAACCGGAGGAAATCGTCCTGGGACCGCTGCTGGCCCATGCGCAGAGACTCGGGCTGGAGCCGTCCCACGTCAATACGGCGATCCAGCAGGCCGGGAAGCTGAAGACAACGATGGCGCGCTCGGAGACCCCTGACTCGGGCGATGGCAGCGTTGCGGAAGAGGGCGGCAAGCCCGCCGATACGCTGAAGCGCCTGCTGCACGCGCTCGACGAGGTTCGGCAGGAGGGTGCGGGCAGGACGGTATCCCAGCTTGCTCCGCTGGTGCTGGAGTCGGCCATGCGGGCGCTGAACTTCTCGCACTGTTTCCTGATGCTGCTGCACCCGACGAGCAAGCGCTTCAGCGCGCGCCTGGGGTTTGGCGACGGCATGCGGGACAAGCTTGAGCGGCTGTCGTTCGAAGAAGGCTTCGTGCCCGACATGTTCCATTTCGCGATGATCGCGCCGCAGCCTTTGCTGATCGAGGACCTGAGGGACAAAGCCGTATCGCATCGCGTCCCGCGCTGGTATCGCGACGCCATGCCCGACACGCGTTCCGTACTGCTGATTCCCGTCAAGGTACGCAACCGCTGCGTCGCCATGATCTGCGGCGACTGGGGCACGACCCGCATTGTCGGCGGCCTGAGCAAGAATGAACTGGCAGCGGCGGGCGAACTCGCCGGGGAAATCGCGACAGCGGTCTTGCGTTCCGCGCCGCAGCGATAGCGGCAGCCAGGACAAAACCGCTGCTCCGCCTGCAGCGCGCCACTGAGACGCTGTTGTCGACACCGAACCTCCGGATCCGGAGGTGATGCCCGTGCTTTCAGCCGGGGCATTATTCTGGTTCCAACGCCCCATTATTCATCCGCGAAACATACTTTTGCCCGATATTCCGAAAGCGCACCACGGGACTACGCTTTGGCGGAAATATCGTAAGAGGGGACTGCAATGGCGCTGGAATTTATGAATGGCGTTGTGGAAGCTCACAATCAATATCATGAGTGGGCGCAAGGCGGACGGGACGATGAGCAATTGGGAAGTGCATTGCTGGACCAGCTAAGGCGACTCCTGGCACCTTTCGTTCGTCTCGATGGAGAACTGGCCGCGCTGAAGATTGCCAAAGGTGGATCAGGCCTGGAATTGACCGTTCTGCGGGCAGGCCGGGATTAGAGGGCCGGGTTCCGTCAGGCGCGCGTAGTGACGCCTGCAATCCACTGTTGTGGCGCCCCAAGCAGTATCACGCGCAATCACGCGCAACGTGACGGTTTGCACCTGCGTTCGTCGAGTCAGTCACCTCGGTAAACCCTGAGACGCCATGATGAGCTCTTCGGCTATGCTCGTCTGTATGCAGCGCCAGGTGGTACCGGCGTTGCACGTTCTGTTCACACAAAAAGTTCAGAGGACGAGATGGCAACTGGCACCGTGAAATGGTTCAACAATGAGAAGGGCTATGGATTTATCACGCCGGACGACGGGGGCGCGGACTTGTTTGCCCACCAATCCGAAATTCAAGGAAGTGGATACCGGTCGCTGGACGAGGGTGCCAAGGTCGAATTTGAAGTGAAGCAAGGCCCAAAGGGTCCACAAGCCTCACAAATTCGGAAACTCTAGTCGCCAAGTAAGAAGGTGCACACCCCGGCGGGAGGGTCTCTGTTCCATTCGGTGGCGTTCGATTGTCCGTGTTTGTGACTGAAGGGGCGCAAACACGGCTTTCGTTGTGCGTCCCGGATTGTCAGTTCATCTGGGCACGGCGCTTCATCGATCGTCGCGATGATGCTTCGAAGCGCTCGACGCCCCGACTCGCGTTCATCCACCCACGAAAAATTGTGCGGCACGTCCTCCCATCGCGTGCCTGCCGGGATGCCGTCCTCCGCATTCCCTCAATCATCTAAGCGATACTGGCGGACCAGCGCGGCGAGCAGGGACCCTGCGCTTCAGCCGCTCTGGTTAAGGCCATGATGAAGCCTCGCGGGCGCAGAGCCGCCGCGTGGACATCAACGACATCAGCTCACTGACTATCCATGAAAGTACGTGTTTCCACCCTGTTGTGGCTCGCCGCCATTGCTGGCGCAGGCATGCTGCCACCCACGCAGGCGCATGCCGGAGTGTTCGAGGATGACCAGGCGCGCAAAACGGTCATCAACCTGCGCGACCAGTTCAACAATTTCCAGGCGACTGCGACCCAACGCCTTGAGCAAAACAGCCGCACCACGCTCGAACTGCAGAACCAGCTCGAAGGGCTACGCCAGGAGCTGGCTCGGCTACGCGGCCAGAACGAAGTGCTGCAGAACACGGTGGCGACGCTGCAGAAGCAGCAGAAGGATTACTACGCAGACCTCGATGCGCGCCTGAAGAAGTTCGAGCCGCAGCATGCTTCGGTCGAGAACCGCCAAGGCACCTCGCAGCCGGGCGAGAAGTCCGAATACGACGCCGCGCTCAAGCATTTTCAGTCGGGCGATTTCAAGAGCGCCGGGAATTCATTCTCGTCGTTTATCAAGCGGTATCCGCAGAGCCCGTACCTGCCGCTGGCGCAGTTCTGGCTCGGCAACTCGCTATACGCGCAGCGCGACTATAAGGCGTCCACCTGGGTGCTGCAGAAAATGATCAATGCCTATCCGACGCATCCCAAGGTGCCGGACGCAATGATCGCGGTTGCCAATAATGAGCTGGAGTCCGGGCAGAAGGCGGCCGCGCGCAAAACGCTGGAACAGGTGGTGACCAAGTATCCCGGTACCGAAGGCGCGCATGCGGCTAGCAACCGGTTGAAGATGCTGAAGTAAGTGAGGGCCATCCGGCCCTCCTTGCAAATGCTGACGATACCTCACTGCTAGCGTGTGGGGTCTCGGCGATGATCCCGAAGAGGTCCTGTGGGCAGGCTATACGGTCACTGACACCGCTGCAGGGGCGATGGCAGTCATCACGCGAGCGGACCTGTTCCATTTCTTGTCGAGGACGGCGACAACGATCAATCCAAGCGACGGACTCAGGGTCAACGAAAAGATAGTCCATGTGGCGCCGGAGCGTCCCAGTGCGTTGGCAAAAAGGCCAACCGCGAAGGAGCAGGTGATCCAGGCAGCAATTGCAAGCATCGTGGCGGTTCCGTAAGTCAATGTGATCGCCGCGCTAAACGGCGAGCCACCAGTATGGGTACAACTGCAATCAGTAGCACTTGGGGAAAGGCAGTAAGGGAAATCATGGAGTCTTGCCGGCCGACTGTGGGAATCGCCGTTCGTAGCCAGCGCAGAATACGTCGCTGATTTAACATAAGACGTATTATGCGTGACAACGTTGTAGCGGCAAAGTTGTAATGTCCGGTTTTGGCAAAGTTCAAATGTCCGCCTGAGTGGTCCATTCGTGGTATTCAGCCTGCCCGGTTGAAACACGATGGAGACGCCAGAGGATGGCTAAATCCGAGGTCATTACAGTCAGCATGCATGAGTTAGACAGGCTCAAGACCGTCCAGGCGGTCGTGGATGGTCAGTTACGGCCTGGTGTGGCCGCCGAACGGTTGGAGATCACGGACCGGCAATTGCGGCGGTTGCTGGAGCGCTACCGGCAAGAAGGCCCGTCAGGGCTCGTGACCCGCAAGCGCGGCCGCCCGAGCAACAACCGGCTGCCGGCCGACCGTGAAGCCGCGGCGCTGAACCTGATCCGGGAACACTACGTCGACTTCGGGCCGACGCTGGCCTGCGAGAAGCTGCGCGAACGCCATGGACTCACGTTGTCCAAGGAAACGATACGCCGCCTGATGACGGCATCTGGGCTTTGGATACCGCGCAAACAGCGGCCGCCGAAGGTCTACCAGCCGCGCAACCGCCGTGCCTGCTATGGCGAGCTGATTCAGATCGACGGCTGCGATCACCGCTGGTTTGAGGAACGCGCGCCGGCCAGCACGCTGCTGGTCTATGTCGACGACGCCACCAGCCGGATCATGGAGCTGCGCTTTACCCATTCCGAGGCCACGTTCACATACTTCGCCGCGACGCGCGCCTATCTGGAGCGCCATGGCAAGCCCGTGGCGTTCTACAGCGATAAGGCCAGCGTGTTCCGAGTCAACAAGCCGAACGCGACCGGCGGCGATGGCCATACCCAGTTTTCCCGGGCCTTGTTCGAGCTGAACATCGAGGGCATCTGCGCCAACAGCAGCCAGGCCAAGGGCCGCGTCGAACGGACCCACCTGACGTTACAGGACCGCTTGGTCAAGGAACTGCGCCTTCGCAATATCAGCACCATGGAAGCTGCCAACGCCTTCATGCCCGAATTCATCGCGGACTACAACGCGCGCTTCGCCAAGGTCCCGCGCAACAGCCATAACGCCCATCGTCCGCTGCGACCGGACGAGAACCTGGATCTGATCTTCGCCTGGCGCGAGCCGCGCTGCGTCTCCAAGAGCCTGACGATCCAGTACGACAAGATGCTCTACCTGCTGGCAGATACACCCGAGCATCGGAAGTTGGCCGGTCGCTATATCGACGTCTATCACTACCCCGACGGCAGGATCGAGCCACGCGCGAATGGCGTCGCCCTGCCCTACACCATCTACGACAAGCTGTCGGAAGTCGATCAGGGGGCAATCGTGGATAACAAGCGGCTGGGGCACGTATTGCAACTGGCGCAGTACGTTCAGGAGAAACGCGACAACACGCGATCTCTCTCTTTGCCTGCCACCGAAGGCGTTGTCCGCAAGCGTGGGCGACCGCCAGGCAAGAAGTCACAGCGCTCGCTGGATCAGAACGACATGTTGGAAGCGCTAAAACGCTTACAGCAGCAACCGTGGCCGCTTAACGGAACTGAGAACTGATTTCCGCTTACTCCTGGGAATTCAAATCCGCCCTGCTGGAATGACAGCCCCACCCTGAGCTGGACTCCGTCGTGTCAGGCCAGCACCACCGCCCTACGGGAACCCCAAAAGACTGAACAAACAAGCTGAAAAGACGCCGGACAACCGGACATTTCAACTTTGCTGGAGCCCGGACATTTCAACTTTGCCTCGACAAA
>NZ_JBYOJS010000036.1:0-22248 GCF_057798895.1 Cupriavidus sp. 22TCCZM04-2
TGACGTATCTATCCTGATCATCTACGCGGCAGGCAGTCTGGCTATGCCCTGTACCGTCTTTACCACCACGGGCCGTTCGTCGACCACGAAAACGCGTTTTTGGTTACTTTTGTCGCGAGACAAAAGTAACTCGCCGGCTACGCCGGCGAAACAGCAGCGCCTGCCAGGAGCGACAACTCCTGCTCAATCAAAACCCCGCCGGCTGCGCCGGCGAAAAAGCAGCGCCTGCCAAGAGCAACAAATCCCGCTCAATCAAAACCCAACCGGCTACGCGCGCGAAACAGCAGCGCCCGCCAAGCACGACAACCCCCACCCTCCCCATCACCCATGTCCCTTCGCGGAACTGCCGCGCAAGATCGGGCATGTGCGCTCGCCCTACTCCCTAGTCCGTTCGGATTACGTTCCCAGAATTCCGTGCATTAAGCTCACGCCCGTCGCCGGAATGAGGGAAGCCGGCTCCTATAATCCCCGACGACATAAACGCCCGCAGAGCACGCGTACCGGCACCAGGGCCTGCCCCGGGGCCGAATGAGAAAGATAGAGACAAAAGGAAATTCTGATGGAGGTGACCCGGAATCCGGGGTCAGTCGGCCCCTTCGCGCAGCTGGAGCTGTCGCCTTCCGATTTCAGTGCAATCCTCGGACAGATCTACCAGGGCCCGATGGAGAAGGTGCCGTGGGGAAAGGCGCTCGAGCTGATACGCAAGCAACTCCGCGCGAACTATGTCACGCTGATCTTGCGCTCGCCGGCCGCGGACCGTTCGGGGCTGATGGTCAATGCGTCCGAGCACGGTACTACGCAGCCCGGCGAAGCTTCCTACAACAGCTATTTCTACTCGCTCGACCCCTTCGTCGGGTTGCCGCCCAATCGCGTGGTCACCATCGACGAGCACCTCGGCCAGGCCGCGTGGTGTAGCAGCGAGCTGTACCGGCAGTTCCTGCATCCTCTCGGCGTGCGCTTTGTACTCGGCGCGGACCTGCGCACGGACGATGGTGTGGAGTGTCGACTCCGCGTCTCCCGCAATATGGATGCACCGGATTTCAGTCCGTCCGAGAAGGCGCTCTGCATGGCATTGCTGCCGCATCTGAAGCGCGCCGTGGATCTGCACTCGCGAATGGATATGGTCGAGTCCGAGCGCAATGTCTGCGCCGGCGCCATCGATCGAATGCTGGTCGGCATGGTCATGATTGATGAGTCGGGCACGATCATCAAGACCAACGCGGCGGCGGACGAGATTCTGGCTGCCAGGGACGGCATGCGTGTCGCCGCGGGAACGCTGGAAGTGAGCTACGGGCAGGAGAACCGGAAATTCCAGCGCCTGCTGCGTCAGGCCATGCTGGTGCACCGGGGCGCGGCTACGGTGGCGACGGATGCGATGTCGGTCACGCGCCCATCCGGCAAGGCCCGGCTGGGCCTGCTGGTCCGCACCATACCATTGAGTGAATGGTCGGAGGACAACCGGCGCCGGCCCGCGTGCGTGGTCTTTATCCGCGATCCCGAGCGCAGGTCGCAGGCCTCGCGTGACATGGTGCGACAGTTGTTCGATTTCACGCCGGCCGAAACAGAGCTCGCCTTGCAGCTCGCCAACGGGCTGACGCTCGATGAGTCCGCGGAAGAACTCGGGATCAGCAAGAACACGGCACGCGCGCATCTGCGGGCAATCTTCTCGAAGACGGGTGTCACGCGGCAGGCAAAGCTGGTGCGGATGCTGCTGGGCAGCGTGATATCACTCGGCTGAACCGGCCTGCAGATCACGGCATGAAGCATGCCGGGCCCGGAATCTCGCGAATGGGGGCGTCCTTAGTCCCATCAGACGATGGCGCCTGCCAATGCCGATGGAACCATGAATGCCGGCCACGCACATGCCAACACACCACCACACAAGACACCAACAAGGAGACCGCAGAGCCGCGCGGACACCACGCCGGCACTGCTGCGTCCCCTGTCCGCGGCATCACGCCGCATCCATATGCGGGGAGAAAGTCATGACAACACTGGATGAATCCACTACGCCGGTCGCCGCGCCACTGCGGCTCGCCAACCCTGAAGCCTTCGCCTGGCAGGCATGCTGTGATGCGGTCATCGTCGGTTTCGGGGCGGCCGGTGCCTGTGCGGCGCTCGAAGCCGCGGCTGGCGGGCGCAAGGTGATCGTTGCGGAGCGCTTCGAAGGCGGCGGTGCCAGCATCAAGAGCGGCGGCGTGGTCTATGCCGGCGGCGGCACGCCTTACCAGGCCGAGGCCGGCTATCACGACACGCCCCAGGCGATGGCGGACTATCTGCGCCAGGAGGTCGGCGACGTAGTCAGCGAATCGACGCTGCAGTCATTCTGTGCGCGCAGCCGGGACATGATCGGCTGGCTGGAGGGACTTGGTGCCGGGTTTTCTGCGGCCATGCCGCCACGCAAGACGTCGTACCCGGCACAGCCCTATTACCTTTATTACTCGGGCAACGAGGCCGTGCCGGCCTATGCGCGCTTCGCGGAGCCCGCGCCACGCGGACATCGCACCAAGGGACGTGGCATGTCCGGGCGCGCGCTTTACGGCGTGCTGCAGCGTGCGGTGCAGGGCAGCGCGAACGTAACCGTGCTGCGCCACACGGCGGCGCGCAGGCTGATTACAGATGCCAGTGGCGCGGTGATCGGCGTCGAGTTGTGGCAGGTGCCGCCCGGGCGGCTGCAGCGCAGGCATGCGCGCCTGGCACGCTGGGCGGAGCAGGTGCACAACATGTCGCCGGCGCTGGCCGATGCGCTGCGCGCGCGGCTGCTGCGGCTGGAACTGCGTCATGCCCGTCCTTACGCGGTGCGGGCCGACGCGGTGGTGCTGGCCAGCGGGGGCTTTATCTTCAACCAGCAGATGGTCGCGCAACATGCGGGCAAGTACCGGTCGAACTGGCGCCTCGGCGCCACCGGTTGCGATGGCAGCGGCATCCGGCTTGGCCTGTCGGCCGGAGGCGAGGCACGGCACCTGGAGCGCGTATCGGCATGGCGCTTCATCAATCCGCCCTTCGACTGGGCGCGCGGCTGCGTGGTTGACGCGCGCGGCGTGCGCATCGGCAACGAAGAAGTCTACGGTGCCACGCTCGGACATGCCATGTGCGAGCACCACGACGGCCGGGCCTGGCTGATCCTGAACCGCAAGCTGGCACGCGCGGCCTTGCGTGAATGCCTGAGCGGGAAACTGTGGGCCTTCCAGGCCGTGCCGGCTGCGCTGCTGATGCTGGCCGGCGGCCATCGTGCGTCTTCGGTGGACACGTTCGCGGATCGCCTCGGCATGCCGCGCGCCGCGCTGCAGGCAACGCTTGCGGACTATAGCGCGGCCGCGCGCGGCGAGCGGCCCGACCCGGCAGGCAAGTCCTCCGCCATGTGCGCGCCGCTTGACGAGGGCCCTTGGCTTGCCATCGATATCTCCGCGCACAGCCGCGTGTTCCCGTGCTCGTCGATCACGCTGGGCGGGCTGCGCGTCGACGAAGCGTGCGGACAGGTGCTGTCGGCAACGGGCGCGCCGGTCAGCGGGCTGTATGCCGTAGGCCGTACGGCGGTGGGGCTGGCGTCAAACCATTACGTGAGCGGCCTGTCGCTGGCCGACTGCATCTGGTCCGGGCGCAACGCAGGCCGGCACATTGCCGCCTGTCAGCGTACGCAACTTCCGCAGGCCGTTCCGGCATGAGCCGGCGCACTGGATGAGAGCTGGTCCCTCCGGCCGGCGCGCTTCGCGGCGTCGGCTGGAAGGAGGAATGGCTGCGCGAGGAAGCCGCTGCGGGCAAACGAGGAAGCTGGCCCGTGGTTTTGCGCCATGCCGGTTCGCACGGTCAGGCGCATGGCCACGGGGCGGGCCACTGCGCTTCAGCGCTGCGAGGGGATGTTGCCACCATCGACAACGAGTTCGGTACCGGTGACATAGCTGGCCTCGTCGGACAGCAGGAAACGGACCACGCGCCCGATTTCCGCGGGCGTGCCGAGGCGGCCGAGCTGGATGCGACGCTCGAAGCTGCCCGGGGGCAGGGCGTCGATGGCGGGCTGGAGCATCGGGGTGTGGATCTGTCCCGGAGACACCGCATTGATGCGGATGCCGTCGCGGCCAAGACTGTCGGCAAGCGAGCGCACCAGCGAGAGCAGGCCGCCCTTGGAGGCGGAGTAGGCCGGGATCAGCGCGTTGCCCAACGTGGCATTGATCGACGCGATGCCGACCACCGCGGCGCCGGCTTGCGCGCGCAGGTCAGGCAGCATGGCCTGCACCAGCAGCGCCATGGCGCGCAGGTTGACGTCGAGCACGGCGTCCCAGCGCGCCTGGGTCAGGCCGTCGATTCCGCTCTGGTCGACAACGCCGGCCGCATGCACCATGCCGCCCAGCGGTGGCAGGGCCGCACGGGTGCGTGCGAGCGCATCGCCGATGCCATCGGCGGCCCGCAGGTCGATGCCGATACCGAAGGTCGGCACGTCATAGCGTTCGGCAAGCGCGGTGGCGACCGCGCGCGCCTTTTCCTCCTGGATATCCCAGACGGCCACGGGCCGGCCGACAGCGGCCAGGGCCGCCGCGCAAGCCTCGCCGATGCCGGAGGCGCCGCCGGTTACCACGACCGCGCTGGCCGGAGTGTTGAGGGTCACGCGCAAGTCATTCGCGTTGTCAGGCTGGATGGTCACTTGGTATGTCTCCCGTCATGGTTGGTCTACAGCTGCGACAGACGCCGCTGATGTGCGCATTGTTTCGGGTGGCGCCGGAAGCAACATAGTCCAAATGGATTAAAACGGGCACATCGGGGGGCAATTTTTGGTTCCTCGCGGGAATGCGGGGAATGGGGAGTGATTGGGGGTTGTCGTTCTTGGCAGGCGCGGCTGTTTCGCCGGCGTAGCCGGCGAGTCACTTTTGTCTCGCGACAAAAGTAACCAAAAACGCGTTTTCGTGGTCGACGAACGGCCCGTGGTGGTGAAGACGGTACAGGGCATAGCCAGACTGCCTGCCGCGTAGATGATCAGGATAGGCACGTCAGATGAGCGAACCCGGATTACTTGGTGGCTCCTGCTAACCGCGCCATCGGTCGGACGCCTGCGGCTGCGCTGCGCGCGGCTCGGCTGAAAACAATAAGGGCACGGGAGGGGACGGGAAGCACCGCGCCTGCGCACTGATGCCCCGCGCATACCAACCAGGACGCGCGCGCAGCGCAGCCGTAGGCGTCCCACCACTGACGCTGTTGGAACGCTGTACCGGAGCCCTACATGGGGATCGTACAAAAGCCGGTTATCGCAGGCACTGGTTCTGACTCGCCAGGCGTAGCAGGTTCGAACGAGCAACCATGCTGCCTGAGACCAAGGCGGCTTGAACCACTGCCGCCGTGGAATTGATGCCAGCGGCTAGCGACGCGTTTTTTGGTTACTTTTTTTGCTCGGACAAAAAAAGACTCGCCGGCTGCGCCGGCGAAACAGCGGCGCCTGCCAAGGGCGACAACCCATTAACGAACCAAAGCTCCGCCGCCCGCTACGCCAGCCAAACCGCAGCGCCTGCCAAGCACGCCAACCCCATCATTCCCATTCCCCGCAATCCGGCAAAGAACCATTTCTTCCACCCTGGCGGCGTGCCGGCCCCCCGTGCACGTCGCCTCCGCCTCAGCCGAGCGGAATGATGCTGTGCAGTACGGTCTGCACCAGCGCCGCCTGCCGCGTCACACCAGTCTTGGCGAACACGGCACGCAGGTGCGCACGCGCGGTATTGCGGCGGATGTCGAGTTCCTGCGCGGCTTCGTCGAGCGACAGGCCCTGGGTCAGCAGCAGGACGAGCGACGCCTCTGCCCGGGTGAACTCGAACATATTGCGCAGCAGATCGGTCGACGCCAGGGCCTTTTGGTCAGGGTCGCGGATCAATACCGCCACGGCCGGCTGGCGCGGCTGCTGGGACCACGTTTGCGCGGCGATGGGACGCACCAGCAGTCCCAGCTTGGCGCGGCCGCCCTTGCGCGGCACCGAGAGCCCGATCGGTATGCCAGGCTGCACCGAGTCGCGCAATGCCGTGGCCTGGCGGACCAATGCCTGCAGCTTGCGGTTCTCCTGTGGCGAGTCGACTGTCAGCTGGCCGTTGCAGACCACAAGGCCGTCCTTCTCCGCGAGCAGTTCGTCAGCCATGCCGTTGGTGGTGAGGATCTGGCCGGCATCGTCCAGGACCACCGAGCCGATCAGCAGCCGGTCGACGGTGCCGGCGTACAGGCGCCGTTCGGATTCGGTCGTATTGAGGTTGGCGTGGATCCGCACCGCGCGCTGCAGGTGCGGCACGATGCGCTGGCAAAGTGCCTTGTCGGCATCGGAGAAGTCCTCGCTTCCGTGCGGGCGGCACACCCGCAGGCGACACTCCTCTCCCTGCTCGGCGCGGATGTCCACCCCCATGATCCGCAGCACGTCGTAGGGCTTGTTGAAGAAGCGATAGATCTCGCTCTCCAGCCACCTCGCCTCGCCGATCAGTTCATAAACAGTCAGGACCCGCCCGGTGGGCAGGTTGACGAACGGATCGATCGCGTAGAAATGCTGCGCATAGGCGCCGGTGCCCACGGTGGTATCGACCGCACTCGAAGTAATCATCTGGCCGGGTGAGGTACTCGAGGGCGGGCGCAACACCAGTGTCACGTAGTTGGCGTCCAGCAGGTGTCGCAGGGCGTCAAGCAAGGACTGCCACGGGATCTCGAGCAGCGGGCCGTCGTACACCAGGCCGATCAGATCGCTGATCTCGTCCATGTCGAGCTCGGACTGGCCGGGACGCCGGGCGTCGATCCAGGAGGGGCGTGTCATCGGTCTTGTCTCAATTCTGCCGTGCAATGGCCGCTTCGGCGTCGCACCGAACCGGTCATTCGGTGCCACCGCCCTGCGGTCGGCCGGAAATAATAGCGGCTTGTCCGTGCGATTCGCAGTGGGTATTTCCCCGGACGCGGGTCCCGGCGGATGCCCGTCATGTGACGAAATATCGTCCCAACAGACTAGCTTTGGGCCGTGCCGTGCCATGTCGCTCGCAAATGCGCCGAATCTAGTCCGTCAGGACCATGCCCCCGGGCCGGCCCTGTCAAAACAATACGGCCGTGTGCAAACAGTCATCACGGAGCAGACATGGACGCGCAGCAAACCTCGCAGACAACCCCGCCGGGCAGCCGCTTTGCCCGCGGCTGGCATTGCCTCGGGCCAGCCTCTGACTACAAGGACGGCAAGCCCCACCGGCTGGATATCTTCGGCACGCGCCTGGTGGCGTTCACCGGGGAGGACGGGCGTATCCGGATCCTCGACGCGTGGTGCCCGCACATGGGCGCGGACCTGGCCCTGGGTGAAGTGAAGGGCAATGCCATCGTATGCCGCTTTCATGGCTGGCGCTGGAATGGCGAAGGTGCCTGCGAGCACGTGCCGTGCGCAAAGCGCATTCCGCCCAAGGCACGCACACGTGCGTGGATGGCCTGCGAGCAGAACCACCTGCTGTTCATCTGGCATGACCCCGAGGGCGCGCCGCCGCCGCCCGAGGTCGCGGTACCGCGCATCAATGCCTGCTTCAGCGGTGAGTGGACCGGCTGGACCATCCGCAAGATGGTGATCGGCAACCATTGCCGCGAGCTGGTCGACAACCTCGCGGACGTCGCCCATTTCGGGCCGGTGCACGGCTCGCCCGCCGTCTATTTCTGCAACACGTTTGACCGCCACATCGGCTACCAGATGTTCCGCGGCGAAGAGAGCGAACTGCTTGGCAGCGGCCTGGTCGCGGACAGTGCGTACTTCGGGCCGGCCTACCACGTGACGCGCATGACCGCGGAGGTGGACGGCGGGACCATCGACACCATCCTGCTCAATTGCCATGTGCCGATCGACGCGCAGAGCTTCGAGCTGCGCTACGGCGTTATGGTCAGGAAAGTGCCGGGGCAATCGGAGGAGCAGAACCAGCAGATGGCGCAGGCCTACGTGGAACAGGCGCAGGCCTCCTTCTTCCAGGACGTGGAGATCTGGCACAACAAGATCCGCGTGGACCGCCCCGTGCTCAGCGACGCCGACGGTCCGGTCTATCAGCTGCGCGAGTGGTACCGCCAGTTCTACACCGACGTTGCCGACCTGCCTGCCGACCTGGACCGCAAGAAGGTCTTCGAGCGGCGCGACGGTACCTGGCGCACGCTTGACGAGGTGCCGGCCGAGGCCGTGAGCAAGCTGCACCTGATCTGATCAAGGAGAGGTCACAAGGAGAAATCATGCGACTGGAAGGAAAGGTGGCGCTGGTCACCGGCGCCGGGTCCGGCATGGGGCGCGCCATGGCCGAGCGCTTTGCAGCCGAGGGCGCCGCGGTGGTGGTCGTCGATCGCGATGCGGGCGCCGCGCAGGCAACCCTTGAGCGGATCGGCAACGCGCACGGCATGGCGCGCGGCTGCGACGTCGCGGACAGCGCGGCGGTCGCGGCGCTGCATGACGAGGTCGCGCGGCGCTGGGGGCGGCTCGACATTCTCGTCAACAACGCAGGCATCGGGCAGGTGCCCGGAGACGGCTTCGAGCACTACCAGGCGCGCGCGGCCGAGCGCGGACGGCAACTGGCGGCCGGCGAAACGCCCACGGTCCATACCGACATGATCGTCGACCTCAACGATGCCGGCTGGCAGCGCGTGGTGGACGTGAATCTCAATGGCACGTTCTATTGCTCGCGCGAGGCAGTACGGCTGATGACGCGCGCGGGCGGTGGCGGCGCCATTGTCAATATCGCCAGTGTCTCGGCGCTGAGCGGAGAAGGCCCGCTCAGCTACTGCGCGTCGAAGGCGGCCGTGCTCGGTCTTACCCGATGCCTGGCGCGCGACCTGGGCCCGCGAGGCATCCGCGTCAATGCGATCTGCCCCGGTCCCACCCGCACGCCGATGATGCAGTCGATCAGCGAGGAATGGGCGCGCAGCCTGGAGCGCGCGATCCCCCTGGGCCGCATGGCCGAGCCAGAGGAGATTGCGGCGGCGGCACTGTTCCTAGTGAGCGGCGACGGCATGCAGATGACCGGCCAGACGCTGTCCGTCAGCGGCGGCATGGCCATGATTTAACGGTGCGGGCAAGAGGGCAACGCAATCGGATCGCGCAATCGGATCGTTGTCCTGCCCGCGGATAAGGATGAAGGGGGAGAACAGTATGCAAGTGAAGGGTCGTTTGCAGGACAAGGTAGCGCTGATCAGCGGGGCAGGCACGGGAATCGGCGCCGCCACGGCAGCGCGTTTTGCGGCCGAAGGGGCGAAGGTGATGCTGTGCGGAAGGCGCGAGGCGCCGCTGCGCGCGGTGGCCGAGGAGATTCGTTCGCGCGGCGGCGAGGCCGAGTGGGTTCAGGCCGATGTGACCAGCGAAGCGAACGTGGAGCGGGCGGTGGCACAGACCGTCGCCCGCTTCGGCGGCCTGCATGTGATGGTCAACAACGCAGTCAACTACACCTGGGGCGTGCTCGACGAGGTCAGCACCGAAGCCTGGCGGCAGTGCCTGAGCGGAAGCCTCGACGTGGCCTTCTTTGGCACGCGCGCGGCGCTGCGCGTGATGAAGGCGGCAGGGGGTGGCGCCATCGTCAACCTCGGTTCCGTGGTGGGCCTGCTCGGCAGTCCGGGGCTGTCGGCCTATGGCGCTGCCAAGGCCGGCGTGCTCAATTTCAGCCGCGCCGTGGCGCTCGAGGGCGCGGCCCACAACGTACGCGTCAACGTGGTGATTCCCGGCGTGGTCTGGAGCGAGGG
The DNA here is from genome assembly GCF_057798895.1 of Cupriavidus sp. 22TCCZM04-2. Classification (NCBI taxonomy): domain Bacteria; kingdom Pseudomonadati; phylum Pseudomonadota; class Betaproteobacteria; order Burkholderiales; family Burkholderiaceae; genus Cupriavidus; species Cupriavidus sp. 22TCCZM04-2. The sequence goes on from NZ_JBYOJS010000036.1 coordinate 9,691, forward strand.
CACGCGCGAGGCACTTGCCAGCGAGGAAATGGCCCGCGGCACCGCGCGCTCCGTGCCGCTGGGACGCGTGGGCGAGCCGCAGGAAGTCGCTGGCGCCATCCTGTTCCTGGCCTCGGACGAGGCATCGTATATCACCGGGCAGAGCCTGGTCGTAGATGGCGGCAAGACCTGCCGGCTGGATGTGGGCGCTACCGACTACGTGTCGCAGACGTCGACCGAGCGCCGTGCCGAGCCGCAGGCAAGCTGAACGTATCCGCCGACTGACCAGGGAGAGGCAAGTGACAACTGACATGGCGCCGGATTCGGCGCAAACGCAATCGCTGCAGGCCCGGCTCGACCGGCTGGAGTCGATCGAGGAGATCCGCATGTTGCCGGCCAAGTACGCGCTGGCGCTCGACATGCGCGACCTAGATGCCTGGACCAGCCTGTTCCCGGAGGACGTGGCGGTGGGCAAGGACCAGGTGGGCCGCGAGCATCTGCGGCGCTGGATTGACGACACGTTGCGCAATCAGTTCACCGTGACGTCGCACCACATCGGCGGGCACATCATCGAGTTCCAGGATGCCGATCATGCGAGCGGCGTGGTGTACTCGAAGAACGAGCATGAGACCGGCCCCGAATGGGTCATCATGCAGATGCTCTACTGGGACGACTACGAGCGCATTGGCGGGCGCTGGCATTTCCGTCGCCGCCTGCCGTGCTATCTCTACGCCAGCGACCTGAACAAGCCACCCATCGGCGACAGGAAGATGCGCTGGCCGGGCCGTGAACCCTATGAAGGCTCCTGGCATGCGCTGTGGCCGTCGTGGAAGGCCTTCTGGAATGCCAAGCCGGGCGAGCTCTTGCCCGGCGTCTCGGAGCCGGTGCCGCTGGATCAGTTTCTTGCGGCGATGCGCCGCGGATCCTCGCTACCGAAAGTCCGCACGCGCTGACGCGATGCCGACACCAGAAGAGGAGTTCCAGAGATGAACGCCAGCCTGTTCGAGCCCCTGCGGCTCGGCGATATTGCACTCTCCAACCGCATCGTGATGGCGCCGATGACGCGCAGCCGCGCCGGCGCGGGCGACTTGCCCACCGGGCTGCACCAGACGTACTACGCGCAGCGCGCGGGCGCAGGATTGATTGTCGCGGAAGGCACCTACCCGAGCCGGCACGGCAAGGGGTATTGCCGTACGCCGGGGATCGAGACCGCCGCGCAGATCGGCGCCTGGCGCGAGGTGACCATCGCCGCGCGCAGCCAGGGCGCGGCAATGGTGCTGCAACTGATGCACGTGGGGCGCGTCGCAAGCCGCCATAACAAGGCGGCGGACGCGCAGACGGTGGCGCCTTCGGCCATCCGTGCGCGTGGCACCCTTTATGCCGACGGCCACGGCCTGGTCGAGATGGAGACGCCGCGCGCGCTGGCCGGGCACGAAATCGCGGCCGTGATCGACGAATACCGCCAGGCAGCCGTCAATGCAATGGCTGCCGGGTTTGACGGCGTCGAACTGCATTGCAGCAGCGGCTACCTGCCGATGCAGTTCCTGCTCGCTTGCGCCAACCGGCGCAGCGACGGCTACGGCGGTTCGCTGACCGCCCGCCTGCGCTTTGTCGTGGAAACGATCGAAGCCATGGGAGGCGCGATCGGCCCGGGCCGTGTCGGCCTGCGCATCTGTCCCGGCAACCCGTACAACGACATGCACGATGACGACCCGGTGGCCACGTATGGCGCGCTGCTCGATGCCGTGGCACCGCTCGGGCTGGCCTACCTGCACGTGAGCCGCTCGCCCGAGCGCGCACTGGATGCCTTCGCGCTGGCGCGCCGGCATTTCGGTGGCGCGCTCATCGTCAATGATGGCTTCGACGGCGCGAGCGCCGCGCGTGCCGTGGCCGACGGCGCCGGCGAGGCCGTGTCGTTCGCGCGCCATTTCATCGCCAACCCGGACCTGCCCGCGCGCCTGCGGCATGGCGCACCGCTGGCCGCATTCGACCGCACGCTGCTGTACACGCCCGGTGCGCGCGGCTACACGGACTACCCGGTTGCAGGACTTGCGACGCGCGGGCAGACCGATCACCAGGGAGGCTTGCAAGCATGAGCGATTGCCCGCCACTGTTTTCCACCGCTTCGACGGTACCGGCGATTTCGGCAATATCGACCATTCCTGAAGCCGTCGCGCACACGGCGCGGCTGTACGGGGATGCGGTGGCCATCGAGGAAGACGGCCAGCTGATGCGCTACGCCGCGTTGCACGAGGCCGCGCGCGTCGCAGGGCGGGCGCTGATGGCGCTCGGCCTGGAGCCCGGCGAGCGCGTCGCCGTCTGGGCGCCCAACCTCCACGAGTGGATTGTCGCCGCGCTCGGCATTCACATGGCCGGCGGCGTCCTGGTGCCGCTCAATACCCGGTTCAAGGGCGGCGAGGCGGCCGACATACTCGCGCGAAGCGGTGCGCGCGTGCTGTTCAGCATCGGCGATTTTCTCGGCGTCGACTATCCGGGAATGCTGCACGGGCATGCCCTGCCTGCCTTGCGGCATCAAGTCATTCTGCGCGGCGAGCGCGAAGGCTGTCTGTCTTGGGAGGCCTTTCTCGCGCGCGCCGGGGACACGCCCGCGGAACTGCTTGACTTGCGTCTGGCCGCGCTGACACCTGACAGTCCCTCCGACCTGCTCTACACGTCCGGTACCACGGGCAAGCCCAAGGGGGTGATCAGCACGCACGGGCAGAATCTGCGGGCCTTCTCCGAGTGGTCGGCCATCGTCGGCCTGCGCACAGGCGACCGTTACCTGATCATCAATCCGTTTTTCCATGCGTTCGGCTACAAGGCCGGCTGGCTCGCGGCCGTGATCCGCGGCGCTACCATCCTGCCATTGGCGCAGTTCGATGCGGAAACCGTGCTGGCATGCGTCGAACGTCACCGTGTCAGTTTCCTGCCGGGCTCGCCGACGCTCTACCTGAGCCTGCTTGCCCATCCACGGCTGCGCGCATACGACCTGTCGTCGCTGCGCGTGGCTGTCACCGGAGCGGCATCGATCGCGCCCGAACTGATCCGGCGCATGCGCAAGGTGCTCGGATTCGACGTCGTGCTGACCGCATACGGACTGACCGAGTGCTGCGGCCTGGCCACCGTCTGCCGGCTGGGCGACGCCCTGCAGACCATCGCCAATACCAGCGGGCGTCCGCTTGCCGGCGTGGAGATCCGTTGCGTGAACGCGCAAGGCAACGACGTGGTTGCCGGGGAGCAGGGCGAAGTGTGGATCCGCGGCTACAACGTCATGCGCGGCTACTTCGATGACGAGGCCGCGTCACGCGAGGCCGTCGACGACGCGGGCTGGCTGCACACCGGCGACATCGGCAAGCTGGACGCCGCCGGAAACCTGTCGATCACCGGCCGGCTCAAGGACATGTTCATCGTCGGCGGCTTCAACTGCTATCCGGCGGAAATCGAGCACCTGATCGGCACGCATCCGGCGGTGGCGCAGGTCGCGGTCGTCGGTGTGCCCGATGCGCGCATGGGGGAGGTCGGCAGCGCCTTCGTGGTACTGCGCGAAGGCGAGAGTCTGAGCGGCGAGGCCTTGCTGGAATGGTGCCGGCCGCGCCTGGCCAACTACAAGGTGCCGCGCTCCGTGGCGTTTCTGGCGGCGCTGCCGACCAACGCCGCGGGCAAGGTGGTCAAGCACGAACTGAGGGCGGTTCAGGCGATGGCCGGCGCCTGAGCTGGGAGCCGACTACCTGAAGATGAGTCCGCGAACGATGGCGGGTGGATGCCGTTCGGCATCCCCTGTTCCTCACCCCATCCCGACCACGCTGGAAAGCAGCATCTTCACCAGCACCGCCTGCCGCGTCGCCCCGGTCTTGGCAAAGATCCCCCTCAGGTGCGCGCGCACCGTATTCTTCTTCACGCCCAGCCGGGCCGCGGCTTCATCCAGCGTCAGCCCGTCGACCATCAGTAAAGCCAGTTCGATCTCGGTTGGCGTCAGCTGGTACAGCTTGCGCAGGCTGGCGTGGGTATTGCGCGGCGAGCCGGCCGGATCGCGGATGAATACCGCCACCGCGGGCCGCAGCGCCTTGTCTTCGCTGCGGTAGCTGAGCGGGATCGGCCGCACCAGCACACTCAGCGGCGTGGCCGCGCCGGGCCGGTTCAGGGTCGTGACTTCACTGCGATGCGCGGCGGCCGCGTGGGCCTGCGCCGCGCCTTCCAGGATCTTGCGGAACTTGCGGTTCTCCACCGGACAATGCGCTTGCAGGCTGTTGTCGGTCAGGTAAAGACCGTCGCGCGCCTGCAGCAGCCGCGCCGCGACGTCGTTGCTGCGGATCACCTTGCCGTGTTCATCCAGGATCACGGTGCCGACCAGCAGGCGGTCCACGGCTTCGGCGTACAGGGCGCGCTCGGACTGCAGCACGTCGAGCGCGGCATGCAGGTCCACCGCGCGCTTCAGGTGCGGCAGCAGGCCGTGCAGCAGCGGCTTCTCGGCTTCGCCGAAGTCCTTTCCGGCGCCACCGCGGCTGATGAACAGCGCGCATTCCACGCCATCCGGCGTGACCAGGTTGGCCGCCAGGATATAGCGCAGGCCGAGCGGCTGAAGGTACTGCGTATAGAACGGGTGCGCCAGCCAGCCCGCTTCGCCGAACAGTTCGTCGGCGCTGAAGAGGCGGTCCGGATGCAGGTCGAGGAAGGGGCACAGCGCGTAGTACTGCTCGCTGTACGAGGGCTCGCCCGGCAGGTGCGGGCCGATGCCGGAGGCGTTGACGATCAGGCCGGGCCGGTCGCTGGCGGGGTGGCGCAGCACCAGCGTGACGAAGACGGCGTCCAGGCGCTGGCGCATGCTTTCGAGGAAGCCCGCCCAGGGCACGGCCTCGGTCGGGCCCTGGTAGAGCTGGGCGAGCAGGGCGCTGAGTTCGGTGGCCGGCAGGGAGTCTGGCAGCATGATGACGGTCGCTCGATGCAGGGCAACAGGAAAGGCGGGCATCCCGCCCCTCCCATCGTACTGACCGAGGCAACCGCCTCATCGTCCATTCAGCCTAGGGTTTCTCCCGCAGCCAGGCCACGATCCGCTCCGCTGCCTGTTCCGCCGTATCGGCCGTGGTGTCGATGCGAAGTTCGGGCCGCTCGGGCGGCTCGTAAGGCGAATCGATGCCGGTGAAGTTCTTCAGCTCACCACGGCGCGCCTTGCGGTACAGGCCCTTGGGGTCGCGTTGCTCGGCCACCGAGAGCGGTGTGTCGATGAACACTTCGACAAACTCGCCGTCGCCAGCCAGCGTGCGCGCCATCTCGCGTTCGGAGCGGAAGGGCGAGATGAACGACACCAGCACGACCAGCCCGGCGTCCAGCATCAGCCTTGCCACTTCCGCCACGCGCCGGATGTTCTCGACGCGGTCCGCCTCGGAGAAGCCCAGGTCCTTGTTCAGCCCATGGCGCACGTTGTCGCCGTCGAGCAGGTAGGTGTGGTGCCCCAGCGCATGCAGGCGCTTTTCCACCAGGTTGGCAATGGTGGACTTGCCCGCGCCTGACAGCCCGGTGAACCAGACGATGCGCGGCGACTGGTGCTTGAGCGCGGCGTGAGCGTGGCGATCCACGTCGATCGCCTGCCAGTGCACGTTCTGCGCCCGGCGCAGCGCAAAGTGCAGCATGCCGGCGCCGACCGTGTTGTTGCTGAGGCGGTCGATGATGATGAAACCGCCCAGCTCGCGGCTGCGTGCGTAGGGGTCGAAAGCGACGGGCTGGTCCAGGTGCAGGTTGGACACGCCGATCTCGTTCAGTTCCAGCGTGCGCGCGGCCAGGTGTTCGAGCGTGTTGACGTTGACCTTGTACTTGGGCTGCCCCACGGTCACGCCCACGGTGCGCGTGCCGAGCTTGAGCAGGTAGGGGCGCCCCGGCAGCATGGCATCCTCGTTCATCCAGACCAGCGTGGCCTCGAACTGGTCGGCCACCGCGGGCGGGTCTTCCGCGCAGGTCAGCACGTCGCCGCGGCTGACGTCGATCTCGTCGGCCAGCGTCAGCGTCACCGCCTGGCCGCGCATGGCGTGCTCGCAGTCGCCGTCGGCGCCGACGATACCCGTTACGCGGCTCTCGCGGCCGGAAGGCAGCGCGCGCACGCGGTCGCCTCGGCGGATCTCGCCGGCGCTGACCGTGCCGGCAAAGCCGCGGAAATCCAGGTTCGGGCGGTTGACCCATTGCACCGGCAGCCGGAACGATTCGTCCTGCGCGGGCACGTGGTCGATCGGCACGCTCTCCAGGTGATCCATCAGCGTCGGGCCCTGGTACCACGGCGTATTCGCGCTCGGCTCGGTGATGTTGTCGCCGCGCAGCGCCGACATCGGGATGCAGACGATATCGGTGAGCCCGATCTGCTTCGCGAACTCGCGGTACTCCTTCTCGATGCGCGTGTGGACTTCGCGCGAATAGTCCACCATGTCGAGCTTGTTGACCGCCAGCACCACGCGCCGGATGCCCAGCGTGGCGACCAGGTAGCTGTGGCGGCGCGTCTGCGTCTGCACGCCGCGGCGCGCGTCCACCAGCAGGATGGCCAGGTCGGCGGTGGAGGCACCGGTGACCATATTGCGCGTGTATTGTTCATGCCCGGGCGTATCGGCCACGATGAACTTGCGCTTGTCGGTGGCAAAGAAGCGGTACGCCACGTCGATGGTGATGCCCTGTTCGCGCTCGGCGGCCAGGCCGTCCACCAGCAGCGCGAAGTCCAGGTTCTCGCCCTGCGTGCCCACCTTCTTCGAGTCCGCCTCGAGCTGCGCAAGCTGGTCCTCGAGCAGCATCTTCGATTCATACAGCAGCCGGCCGATCAGCGTGCTCTTGCCGTCGTCGACGCTGCCGCAGGTGATGAAGCGCAGCAGGCTCTTGCTCTGCTGGGCGCGCAGGTAGTGGGCGATATCGGCGATAGCGCCCGATGCGCCGCCGGGTTGCACCTTGGCGGGCGCGTTGTCGATCAGGGTGTCCATCAGAAGTATCCCTCCTGCTTCTTCTTCTCCATCGAGCCGGCCGAGTCGCTGTCGATCAGCCGTCCCTGGCGCTCCGAGGTGGTCGCCAGCAGCATTTCCTGGATGATGCCGCCGAGCGTGTCGGCCTCGCTCTCGAACGCACCGGTGAGCGGGTAGCAGCCCAGCGTGCGGAAGCGGACCTTGCGCATCTGCGGCGTTTCGCCGGGGCGCAGCGGCAGGCGCTCGTCATCGACCATGATCAGCGTGCCGTCGCGCTCGACCACCGGCCGCTCCTTGGCGTAGTACAGCGGCACGATCGGGATGTCGTTGAGGTAGATGTATTGCCAGATATCGAGCTCGGTCCAGTTCGACAGCGGGAATACGCGCAGGCTTTCGCCCTTGCGCTTGCGGGTGTTGTACTGGCGCCAGAGTTCGGGGCGCTGCATCTTCGGGTCCCAGCGGTGCTGGGCGGTGCGCACCGAAAACACGCGCTCCTTGGCGCGCGACTTTTCCTCGTCGCGGCGCGCGCCGCCGAAGGCGGCGTCAAAGCCGTAGTGGTCCAGCGCCTGCTTGAGGCCCTGCGTTTTCCACACGTCGGTATGAACGGCCGAGCCGTGCTCGTGCGGGCTGATATTGCGCTCCAGCCCTTCCGGATTGATGTGCACGCGCAGGTCCAGGCCGAGCCGGTCGACGGTCTGGTCGCGGAAAGCGATCATCTCGCCGAACTTCCACGTGGTATCGACGTGCAGCAGCGGGAACGGCGGGCGCGCGGGGTGGAAGGCCTTCATTGCAAGGTGCAGCATCACGGAGCTGTCCTTGCCGATGGAATAGAGCATGACGGGGTTTTCGCATTCCGCCACCACCTCCCGCATGATGTGGATGCTCTCCGCCTCCAGTTGCTCCAGGTGGGTCAACATCGGGTTCTCCTCTTGGTTGCGCCGGCCCCGTGCAGGGATCTTGCCGAGGCCTGGCATGGACACAAGGTAGCGAGCCGGAGCCCCGCGCCACTTCGTCCGGGCGGACTAGGAAATGGCGGAGTGCGGCGCGCATTTCCTAGTCCGCCCGGACGAGGAGAAGCCTGGCCTGCACTGGGTATCGTTGCTTCGCTGATGAACGAAGACGAACCACGGGAGCACGCAGATGGCGACCTCCGCAGAAGAACAACTGCTGAGCGGCCAGACCTGGGCCGAGTTTTGCGAGGTGCTCAAGCGTAGCGGGCAGCAGATCCTGCGCGCGGAGGCACCCACTGACGCGCTCACGCGCGCCGAGGGCTTCCGCTACCTGAGCCGCTTGCTGCGCATTGCGCTGGAGATGCACGTCGAGTTCGCCGATCCGGCGTTTCCCGGTTTCTTCTCGCCATCGCATGAAACCGCCAAGATCGGCGCGGACAACCCGGACAACCTGTACCGTTATGCGCGCCTGGACGGCAGCGCCGCCTACCGCATCCGCGGCCGGCGCGGCACGGTCGCCTACCTGAGCTTCGGCACCCAGAAGGGCGGCTACGAGACCGACGGGCACATGGTCCAGACCGGCTTTATCGACAGCAGCAAGCTGGTGGTGGAAGCGGACGGCAGTTTCGAGATCATCCTCAGCGCGCAGCCGCAGGCGGGAAACTGGGTGCGCATGGAGCCGGCCACCAATGCGCTGGTGGTGCGCCAGACCTTCCTCGACCGCAAGGCGGAAACGCCGGCCGAACTGCGGATCGAGCGCATCGACGGCAACGGCAAGCCGCCCGTGCTCAGTGCGGAGCGCCTGCACGGCGGCCTGCTGCGCGCGGCGGGCTTTGTCGAGGGCACCGCCCGCATCTTCGCGGACTGGGCACAGGGCTACGGCGGCCATGTCAACGCCTTGCCGCCCGCGGACCAGGCGGTGTGCCAGGCGGCCGGCGGCGATCCCAACATCTACTACTACCACTCCAGCTGGCAGCTTGCCGACGACGAGGCGCTGGTGGTCGAGGTCGACCGGGTGCCGGCGTGCGAGTTCTGGAACTTCCAGATCAACAACTACTGGATGGAGTCGCTCGACTACCGCTACCACGACATCTGCATCAACAAGCACGGTGCGCGGCTCGACGCCAACGGCGGCGTCACCGTGATCCTGAGCGCGCGCGATCCGGGCCTGCCCAACTGGCTGGAGACCGCGGGCCATGGCAACGGCACCATGTGCTGGCGCTGGGTCGGGGCGGCGCAGCCGGTGCATCCGCGCGCGCGCGTGGTCAAGCTTGAATCGCTCAGGGAGGAGAACGCATGAACACCATCGCATCCGACGACACTTTCGTGCTTGATGTAGAACGTCTGCTGGCACAGGCCAGCGAGCAGGCCGGTGGACTGACCGACTTTGGCCCCGGCAATTACTGCGAAGCGCTGGAGGTGCTGGCCGATTCGCTCGCACGCGAGGCCGGGCTGACGCCGCAAGGCGCGCAGATGCTGCAGGGCAAGCTGCAGGCGCAACTGGTGAACCGGCTGGTGATCCAGGACTATTGCCGGCGCTATCCGGAGATCCTGCAGGAGCGCGTGGACGATCCGCTCGTGATCGTCGGCCTGCCGCGCACCGGCACCACGCTGCTGCAGCGCATGCTGGCGACGGACGCGCGGTTCTGTTCCGCCGCCTGGTGGGAAACGCGCTACCCGGCGCCGCTGCCCGGCGAGGACGCGCGCGACGCCAGCCGGCGCATCGCGCTGGCGCAAGACGAGGTCGCGCAGATGATCCGCTTCATCCCGGACATTCTCGCCATCCATCCGCTGGACGCAATGGCGGCCGACGAGGAATTCATGCTGATGGAGCATTCCTTCCTGTGCGCGATGGATTCCTATGCCAACGTGCCGGCGTATACCGCCTGGCTCGCGCGCCAGGATCGCACCGAAGTCTATGCCTACCTGAAGACCATGCTGCAGTTCCTGCAATGGCAGAAGCGGCAGCGCGGCGAGGCGCCGGCGCAGCGCTGGGTGCTGAAGACACCGCAGCACCTGCACACGCTTGAAATCCTGTTCCGGGTATTCCCGGGCGCGCAGGTCGTGCTGACCCACCGCGATCCAACGCAGACGATTCCGTCGATGGCCAGCATGGCCCATACGCTGTGGAAGATGTATGCCGACGCGCCAGATGCGGTCGCCGTGGGGCAGCAGTGGAGCGAGCAGATGAGGCGAGGGACCGAGCACGCCATGGCCGTGCGTGACAGCCTGCCGGCCGAGCGCTTCCTCGATGTGCGATTTGAGGATACGGTGAGCGATCCCTTTGGCGTGGCGCGGGCGGTTTATCGCTTTGCGGGCATGCCGCTGACCGAAGCCGCGCGCGCGGGAATGTGGGCATGGATGGAAGGCAATCCGCGCAATCAGCGGGCGGCGCACAGCTATACACCGGAGCAGTTTGGGCTGAGCCACGCGCAGTTGGAGCGCGACTTCGCGGGCTATCGGGCGAGGCATGTCTTGAAGAGCAATTGAGGAGTTGAGGATTTTTTGTGCTTGGCGGGCGCTTGCTGTTCTTGGGTGGGATTTGGTTATCGCTCTTGGCAGGCGTGGCAAAAACGCGTTTTCGTGGTTGACGAACGGCTCGCTGGGGTGAAGACGGTACAGCGCATAGCCAGACTGCCTGCCGCGTAGATGATCAGGATAGATGCGTCGGATGAGCGAACCCGGATTACGTGGTGGCTCCTGCTAACCATGCCCTCGGTTGGACGCCTACGGCTGCGCTGCGCGCGGCTCGGCTGAAATCAATAAGGGCGAATAAGGACAATATGCGAAGCACAGCACCAGCGACATTGATGCCCCGCGCACACCGACCAGGATGCGCGCGCAGCGCAGCCGTAGGCGTCCCACCTCTGACCCTGTTGGAACGCTGTACCCGAGCCCTACATGGGGATCGTACAAAAGCCGCTTATCGCAGGCACTGGTTCTGAATCACTAGGCGCCTGAGACCAAGGCAGCTTGAACCACTGCTGCCGTGGAATGGACTGCCAGCGGCTAGCGACGCGTTTTTTGGTTACTTTTTGTCGCTCCCCTCCATGTCAGGATAGTTGTCGCCTCGCTGCCTTTCGATGAAGGACAATGGGGGGCGGTAACGGTTGGAAGATGAAGCCTTATCCGGCGGAGTACAAAGAATGGGTGGTCGAGCAGATGAAGCCGCCCTTGAACCGGTCGGTGGCGGAGTTGGCCAGGGAGACAGGCATTACAACGGTGTGCCTGCGCAACTGGCGCAACGCGGCCCGAGAGCAAGGAAAGGTTGTGCCAGGCAACGGCAAACAAAGTGATAAGTGGTCCAGTGCGGACAAGTTCCGAGTGGTGCTGGAGACGGCGCCCCTGAGTGAGGCGGAGCTGTCCGAATACTGCCGCAGGAAGGGTATTCAGCCGGAACAGATCCGGGCGTGGCGGGCCGCGTGCGAGCAGGCCAATGCCAAGACACCAGACAAGCCTGACCTGGCGCAGCGCCGCGAGGAACAGGCGGCTCAGAAGCGGATCCGGGATCTTGAGCGCGAACTCAAGCGCAAGGATGCGGCGCTGGCTGAGACAGCAGCGCTGCTGGTGCTGAGAAAAAAAGCCGAGGCGATCTGGGGAAGGGACGAGGAAGACTGATCAACGTCTCGGATCGCCGCGATGCCATTGCGTTGATCGATGAAGCGGTAAAGAGCGGTGCACGCCAGTCCAGGGCCTGCGAGGAACTGGACTTGAGTGAGCGCACCTTGCAGCGCTGGCGCCATGCGCCAGAGGATGGCCGCCCGGGAGCGCAGCGCCCGGTGCCGGCGAACAAGCTCAGCGAGGCAGAACGGCAGGCCGTGCTGGCAGCGGCCAACCAGCCTGGCTACGAGAGCCTGACGCCGCACCAGATCGTGCCGAAGTTGGCCGACGAGGGCCGCTACCTGGCGTCGGAATCGACGTTCTACCGTGTGCTTCGGGCTGCAGGGCAGAGCCGGCGACGTGGACGCAGTCACAATGCCAAGCCCCGCGCGCCGACCACGCATCGTGCAGACGGTGCCAATCAGGTGTGGTGCTGGGACATCACGTGGATGCCCACTACGGTGAAGGGTCGCTTCTTCTACTGGTACATGATGCAGGACATCTACAGCCGCAAGCTGGTGGTCAATGAAGTGCACGAGAGCGAGTCGGTGGAGCATGCCCGCCGGCTGCTCGAACTGGGCTGTCTGCGCGAGCAAACGGCTGGGCGGCCGCTGGTGCTGCACTCTGATAATGGCAGCGTCATGAAGGGGCTGAGCATGCGCGCTGCGATGCAGGATCTGGGCGTGGTGCCGTCATACAGCCGCCCACGCGTGAGCAACGACAACGCCTATGCCGAAGCGTTGTTCCGTACGGCCAAGTACTGCCCGCTGTGGCCCGAGAGGCCATTCGATACGCTGGAACAGGCGCGTGAATGGGTGCATCGGTTCGTGCGTTGGTACAACGAGGAGCACCGTCACAGCGGGCTGAAGTATGTCACGCCGAACCAGCGGCACCGCGGGGAAGCGATACCCCTGCTGGCGCGACGAATGGTGGTGTATCAGGCTGCGCGCGCCCGGCACCCGCAGCGCTGGTCGCGGGGAATCCGGAATTGGAAGCTGGATCCAGTGGTCTACCTGAACCCCGAGCGGGCTGAGCTGGAGCCTAAGGAGTACCGGAAAGCAGCATAGCGGCGGACGCGACAACTACCTTGACACACGCCG
>NZ_JBYOJS010000037.1:0-20123 GCF_057798895.1 Cupriavidus sp. 22TCCZM04-2
CGGCGTGTGTCAAGGTAGTTGTCGCGTCCGCCGCTATGCTGCTTTCCGGTACTCCTTAGGCTCCAGCTCAGCCCGCTCGGGGTTCAGGTAGACCACTGGATCCAGCTTCCAATTCCGGATTCCCCGCGACCAGCGCTGCGGGTGCCGGGCGCGCGCAGCCTGATACACCACCATTCGTCGCGCCAGCAGGGGTATCGCTTCCCCGCGGTGCCGCTGGTTCGGCGTGACATACTTCAGCCCGCTGTGACGGTGCTCCTCGTTGTACCAACGCACGAACCGATGCACCCATTCACGCGCCTGTTCCAGCGTATCGAATGGCCTCTCGGGCCACAGCGGGCAGTACTTGGCCGTACGGAACAACGCTTCGGCATAGGCGTTGTCGTTGCTCACGCGTGGGCGGCTGTATGACGGCACCACGCCCAGATCCTGCATCGCAGCGCGCATGCTCAGCCCCTTCATGACGCTGCCATTATCAGAGTGCAGCACCAGCGGCCGCCCAGCCGTTTGCTCGCGCAGACAGCCCAGTTCGAGCAGCCGGCGGGCATGCTCCACCGACTCGCTCTCGTGCACTTCATTGACCACCAGCTTGCGGCTGTAGATGTCCTGCATCATGTACCAGTAGAAGAAGCGACCCTTCACCGTAGTGGGCATCCACGTGATGTCCCAGCACCACACCTGATTGGCACCGTCTGCACGATGCGTGGTCGGCGCGCGGGGCTTGGCATTGTGACTGCGTCCACGTCGCCGGCTCTGCCCTGCAGCCCGAAGCACACGGTAGAACGTCGATTCCGACGCCAGGTAGCGGCCCTCGTCGGCCAACTTCGGCACGATCTGGTGCGGCGTCAGGCTCTCGTAGCCAGGCTGGTTGGCCGCTGCCAGCACGGCCTGCCGTTCTGCCTCGCTGAGCTTGTTCGCCGGCACCGGGCGCTGCGCTCCCGGGCGGCCATCCTCTGGCGCATGGCGCCAGCGCTGCAAGGTGCGCTCACTCAAGTCCAGTTCCTCGCAGGCCCTGGACTGGCGTGCACCGCTCTTTACCGCTTCATCGATCAACGCAATGGCATCGCGGCGATCCGAGACGTTGATCAGTCTTCCTCGTCCCTTCCCCAGATCGCCTCGGCTTTTTTTCTCAGCACCAGCAGCGCTGCTGTCTCAGCCAGCGCCGCATCCTTGCGCTTGAGTTCGCGCTCAAGATCCCGGATCCGCTTCTGAGCCGCCTGTTCCTCGCGGCGCTGCGCCAGGTCAGGCTTGTCTGGTGTCTTGGCATTGGCCTGCTCGCACGCGGCCCGCCACGCCCGGATCTGTTCCGGCTGAATACCCTTCCTGCGGCAGTATTCGGACAGCTCCGCCTCACTCAGGGGCGCCGTCTCCAGCACCACTCGGAACTTGTCCGCACTGGACCACTTATCACTTTGTTTGCCGTTGCCTGGCACAACCTTTCCTTGCTCTCGGGCCGCGTTGCGCCAGTTGCGCAGGCACACCGTTGTAATGCCTGTCTCCCTGGCCAACTCCGCCACCGACCGGTTCAAGGGCGGCTTCATCTGCTCGACCACCCATTCTTTGTACTCCGCCGGATAAGGCTTCATCTTCCAACCGTTACCGCCCCCCATTGTCCTTCATCGAAAGGCAGCGAGGCGACAACTATCCTGACATGGAGGGCTCGGACAAAAAGTGACTCGCCGGCTACGCCGGCGAAACAGCGGCGCCTGCCAAGCACGATAACCCAATCACCACAAACTCCCTGCCAGCGACGCCAGCAAACCAATCACATCCCCCGAAATCACTCCCCTTGCGACAACAACCCCGTCGCAAACACCGTCGACCGGATCAGCCACACCCCGTCGACCCGCACATACTCATCCGCATAGCGTCCGGTCAGGAACGTACGCGAGCCATTGGCATCATCCAGCGCAAGGTACGCCAGATCCCAACTCCCCTGCGCCGTATCCGCATCCAGTACCCGTATATCCGCCTGCCCCGCAAAATGCATTTCCCTCAGAGTAGGCCGGCACGCCAGCTCCGCAAAGCACTGCACCAGCGCATCCCGCCCGGCAAAGCTTCCGATCCGGTCATAGTGGATATGCGCGTTGTCCGGCACGAAGCAGCCCCGCATGGCTTCGGTGTCCTTGTCATCGCACGCGCGCAGGTAGCGCAGCTTGAGCGCCCGGATCGCATCCGCGGCTTCCAGCCGCGCAAGGCGGTCAGCAATACTGGCAATTTCGTTCATATCCAATCCCTCGCTCATCAGGCTTCCCGCAACTGATACTTCAAGACCTTGCCAGCCGCGCTCACCGGCAGCGATGTCACGAACTGCACCTCGCGCGGCACCTTGTAGTTGGCCATGTGCCGGCGCGCCCAGACGATCAGGGTCTCGGCATCCAGCCGCGCGCCGTGGCGCAGCACCACATACGCACGTCCGACTTCGCCCAGCCGCTCATGCGGCATGCCGACGACCGCGACCTGGGCCACCGCCGGATGGGCCACCAGCAGCTTTTCCACTTCCGCCGGGTAGCAGTTGAAGCCACCCACGATGAACATGTCCTTGATGCGATCCGTGATGCGCAGGTAGCCACGCGCATCGAGCGAGCCGACGTCGCCCGTATGCAGCCAGCCATCGGCATCGATAGCTTCCACGGTGGCTTCGGGCAGACCGAAGTAGCCTTGCATCACGTTGTAGCCACGCACCAGCACCTCGCCCGCCTCACCCGTAGCGACCGGTTGGCCCTGCGCATCGACGCAACGCAGTTCGACCCCCGGCATGGCGCGCCCCGACGTACCGGCAACCGTCTCGGCATCGTCGCCCGCACGGGTCAGCGTGGCAAAGCCGCACGACTCGGTCAGGCCGTAACCGGTGATGACCGTGTCGAAACCGAGTTCGTCACGCATGCGCTGAATCAGCACCGGCGCGATCGCCGAGGCGCCGGTCACGGCAACGCGCAACGACGACAAGTCGAACTCGCGCAGGCGCGGCGCATTCAGCAGCGTCTGGTACAGCGTCGGCGGCCCCGGCAGCACCGTGATGCGTTCGTTCTCCACGCGCGTCATCACGGCCTCGGCGTCGAAGACCAGGTGCGGCAGCACGGTGGCCCCGCGCGACAGCGCCGCGAGCCAGCCGGCCTTGTAGCCGAAGGTATGGAAGAACGGGTTGACGATCAGGTAGCGGTCACCGGCGCGCACCCCCGTGATCGCGGCCCAGCCATCGATGGCGCGCAGGTTCTGGGCGTGCGCGGTCATCACGCCCTTGGGCCTCCCGGTGGTGCCGGAGGTGAACATGATGTCCATGAGCGTGTCGCCGCGCACGCCGGCCTCGCGCTGGGCGAATGCGGCCGTGTCCACCTGCTGCGCCAGCTGGAGGAAGTCATCCCACGCCAGCTCGCCGTCGCCCAGCGCCGTGTCCCGCCCCGGCCGCAGGATCACCAGGCGCTCCAGCGTGGCCGGCCGGTGCGGCGCCAGCATCTGCGGATAACGCTCGCCGAGGAAATCGTCGACGCAGAACAGCAGGCGCGCGCCGCTGTCCTCTAGCACGGCCGCCGCTTCCATGCCTTTCATGCGCGTATTGAGCGGCACCAGCGCCGCGCCCACGCTGTGCGTGGCCAGCGCCGCGATGATCCATTCCGAGAAATTCGGCGCCCACACCGCGACCCGGTCGCCCGGCTGCACGCCGAGCGCCATCAGCGCCCGCCCCGCCTGTATCCGGCACGCATCCAGCCCGGCGTAGCTCATGCGCAGCCCGTCTTCCTGGATGGCGGTGCGTTCGCCGTGGCGCTGCGCCGCGCGCCGCACCAGTTCGGGAATGGTCGCGGCAAGGTCCTCTTGCCCGGCGGCGTCGAGGCCGGCCGGGTCCGCAATGGCATCAATGGTGTCGGAGGCAGTCATGTCAGTCCGGGAACTTCAGGTGGATCTCGTCGCTCGCCGCGCGCGCCTGGCAGGCCAGGGTCCAGCCCGCCTCCAGGTCGGCACGGTCGAGCACATGGTTTTCGCCGAGCGTCACGTCGCCCTGCGTCACCTGGCACATGCAGGCGCCGCACAGACCGGCGCGGCAGGAATTGGGCGCGGCCACGCCGGCGCGCTGCAGCGCGTCGAGCACGGTTTCGTCCGGCGCCACGTTGACCTGGTGCGTATCGCCGTCGAGCAGCACGGTGAGCGCGGCGCCGCGCATGGCGGGCGCAGGGTTGGCCGTATCCGTCACGGCCGGTTGCGCGGCCGGTGTTGCCACCGGTGCATCGGGCAGCGACAGGAAGCGCTCCACGTGGAGCTTGCCGCGCGGCACGCCAAGTTCCTGCAGCGCTGCCTGGGCCGCGTCCATGAACGGACCGGGACCGCACACAAAGCACTCGGCCAGGCTCCATGGCCGCACCAGTTCTTCCAGCTGGCGCTGCGTCGGCGGCCCCTGCACGCTGTCCAGCCAGTGGATCACGCGCAGCCGGCCCGGGTGGCTGCGTGCCAGCGCCGCGAGGGTGTCCGCGAAGATGATGGAGCGCTCGTCGCGGTTGGCATAGAGCAGCGTCACCGCGCCGCGCCCGTGGCGCAGCGCCGCCTTGGCGATCGACAGCACTGGCGTGATGCCGCTGCCGCCGGCCAGCAACAGGAAATCGCCGTGCAGCGTGGGCGGCGTGAAGACGCCGGCCGGCGCCATCACCTCGACCGTGTCGCCCGCGCCAAGATGATCGCAGATCCAGTTGGACACGCGCCCGCCCTGCACGCGCTTGATCGTCACGCGCAGGGCGTGGTCCACCTCCGGCGTGCTCGACAGCGAATAGCAGCGCTGCAGCGGCTTGCCGTCGACCGGCACGCGCAGCGTCAGGAACTGCCCGGGACGGTAGGCAAAGGTATCGCGCAGGCCGTCAGGCAACGCGAATACCAGCGAATGCGCCTGGTCCGTTTCCGTGACGACTTCGGCGATCTGCAGCCGGTGGAATGGTACTGGCGCCATGATGTCCTTGTTCGGCTCGGGGCGGGGTCAGGCCACGCCCATGATGGTCTGCGCGTTGTCGATGCGCAGTTCCGCACCGTTGATGAAGCGCGATTCGTCCGAGGCCAGGAACAGCACCAAGTTGGCCACGTCGCGCGGATGGCACATGCGCTGCATCGGCTCGGCGCCACCGATATCCTCCGACAGGGCCGCTGCGCCGCCGGGCAGGAAGGCCGCGGTCATCGGCGTGAGGATGCCGTCCGGATGGATCGAGTTGCAGCGCACCTTGTAGCCGCTCTGCTTGCAGTGGCCCGCCACCGCGCGCGTCAGCGCGGCCACCGCGCCCTTGCTGGCGCTGTAGGCGCAGAACGCGCCCATGCCGCCCAGCGCCGCCACCGACGACATATTGACGATGCTGCCGCCGGCCGTCTTCATCGCGGCGACGCCGTACTTGCAGCCAAGAAAGTAGCCGTCGGCGTTGATGCGCATCACGCGCTGCCATTGCTCCAGCGTGGTGTCCTCGACCGTGCCGAGCATCAGGATGGCGGCATTGTTGACCAGCACGTTCGGTGCGCCGAAGCGCTGCTCGGTGCGCGCCATCACCTGCTGCCAGCCGGCTTCGCTGGCAATGTCGTGCGGCACGAACAGCGCGGTCTCGCCGATCTCGCGGGCCAGCGCGTGGCCGGCTTCCTCGTTGAGGTCGGTCAGCACCACGCGCGCGCCTTCGCGCGCCAGCAGCAGTGCGTCTTCCTTGCCGACGCCGCTGGCGGCGCCGGTGACGATTGCGATCTTGCCTTCAGTACGTCGGCTCATGGGAAATCTCCTCGTTGGTGTGTGCCTGCCGCCTGGCGGCAGGCTGTTGTGTCAGGTGGCGGCCGGCATGGCGGAACCGGCACTCATGGTCCTGCGCTGCCGGTTCAGGCCGGGCACAGCGCGCTCAGCGGCGCGGACGTGGTGTAGGCGCCGTCGACGTAGACCAGCGGCGACACCTCGCCCGCCAGCCGCACCTCGCGCAACCGCCCGATAAAGACCGCGTGCGTGCCGTAGTCAAAGCGGCCGTCCTGGCTGCACACCAGGTTGGCCTGGGCGTTGCGCAGGCACGGCACGCCGAGCACGTCGTCTTCCCACTCGCCGCTGGTGAAGCGCTCCTCGCCCTTGAGGCGGCCGCTGCAGTCCACCGCGATGTCGCGATGGTCCGCCGCGAGCAGATTGATGCAGAAATCCGCGCCGGCATCGAGCGGCGGATAGATCGACGAGTTGCGGTTGATGCAGATCAGCAGCGAAGGCGGATCCGCCGACAGCGAATCGACCGCGGTCACGGACATCGAATAGCGGCGCTCGCCCTCGCGGCAGCTGATGACCGCCACCGAGCGCGCCATGCGGCGCATCGCCATCAGCATGTCGTCGCGCAGCGCGGCGCTGGTTTCGGGATTGGCGCTCATGAGGCCTCCTGTACGGTTTGAGCGTGGTGCTCGGCGGCCGGCTGCGGGGCCCGCTGCGAGAGCAGGTCGGCAGCGATAAAGCCGAAGGTCATGGCGGGGCCCAGGGTGGCGCCCGCGCCGGGATAGCTGGTGCCCATCATCGAGGCACTGGTATTGCCGATGGCGAACAGACCCGTAATAGCGCTGCCGTCCTCGCGCAGCACGCGCGCGCTGGCATCGGTCACCAGCCCGCCCTTGGTGCCGATATCGCCGGCATCGAGCCGCACGGCATAGAACGGCGCCTTGCCGATCGGCGCCAGGCACGGGTTCGGTTGCACCGCCGGGTCGCTGTAGTAGGTGTCGAATACGTTGTCGCCCTTGCCGAATTCCTCGTCGACGCCCGTGGCGGCGTAGCGGTTCATGCGCGCAACGCTGTCCGCAAGCCCGTCGGCATCGACGCCGATCTGCCGTGCCAGTTCGGCCAGCGAATCGGCGCGCACCAGGATGCCGGACATATTGGCCGGAATGCTGCGGTCCGGCATGACCGAGCCCGGCAGGATCGGGCCGCACGGGTACTTGTGCCGGAACGTGGCGTCGAACACCATCCAGGCCGGCACGCTGCAGCCGGTCTTTTCATGATCGCGGTACATGGCGGGCACGAATTCGGAGTACGGCGCGGCCTCGTTGACGAAGCGCCGGCCGTTTCCGTTCACCACCAGGCAACCGGGCATGGCGCGCTCGATGAAGAGCGCGCGCTGCTTCTCCTCGCCCTGCACATGGACCGTAGGCGCGCCCCAGACATGGGACATCAGCGCCACGCCGGCACCGGCAGCCTGTCCCGCTCGGATAGCATCGCCGGTATTGTTCGGCGGCGTGGCGCTCCAGTCGGTCCGGGTCGGCTGCGGCAGGTATTGCTCGCGCATGGCCTGGTTACGCTCGAAGCCGCCGGCGGCGAGGATCACGCCACGTGACGCGCGGATCTCCACCACGCGCCCGTCCTGCAGCGCGCGCACGCCGCGCACCATGCCGTTTTCCACGATCAGGTCCTGCAGCGCGGTATCGAGCCACAGCGGGATCGCGCGATCCATCATGGCCCGCCGCAGCCCGCCGGTCAGGCTGTTGCCGAGCGTGAGCCGGCGGTCGCGCCGGGTCTTGCGGCGCCAGCCGAAATCGAGCCAGTAGCGGGCGAACTGGCGCACCGCCAGGCCGAACCAGCCGGGCGAGCGGCACAGCAGCGCGTGCGCCTCGCGCGAGGTCACGGCTACGCGGCCGCCGACCAGCGTGCCAGGCGACGGCGGGCGCAAACGGTCGAATTCCTCGCGCAGCCGCGCGCCGTCGAACGGCATCGGATCCAGTGCGCGGTAGCCCGGCATCGCGCCCGGTTCCTTCTGGAAGTAGTCCGCGTAGCGCGGCAGCGTGTAATAGCGCACGCCGGCCTGCTGCTCCAGGTACTGCAGCATGCGCGGCGCGTGCTCGAGATAGGCGCGGATGCGCTGGGCGTCGCCATGCTCGCCGGTGCACGCGAGCACGTACTCCAGCGCCTTGGCATAGTCGTCCTGGCCACCGGCCGGCGCGATATGGTGGTTGAGCGGAATCCAGATGCCGCCGCCCGACACCGCCGAGGTGCCGCCGTACTGGCTGCTCTTTTCCAGTACCACTACCGACAGCCCGCGGTCGGCGGCCCGGCAGGCGGCCAGCATGCCGCCCGCACCCGAGCCGACCACTACCACGTCAAACTCCTTCGGCTGCATGCGCGCTGTGCTCTGAGTCATGATGTGCTCCCTTGCCGTCGGCCGGCTTCAGATGAAGAAGTCGGTGTTGGCGCGGCCCATCATCACGCCGCCCAGGTTCTGGCCGAAGCGGTCCAGGTTGTTGGCGTAGTGGGCGCGCGCGGCGTGCAGGTCCAGGAAGCGGCGCACCATCGGGTTCGAGCGGTAGATACCGTTGCCGCCGGCATAGCGCAGCAGGCCGTTGGCGAGCTGCGCGCAGCGTTCGGCCACCTGCGACGACTGGTAGCGGAAATGCAGGCGGCGCGGCGTCTGCACCTGTCCGCCGTCACGCGCGACGGCAAGCAGTTCGTTGAAGTTGCGTTCCAGGACAGTGCGCATCTCGTCGATGGCCACCTGTGCGTTGGCGCAGGCCATTTGCGCGCCACCGTCCTCCGCGGTCTTGCTGCCGCCGTTGCTGCTGACGCGGCCGTCCGCATAGCCGATGAAATCGTCAAGCGTGCCTTCCAGCGCGCCGATGCAGGCGGTGCACACCGCGCGCACGAAAATCTGCGCGAACGGCAGGCGGTACAGCGGCACGTCGTTGATCGCCAGGCCCGGGCTGGTGCCCATGGCGCCATCGACGGCACGATGGGTGCGGTAGTCCGGCACGAACACGTCATCGACCACGATGTCGTGGCTGCCGGTCGCGCGCAGCCCCAGCACGTCCCAGTTGCGCACGATCTTGTAGTCGGAGCGCGGCAGCAGGAAGGTGCGGTAGTCATAGGCGCCGCCCGGCTCGGCCGGCGGCACCAGGCCGCCCAGGAAGATCCAGTCGCACAGTTCGCTGCCGCTGGAGAACTTCCAGTGGCCGGAGAAGCGGTAGCCGCCTTCGACTGGCGTGACCTTGCCAACCGGCATATAGGTCGAGGCGATCAACGTGGCGGGGTCGTTGCCCCACACCTCCTTCTGCGCGCGTTCGTCGAACAGCGCGAGCTGCCAGTTGTGCACGCCGACCACGCCGTAGACCCAGGCGGTGGACATGCAGCCCTTGGCCAGCGCCATCTGGATGCGGAAGAAGGTCTGCGGATCGAGCTCGTAGCCGCCGTAGCGGCGCGGCTGCAGCACCTTGAAGAAGCCCGCGGCCTGCATCTCGGCGATGGTCTCGGCGGGGATGCGCCCCTCGGCTTCGGCCTGTTCGGCGCGGCCGGCCAGCGCGGGAATCATCTGTTCGGCGCGCGCGATCAGGCGTGCGGCCAGGTCCTTGGGGTCGTTGTGTTGAGGCACCGCGGGTCTCCTTTAGCTTTGTTTTGTGGCTGGCGTTGATGTTTGCATCGGGCGGGCGAGGTGCCATCGTCTGATGGGACTAGCTATTCATGCAGCGCTTCGTGCATGCGCCTGCCCTACCCCCCGGCCCCTCTCCCGCAAGCGGGAGAGGGGAGCAAGCCAAGCCCTGGCGAAGCCAGCGCTTCGCGATCAGGCCACCGCGCTCAGCTTGCGGCCCTGCTTGCGGAAGTGCGGGATCACGTGCTCGCCGATATTGCGGATGGTTTCGAGCTGCGCCCATTGCGGCACCGTGCCCATCTGGCAGATGAACAGGATCTCGTCGGCGCCGGCGTCGATCAGGCGCTGCACGTAGCCGATGCAGTCCTCCACGGTGCCGTAGGCGTGGTTCGGGTTCAGCATCATCATCGACGGGTCGCTGAAGTCCACCGAGACCTTCTCGGAGGCGAACTTGGTGTTGATGACGGCCTTGCCCTGCGCGTCGGTGGCGGTGACGTGCTCGTCGTCCCACTTCGACGGGTCGGGGCGCTCGCCGCCGGCGTACCAGTACGACAGCGACTCCATGAAATAGCGCTGCCCCTTGATGCCGATCTTGCGCGCGGCCAGGCCATCGTCGAGCACGATGGTCGGGCACAGTGCCGCCAGGTGCTGATGCGGGCGGAAGCCGACCTGGTCCTCGGCCTTGCGGCTCTCCCACGCGCTGCGGTAGATTTCATTCTTCTTGGCGACATCCTCCGGGCCGCCAAAGCCGAGCACCAGGGCGCCCATGCCGCGCGCACCGGCGCGTTGCAGCGTCTCGGCATTGGTGCAGGCCAGGTACATCAGCGGATGCGGGTCCTGGCGCGGCTTCGGATGGATCGGGCGGCGCGGGATCTTGATGAACTCGCCGTCGTGCTCGATCTCGTCCTGCGTCAGGATCTTCGGGATCAGGTACATCGACTCGTCGATCATCGGGTGCAGGGTGTTCAGGTCGTAGCCGAAGGTGCCGGCCTCCTGCTGGGTACCGCCCTTGCCCACGCCGAAGTGCACGCGGCCGCCGGAGAGGATGTCGAGCGTGGCGATGCGCTCGGCCACCTTGACCGGATGGTTCATCGCGGGCGGCAGGCATACCACGCCATGGCCGATGCCGATGCGCTGCGTGCGCCCGGCGACGAAGGCCAGGAATGTCTCCGGTGCGCTCATGTGCGCGTAGTTGGTGAGCGCGGTGTGCTCGACCGCCCAGACCACGTCGAAGCCCATGTCCTCGGCCAGCACCACTTGTTCCATGATTTCATCGAACACCTTGTGGTCGCCGGCGCGCGAGGCATCGACGGTCTGTGCTTCATAGATCAGCGAAAAACGCATTGCAGTCCCCTTCCTTCTATTGATGGTCCAGGACCGCCGCCGGGACGCCGCCGGGTGCCGCGCCTCGGGCCGGAAGCGGCCTGTGTGCTTGCAGTTTGGTCGGCGCAAGGCGTTGCAACATCGTCTGATTGGATTATGAGCACTCGATGGCGCATCCCTATCATTGGCCACGGGCAACCCGCCCGTTCATCGAAGGGACAAGGAGACCATGCAAGCCAGACTTTTGCTCTACCCCGTTGCGGACATCGACACCGCGCTGCCGTTCTTCACGGAAGCACTCGGCCTGTCCGTGAAATTCCGCGATGGCGACCGCTATTGCGCGCTCGACGCGGGCGCGTTGACGCTGGCGCTCGTGGCCGGCGAAGAGAGGCTGGTGGACCAGCCGGCGCTGGCGTTCAGGATCGAGGAAGGACAGGAGATCGGCGCCGCGATCGCGCGGCTGGTGGGCGCCGGTGCTACTGTGACGCTGCCTGCGGCGCAGGGCCCGCATGAGACACGCGCGGTGCTGGAGACCCCGGAGGGTTTTGCGCTGGTGCTCAGTGGGAAGTGTTGATTGGTGTGTGGGGCTTGGCAGGTGGCGCTGTTTCGCCGGCGCAGCCGGCGACCTACTCCTTTGTCCGAGCGACAAAAGAGTAGGCAGAAAAACGCGTCGCTGGCCGCTGGCATCAATTTCACGGCGGCAGTGGTTCAAACGGCTTTGGACGCCTGTCACGGTGGTCAGTCGTTCCACCCGGCTACGCGCGGTGAGTCAGGGACAGTGGCTGACGTTACCCGGCTTTTCAACGATCCCCGACCAGACTCGGGTACAGCGTTCCAATAGCGTCAGTGGTGGGACGCCTACGGCTGCGCTGTGCGCGTGTCATGTTCGGTATGCGCGGGGCATCAACGTCGCTGGTGCGGTGCTTCCCGTCTCTCCCGTCCCTTCCGCCACTTCCCCATATTGTCCTTACTGTTTTCAGCGGAGCCGCGCGCAGCGCAGCCGTAGGCGTCCGACCGATGGCCTGGTTAGGAGGAGCCACCAAGTAATCCGGGTTCGCTCATCTGACGTGTCTATCCTGATCATCTACGCGGCAGGCAGTGTGGCTATGCCCTGTACCGTCTTCACCACCATGGGCCGTTCGTCGACCACGAAAACGCGTTTTTGGTTACTTTTGTCGCGAGACAAAAGTGACTCGCCGGCTGCGCCGGCGAAACAGCAGCGCCTGCCAAGAGCGATAACTTCCGCTCAATCAAAACCCTGCCGGCCGAGCCGGCGAAACAGCAGCGCCTGCCAAGCACGCCAACCAAATCCCCCCAAGAACCAACCTTCACCCCAACGAAATCACACTACTCAACAGCATCCTCACCAACGTAGCCTGACGAGTCACCCCAGTCTTGGAAAAGATCGCACGCAAGTGCGCGCGTGCCGTGTTCTTGCTGATACCGAGTTCATCAGCGGCTTCATCGAGCGTAAGACCATTGGCAAGCTGCAGCGCCAGCTGCGTCTCCGCTGGCGTGAAATCAAACAGCTGCCGCACCACGTCGTGCGACGCCTGCGAGCGCCGCTCCGGATCACGGATGAACACCACGCATGCCGGACGCTTGCGGTTGTCCTCCGACCACTCGCTGAGCGGAATCGTGCGGATCAGCACGCCCAGCCTGGCGTTGCCCGACGGGCGCGTGATCGACATCGCTTCCATCAGCGCCGGCGTGGTGCCGAGGTGGCCCATCGTCGCCTGGCGCAGCAGCCGCTGGAACTTGCGGTTCTCCTGCCCGTATTCCACGTCGAGCCCGCCCTTGGAAGCGCGGATGCCGTCCCTGGCGCCAAGGATCTCGTCCGCGGCCGCATTGGTCTTGATGATGGTGCCGGACTCATCCAGGATCACCATGCCGACCAGCATGCGGTCGATGGCGCTGGCATAGACCGTGCGCTCCGATTCCACCACGTCTATGCGCGAGTGCAGGTCCACCGCGCGCTTCAGGTGCGGCAGCAGCGCGGTGCACAGCGCCTTGTCCGCGGCAGAGAAGTTCGTGCTGTCAATATTGCGGCAAACGCGGAAGCGGCATTCGATCCCGTCATCGGTGCGCAGGTCGGCACCCAGGATGTAGCGGATACCGATGTCCTTGAGGAACTGCTGGTAGATCTCGCTCTGGCACCAGACGCCCGGACCAAGGTGCTCGTCGATCGTCACCACGCGGTCCGACGGCAGGCCGATGAACGGATCGAGCGCGTAGTAGTAGTTGTTGTAGGAGGTCTCGCCCGCGAGCGTCGAGCCCCCGTGCTCGGACACATTGACCATCAGACCGGGCCGGTCCGTGGCCGGCGAACGCAGGATCAGCGTGGCATAGTTGGCGTCGAGCTGGCGTCGGATGTGCTCCAGCGCCTTGCCCCACGGCACCTGCTCCATCGGGCCCTGGTAGATATCGCCCAGCAAGGCGCTGAATTCCGACAGCGACACCGTGGTTTGCGCAAACAGGTGTGCGGCCGCCTGGTTCTGGCTAACCTCCATCAGCATTTCCTCTGTCTCCATTGTGGCGCGCGCAGCGCGTCGGACATGCCGCGCGGCTGGCCCGCTGCGGGCTCTCTGGCCCTTTTTTTGCCGCGAATTCATAGGGACGGCAAGGCGTCGCGGCTTGCCCCTTGCCTTCATGGTTTGCCCTAGTCCAGAACGGCATCGCATGCGGGCCGGACTAGTCCTGCGGGACAAGGCAAATCCTCACGCCACGGCGGCGCGAGCACATACTCCAAACAGACTAAGGACAGACCCCGGCTTACCCGGCCAGGGGCAAACCCCCAGCCAGCCCACAGAGCCGCCACGCACTACCCAAACAGACGATGCCGCGCGGGCGGGCTGCCGCTAAAAGACAGCCATGGGCGGCGATCCGCGCCGCCGTCTTTTCACGGAGAACGACCACCATGGCGGCAAACCCGCGGCTGCAGGCCGCAGTGATCACCGGAGCCGGCGGCGGCATCGGCCGCGCGCTGGCACATGCCCTTGCGGCGCAGGGGTATGCGCTGGCGCTGGCGGATATCGACGCCGATGCGCTCGAAGCGACGCGCGCGGCGCTTGCCGGCAACGGGGCGACCGTGATCGCCATTCCCACCGATGTGTCCGACGCGCGGCAGATCGAGCACTTGTGCACTGAGAGCTTCCTGCGCCTGGGCCGCATCGACCTGCTCATCAACAACGCCGGCGTGCTCGCCACCGGCCGCTGCTGGGAGCTGGCGCCCGAGGTGTTCGAGCGCGTGCTGCGCGTCAACCTGTGGAGCGTGCTGCACGCGCTGCGCTGCTTCGTGCCGCGCATGGCGGCGCAAGGCGCGGGACACATCGTCAACGTGGCGTCGATGGCCGGCCTGGCCGTCGGCCCGTGGCTCGCGCCCTACACGCTGTCCAAGCAGGGCGTGGTGGCACTGAGCGAAGGACTGGCGATGGAACTGCAGGCGGCGGGCCTGCCGATCCAGGTCTCGGTGGTCTGCCCCGGCCCGGTGGCCACCGGCATTGCCGGGGACCTGAACGGCGCGGGACCGCAGGAGGTGAACCAGATGAACGGCGCGCTGCGCAGCGGCATTGCCGCCGGCCTGACCCCGGACGAGGCCGCGCGCGTGATCCTCGATGGCGTGGCCGCCGGCAAGTTCTGGATCCTGCCGCACGAGCAGGCAGTACACGCGGCCCAGGCACGCGCACAAGGCATTGCCGCGGGCACGCCGCCGGCGTTCGCGCTCTGAACCAGATATCCACACAGCATTCGAGGAGACACCATGCCGCTCGACCCCCAGGCCCGCGCCATGCTTGACGCCATGGCCGCCATGCCCCGCCCCGATTTCACGACGCTGCGCGCCGCCGACTACCGCGCCGCGCTGGCGGCCATGCCGGGCTTCGCCCCCGGTGACGCCATCGCCGCGCAGCAGGACCTCACCATCGAGGGCGCCGACGGGCCGCTGCCGGCGCGCCTTTACCGGCCCGACGACAGCGCGGGGCTGCCGCTGCTGGTCTATTTTCACGGCGGCGGCTTTGTCCTTTGCGGGCTCGATTCGCACGACAATATCTGCCGCACCCTGGCGCGCCGCGGCGGTGCGCTGGTGCTGTCGGTGGACTACCGCCTGGCACCCGAGGCACGCTTTCCGGCCGCCGCCGAAGACGCCGTCGCGGCCGTGCGCTGGGCCGCCGCGCATGCGGCGCAACTGGGCGCCGACCCGGCCCGGATAGCCGTGGCCGGCGACAGCGCCGGCGGCAACCTGGCAGCCGTGGCAAGCCAGCAGCTGCGTGGCAGCGCCATCGCGTTGCGCCACCAGCTGTTGCTCTACCCCTACCTGGACTGCACCGACGCCGCCACCGGCAGCGCCGGCTACCGCGCATGCAGCGAGGGCTACTTCCTCAGCGCGGCGGAACTGGACTGGTACCGCGCCCAGTACCTGGCCCATCGCGCGGATGCCACCGACGTGCGCGCCAGCCCGCTGCACCAGCGCGATTTGCACGGCCTGCCGGCTGCCACCATCATCACCGCGGAATTCGATCCGCTGCGCGACCAGGGCGAAGCCTATGGCGAGGCCTTGCAGCGCGCCGGCGGCAACGCCACGGTGCGGCGCTGGCCCGGGCAGTTCCATGGCTTCATGAGCATGCAGGGCGCGATCGACGCCGCCAGCGAGGCGCTCGATGCGGCGGCGGCGGCGCTGCGACAGGCCTGGGGTGACAACAGCGGCGCCAGCCAGCAGGAGGCAGCATGAGCACGCCCAGCGCACTGCCCCCGATGGCCGACGTGCTCGCGGCACTCGCCGCGGGCCAGCGCGTGCTCGTGATCGAGGACGAAACCGGGGAAGCCACCGGCTGCGTACTGGTCGCGGCCGAGCGCGCCACCGAGGCCGACGTCAACTTCATGGCCGCCGAGGCGCGCGGCCTGGTGTGCATGGCCATCACCGAAGCGCGCCGCCAGCGGCTGCAACTGCCGCCGATGGCGGCCAACCAGCGCCAGCGCGAACGCTACACGGTGTCGATCGAGGCGGCCACTGGCGTCAGCACCGGCATTTCCGCCGCGGACCGGGCCCTGACGCTGCGCGTTGCGGCGGGGGGGGCGGGGGCCCCCCGGGGCCCGGGGGCCCCCGGGGCCCACAGACCCGGGGGGGGGGCGGGGGGGGGGGGGGGGGGCGGGGGGGGGGGGGGGGGGCGGCCCCCCCCCCCCCCCGGGACCTGGTCCAGCCGGGGCACATCTTCCCGGTAGTGGCGCAGCCGGACGGCGTGCTGCGCCGCGCGGGCTTCGCCGAGGCCTGCTCCGACCTGCCGAGGCTGGCCGGGCGCGTCGCGGCCGGCGCCTATGCCATGCTGCTCGATGATGACGGCGAACTGCTGCGCGGCCCCGGCCTGCTTGCCTACGCCCGGCGCCATGGCCTGCCGGTGGTGTCGGTCAGCGGACTGGTCCACCACCGCCTGCTGACCGAGGGCGCGCTGCACCGCACGCAATCGCGCGAACTCGACACGCCCTACGGCCGCTTCACCGTGCATGCCTACCACGACGCGCCGGTCGACGCGCTCCATCTCGCGCTGGTACTGGGCAAGCCCGACCCGTGCGAGCCCGTGCTCACGCGCGTGCAGACCGTGGAAATGCAGCGAGACGTGCTCGGCTTCGGCACGCCGGCCCACCCTGCCTGGAACCTGGAACGTTCGCTCGCGCGCATCGGCGCCGAGGGCTGCGGCGTGCTGGTGCTGCTGGACGAACGCGAGTCGCCGCAGCAGCGGCTGGACCGGCTGGCCGCGCCACCCTCGGCCGCACCCGCGCCGGCGTTCGCGCAACGCGCGCTGGGAGTCGGGGCGCAGATCCTGCGCGATGTGGGCGTGCAGAAGCTGCGCCTGCTCAGCCATCCGGTGCCGTACCGCGCCGTCACCGGATTCGAGCTGGAGGTTACGGAGTTTGTCCCGCCGGGCTGACAACGGCGAGCCCGCCGAAACAATCGGCGAAACTGCGGGTGAAGCGGTCCACCTCGGCGTCGGCCAGGTGGTTGATGCCACCGGCCAGGCGCCGGCCGCCGCCGGTCTCGAAGCCGCGGCAGAAATCGGCCGCGCCGGTAGCGCTGTGCGCCGGCACCCGCACGCTGACGGCGAAGCCGCCGCCGGATTTCGGCGACAGCAGGCCGATCGCGTCGCCGGGGCGCCCGCGCACCAGCTCATTGGCCAGCACGCCGATCGCGCGCCGCGCCCAGGGCGCGTCGGGCAGCACCAGCAGCGCGGCACCGGGCACCTCGTGCGCGGGAGACAGCCGCCGCGCGTGCGCCATGTCCTCCTCGTAGCCGTCGCACAACGCCGCATAGGCCCCGCATTGCGCCGCGAATGCGAGCGGATCCTCGAACGGCAGCATGTGGCGCGCCAGCTCGGCGGGATCGAAATGCAGATCCGCCAGGCACTCGCCATAGGCGTTGTAGTTCAGGCAGGTACCCAGGCGCTCCAGCACGGCGGTCTGGTCCGCATCCAGCCCGGCCTGCGCCGCCAGCGCGCGGGCCACGGGAGCCAGGTTGTCGCCGAACGCGGCGGTGATCGCCCAGCGCCGGTGGCGCCCGCCGAGGTAGCGGTCGACCAGGATGGAGGTGCAGACCTCCGGCCCCTCGTCGATATGGGCGCGCAGGCCGGCATGCGCCGGCAGCTCGCCGGCATGGTGGTGGTCGAAGTACTCCACGCTTGCACCGGCCGCGAGCAGCCGCAACAGGCCGTCGCGGTTCTGGTCGAGCGAGATATCCAGCGCGCTCACGGCGTCGCCCGGCGCGGCGCCGATGCGCTCCAGCAGCCGGATATCGCGCTTGACACCGGTGACCAGGGTCGCGTCGCCCGGGTTCGCCAGGCGCAGCTGCTGCAGGGCGCACAGGCCGTCGGCGTCGCCGTTGAAGGCAATGTAGCGGGTCATGGCTATGGCTCGGGGGCTCAGGGGTCGCGGGTCAGGGCATGAAATCGCCGCCGTTGGCATCCAGCGAGGCTCCGGTGATCGCCCGGGCGTAGTCCGACACCAGGAACAGCGCTGCGCGCGCGCAGTCGTCGTCTGTCGGCATGCGGCCCAGTGCGATCTGTGAAGCCACCGGTGCGATGATAGCGTCCTCGCTGACGCCTTGCTCGGCCGCGGCATGGCGCACGTAGCCCTGCACCGGCGCGCCCCACATCCAGCCCATGAAGACGCTGTTGGCGCGGATGCCGTGCGGACCGAGTTCGCGCGCCAGGTACTTGACCGCCACCGCCAGCGCGCCCTTGGAGGCTGCGTAGCCCGACTCGCCGGGCATCGGCTTGCGCGTGGCCTGGGTGTTGATCATCACGATGGCGCCGCCGCCCTGCGGCTTCATCAGCGCTGCCACCTCCTGCGTCAGCGTCATGGTGCCGAACACATTGGTGTCGAACACCTGGCGCCAGACGTCGAGGTCGGCGGCTTCCACCGGCTCGGGGAAATTGCCGTGCTGGTAGGCGCTGTTGACCAGTGCGTCGATGCGGCCGAAGCGGCGCATGGTCTCGGTGGCCAGGTGGCGGGACTGGACGCGGTCGGTGATATCGGTCACGACCTTGAGCACTTCGCAGTCGGCGCCCAGTGCGTCGATGCGGGCCTGGGCTTCGTCCAGCCTCGCCGCGGTGCGAGCGGCGATGGCCACGGCGCGGGCACCTTCGCGCGCGGCTTCCACTGCGAGCTTGATGCCCAGTCCGGGGCCGATGCCGGATACGATGACGATTTTGTCTTTCAGTAGCATGGGGTTGTCTCCTTCAAGGTTTTGGGTCTTTTTGGTGCTGCGAGGTAGGGTTGTCGTGCTTGGCAAGCGCCGCTGTTTCGCCGGCGTAGCCGGCGAGTCACTTTTTGTCCGAGCGGCGTGTGTCAAGGTAGTTGTCGCGTCCGCCGCTATGCTGCTTTCCGGTACTCCTTAGGCTCCAGCTCAGCCCGCTCGGGGTTCAGGTAGACCACTGGATCCAGCTTCCAATTCCGGATTCCCCGCGACCAGCGCTGCGGGTGCCGGGCGCGCGCAGCCTGATACACCACCATTCGTCGCGCCAGCAGGGGTATCGCTTCCCCGCGGTGCCGCTGGTTCGGCGTGACATACTTCAGCCCGCTGTGACGGTGCTCCTCGTTGTACCAACGCACGAACCGATGCACCCATTCACGCGCCTGTTCCAGCGTATCGAATGGCCTCTCGGGCCACAGCGGGCAGTACTTGGCCGTACGGAACAACGCTTCGGCATAGGCGTTGTCGTTGCTCACGCGTGGGCGGCTGTATGACGGCACCACGCCCAGATCCTGCATCGCAGCGCGCATGCTCAGCCCCTTCATGACGCTGCCATTATCAGAGTGCAGCACCAGCGGCCGCCCAGCCGTTTGCTCGCGCAGACAGCCCAGTTCGAGCAGCCGGCGGGCATGCTCCACCGACTCGCTCTCGTGCACTTCATTGACCACCAGCTTGCGGCTGTAGATGTCCTGCATCATGTACCAGTAGAAGAAGCGACCCTTCACCGTAGTGGGCATCCACGTGATGTCCCAGCACCACACCTGATTGGCACCGTCTGCACGATGCGTGGTCGGCGCGCGGGGCTTGGCATTGTGACTGCGTCCACGTCGCCGGCTCTGCCCTGCAGCCCGAAGCACACGGTAGAACGTCGATTCCGACGCCAGGTAGCGGCCCTCGTCGGCCAACTTCGGCACGATCTGGTGCGGCGTCAGGCTCTCGTAGCCAGGCTGGTTGGCCGCTGCCAGCACGGCCTGCCGTTCTGCCTCGCTGAGCTTGTTCGCCGGCACCGGGCGCTGCGCTCCCGGGCGGCCATCCTCTGGCGCATGGCGCCAGCGCTGCAAGGTGCGCTCACTCAAGTCCAGTTCCTCGCAGGCCCTGGACTGGCGTGCACCGCTCTTTACCGCTTCATCGATCAACGCAATGGCATCGCGGCGATCCGAGACGTTGATCAGTCTTCCTCGTCCCTTCCCCAGATCGCCTCGGCTTTTTTTCTCAGCACCAGCAGCGCTGCTGTCTCAGCCAGCGCCGCATCCTTGCGCTTGAGTTCGCGCTCAAGATCCCGGATCCGCTTCTGAGCCGCCTGTTCCTCGCGGCGCTGCGCCAGGTCAGGCTTGTCTGGTGTCTTGGCATTGGCCTGCTCGCACGCGGCCCGCCACGCCCGGATCTGTTCCGGCTGAATACCCTTCCTGCGGCAGTATTCGGACAGCTCCGCCTCACTCAGGGGCGCCGTCTCCAGCACCACTCGGAACTTGTCCGCACTGGACCACTTATCACTTTGTTTGCCGTTGCCTGGCACAACCTTTCCTTGCTCTCGGGCCGCGTTGCGCCAGTTGCGCAGGCACACCGTTGTAATGCCTGTCTCCCTGGCCAACTCCGCCACCGACCGGTTCAAGGGCGGCTTCATCTGCTCGACCACCCATTCTTTGTACTCCGCCGGATAAGGCTTCATCTTCCAACCGTTACCGCCCCCCATTGTCCTTCATCGAAAGGCAGCGAGGCGACAACTATCCTGACATGGAGGG
>NZ_JBYOJS010000038.1:0-19588 GCF_057798895.1 Cupriavidus sp. 22TCCZM04-2
CGAGGCATCGACCTGCGTGACCGGGGCCACGATGATGTTGGGGCTGGCGAAGGACACGCCGGCGCCGCCGAGGATCGCGTTGACGCCATTGTTCAGGAACAGGCTGCCGCCGCGCACGGCGCCCATCTCGGCATGGTCCAGGTCTTGTTCGAGGGGCAGGTTCTGGATGGTGAGGGACATGATGTAACTCCTTGGGTGGCTGGTCTGGCTTGGGTTAGAGAGCATCTGGTGTTGCGCTCGAGGTCATATACGCATGGGGTGTGCCAGCCCGCGGACCAGGCCTGAAAATCATCTTCAAGTCTTTGAAGATAAAGAAAAAAACAGAGAAGGCGCCTGCACGGTTGCCGCTCGCTTGCGCCGGTGCATGTCTGACCGCGGCAAACAGATCACGGGACCTCTGTCTGCCGGACACCGACACCCGCGGCGCGGCCGAGCCTTGCGGCGCTCTGGGAAAGCTAGAATGCGCCTTGGCTTTAGGAGCACGGACATGAAGAACCCCGAGGTGCAGGACGGCAAGTCTCCTTCCCAACTGATCGACGAGAGAATCCGTGAGCTGGACGACTGGCGCGGCGAAATGCTCGCCCGCATCCGCAAGCTCATCCGGGCCGCGGATCCGGACGTGGTCGAGGAGTGGAAGTGGCGGGGCGTTCCGGTGTGGTCGCACGCCGGTATCCTCTGTACCGGAGAGACCTACAAGAGCGTCGTGAAGATGACCTTCGCCAAAGGGGCGTCGCTGCCGGACCCTTCGCAGCTTTTCAATTCGAGCCTGGAAGGGAATACCCGGCGCGCGATCGATCTGCACGAGGGCGAGGACATTGACGAGACGGCGCTGAAGGCACTGATCCAGGCCGCCGTGGCGCTGAACCAGTCGAAGCTCCGGCGCTGACCGCCGGCCCGACCGCAATCGCCGCGAGCTTGGCCCGTCAAGGCCGCCGCCAATGAATACTTGCCGGTGACGTATTTTCCGCGCAAGCCGAAGTGAAGGCGGAAACAGCCAGGGTTCGGCCGGACGTCACCTGGCAGGATCGCCGTCGGCGCTGCGCAGGATCTCGGCCAGCGCGTCGATATCGACCGGCTTGACGATGTGTCCGTGAAAGCCGGCCTGCGACGTTTCTTCCTTGATGCCAGGCTCGCAAAAACCCGTGAGGGCGTAGAAACGGGTGTGGTGCAGGTGCGCGTAGTCGCGCAGCTCGCGCATGAGTTCGAAGCCGTCCATATCGGGCATGGCAAGGTCAATCAGCGCCACGTCCGGCGTGAAGCCTTCCACGCTGCGCAGGGCGGTGACGCCGTCATAGGCTACCTTGATGGCATGGCCGGTCATCTGGAGCAGCAGCCCCATGCTATCGGCCGCATCGCGATTGTCGTCGACCACCAGGATGTTGAGCCCGGCACGGGGACGAGCGATGAGCGGCGCGGCAGATGCGTTCCGCTCGGTGACGATCGGCAGCCTGACGCTGAACGTGCTGCCCAGGCCGACGCCCGGGCTCGCCGCGGTAATCGAGCCTTCGTGCAGCTCGATGATCGAGCGGCACAACGACAATCCGATACCGAGTCCGCCAGTGCCGGTCTGGCCTGGCTCGCCGCCCTGCACGAACAGGTTGAACACTTTTGACAGGGCCTCCTGAGCGATGCCGCAACCCTGGTCGTTAATGGAAACCTGCCCGGTGCGCCCGTTGATCTGGGTGCGCAGCGTGATCGTGGTCCCTTCCGGCGAAAACTTGGACGCGTTGATCAGCAGGTTCTGCAGCACTTGCGCCAGCCGCGTGAGATCGCCGAAGACATGGAACTCCACGTTGTCCGGATCCATGACGATGCGCTGCGCCCTGGCGTCGAGTGCCGGCGCGCTTCCCTCGACGGCGGCCGCGATGACCTCGCGGATGGCAATCACCGAGCGGCGCAGTTCGAGCTTGCCGGCGGCGATGCGGCCAACGTCGAGCAGATCGTCCACGAGCCGGGTGAGGTGC
The DNA here is from genome assembly GCF_057798895.1 of Cupriavidus sp. 22TCCZM04-2. Classification (NCBI taxonomy): domain Bacteria; kingdom Pseudomonadati; phylum Pseudomonadota; class Betaproteobacteria; order Burkholderiales; family Burkholderiaceae; genus Cupriavidus; species Cupriavidus sp. 22TCCZM04-2. The sequence continues at coordinate 1,965 of NZ_JBYOJS010000038.1, forward strand.
CTGAGCTGGCGCGCAACGATGCCGAGATTGGCCCTGACCAGCGCTTCGTCCCCGGGCGCCCGTTCCATGACGGACGTGGCGCTGTACATCGGGGCCAGCGGGTTGCGCAGTTCGTGGGCCAGGGTGGCAAGGAATTCCTTCATGCGCTGCGCCGAGGCTTCAACCTCTTCGAGCTTCTTGCGCTCGCTCATGTCGCGGGTCACTTTCGCGAAGCCGCGCAGCTGGCGATGCTCGTCGTAGATGGCGGTCAGCGTGACATTGGCCCAGAGCAGCGAGCCGTCCTTGCGGACCCGCCAGCCTTCGTCCTGTACGCTGCCATCCTCGCGGGCTCGCTGGATCAGCCTTTCCGGCTTGCCGGCCGCGATATCCTCGGGCAGGTAAAACGCGGAAAAATGCCGGCCCACGATCTCGCTGCTCAGGTAGCCTTTGATCTGCGCCGCGCCGGCGTTCCAGCTGATGACATGGCCGTGCGGGTCGAGCATGAAGATCGCGTAGTCCTTGACGTTCAGCACCAGCAGCCGGAACGTCTCGTCGCTTTCCCGCAGCTTGGCCGCGCCTTTCATCTGCTCGGTCATGTCCCGCGTGACCTTGGCAAAGCCGATCACTTCACCGGCCTCGTTGTGCAAGGCGGTGATCAGGACATTGGCCCAGAAGCGGGTGCCGTCCTTGCGCACGCGCCAGCCTTCATCTTCCAGGCGGCCATGCCGCCGGGCCAGCTCCAGCTCCTTCTGCGGCCACCCACGGGCGATGGCGTCTTCGGTATAGAAGCGCGAGAAATGTGAGCCAATGATCTCCGCTGCCTCATACCCCTTGATGCGTTGCGCACCCCGGTTCCAGCTCATGACCGTGCCGTCCGTGTCGAGCAGGAAAATCGCGTAGTCGGAAATCGTTTCGACGAGCGTGCGGAAGATATCGCGCCGTTCAGGCGCGACGACGGGGCTCGCGGGGTGGCCGGATGGCGACATGGAGGGATAGGCGATAGGGCTCCCGCAATGGTGGCCTAAAGCCCGCCGGACTGCTGTCCGGTTCCATCCTACATGCCGCCTGTGGTTCGGCGCACATCGCCCAGAGGGGGCGGCCCGGATAATGCGCCAGGGTTCAGAACAGGTGCCGGATGCCGACGCGCGACAGGAACTGCTTGTCGGTCGAGGACGTTCCCGCCATGGCGATCGACGCCACCGTGCCCGCGGCGCCGCTGGCGCGCTGGGTGTGAAGGTCTAGGTACACGTCGGTCCGCTTCGAGAACCGGTAGTCGACCCCCGCGGAAAGCGTGATCCAGCGCGAGCTGTCGAGCCGGTCGAGCGATACCTTGCCCGACAGCAGCACGTTGCCGTTGAGCTGGTACTCGCCGCCCATGTGGAGGACCTGGTCGCGCGAGTGGTGGCCGGCGAATGCGAGATCCGTATTGGTGTAGAGCGCCGAGAGCTTCAGCGCCTGCAGTTGGTACGACGCACCCGTGGCAATAATGCGCTGCTTGTCGGCAAACAGCGTGGTGGCGGGCGTGATCGAACGGCCGAACATGGCGGGGGCGCCCGTCAGGCCCGCATAGACCGGCGCACCGTTGATATCGGTGTAGGCAACGCCAGCCGAAAACGCTGCCGCACTGTACTGGGCCAGCCCGCTGATGGCGCGGCCCTTGTTGGTCGACGAATTGCCGGAGTCCGTGCCGAAGCTGTAGATGCCCCCGAAACGCAACCCACCGAATTCCTTGCTCAGGAACTGGATGGAATCGTTCAGGCGCTGTCCGGAGACGCGGTCCAGGTCGGCGTTCTCCACACTGTGGATGCCGCACTGCAGGCACGGCAGGTAGCGCAGCATCTGATAGGCAAAGTCGTACTGGCGACCCAGCGAGATATCGCCGATGTCCCGGTCGCCGAGGCCGATCAATGCCTGCTTGCCGAACAACAGGCCGCCTTGTCCGAGCGCACCCGTGTCGACCGAGAACCCGTTTTCCAGGCGGAAGAAGGCCAGCTTGCCGCCGCCCAGATCCTCCGAGCCCGTAAAGCCGAGGGCATTCGCCTTGTTGATGCCGTCCTGGGTGGCCACCAGGGAATGGCCGCGGACATTGCTGGTGTAGGCAATGCCCTCGTCGACGCTGCCGTAGAGGGTGACGCCTTGTTCGGCGTGCGCGGCGGTGCCGAGGCACGCCAGTGCAAGGCTGGTCATGGTAAAGCGCTTCACGGATTCTCCCTTGGTCTCTGCATATCGTCGTTGCGGGCGAGACGTTTCCCCGCGGCCCCGGCGGGGGCCGTGTTTTTCTGAGCGAACGGTGGGGCGGCGCGGGATCAACCGATCCCGCGCCGCATCAGATTTCTACATCGCGGGTTTCGGGCAGCATCCACATCGCCACCAGGCTGACGAGGCTGGTGACGGCCAGGTACCAGGCCGGCGACATCGGGTTGCCGGTCCAGGCCAGCAGCCCGGTCACCGCGAACTGCGTGGTGCCGCCGAAAAGCGTCGTGCCGATGGCGTACACGAGGGAAATGCCGGTGCTGCGGAACGACGCTGGCAGCAGTTCCGGAATGACGACCATGGCCGCCGCCGCGCTCATGGCGGTCAGCGCGGCGATCACCGCCGTCACGGTCAGGAAGCTGAACGCGCTGGGCGCCGCGATCAGCCACGAGAACATCGGCACGATCAGCAGCATCAGCAGCACCCGTGGCAGCACCAGCACGATCTTGCGGCCACGGCGATCGCACAGCCAGCCGCCCAGCAGCGCGAACACGAAGGTCAGCGCGCCACCTGCCAGCGCGCTGGTTTGCGCCAGCGTCGCGGGCAGGTGCAGGGTCTGGATGGCATAGGTGGTCATGTAGTTGCCGATCTGCGACGACACCGCGCCGGCCAGCGTCATGAGCACGCCAAGGACCAGGTAGCTGCGATAGCGGCGCACCACGCCGCCAAGGATCTCGCCGGTGCTGTGGGTGGTGCCGGCCTCGAAGGTCTCGGGCAGGCTGCGCCGGATCTTCACGGCCACGGGCACCAGCACGATGCTGATCAGGAACGGCACGCGCCATCCCCACGCCGCCAGTTGCTCGGCCGTCAGCAACAGCGATACCGCCACGCCCAGCAGGCCTCCCACGGCGACCGCGATGCCCTGGCTGGCCAGTTGCCAGCTCGCATACAGGGCGCGTTGGCCTGGCGGCGCGGCTTCGACCAGCAACGCGGTGGCGGGGCCGACTTCGCCGCCCAGCGCCAGGCCCTGCAGGAGCCGGCATGCCACCACGATCAGCGGGGCCGCGATGCCGATCGAGGCATAGCTCGGGGTTGCGGCCATGCCCAGCGTGCCGACGGTGATAAGCGCGACGGTCAGGATCATGGCCGGCTTGCGTCCGGCGCGGTCCGCGAGCGCGCCGATCAGGATCGCGCCGAGCGGCCGGGTAAAGAAGCCGACGCCGAAGGTGGCGGCCGACAGCAGCAGGCTGCCGAACTCGCCACCGACCGGAAAGAACGCGCGCCCGATATAGACAGCGAAGTAGGCATAGATGACGAAGTCGTAGAACTCCAGCGCGTTCCCGGCGACGGCGGCGGCAACGGCGGCGCGGCCGATCACCGGGCGCGCGGCGGCCGGCGCGGGTGGGTGTCCGGTATCGAGTAGGGTGGAAGCGGGCATGTTGTCTCCGTAATGCATTGCTGTCGTTGTTCTGCGCGGCGGCGCAGTCAGGCCACGCCGGCGGTGGTCTCGGCGAGCCCGCGCACGGTCTCCAGGAATACCTCGCATCCCTGTTCCCAGATGTCGCGCTGCCAGTCGTCGGCCTGCGGATAGAAGGCGTCCTTCAGGGTCTGGCGAATGGATGCGGCCTGCCTGGTATCCGCGCTGCGGCGGCGCTGCAGCCAGTGTTCGGCGCGCATGGCGCCGATGACCTGCTGCGTCGGATAGGTGCCGAACTCCAGGCAGACATTGGTCTGGACCGCCTGCGGGCATTCCTCGTACAAGGCGTACTGGATCGGCCCGGTCATCGGGATGCTGGTGGAGCTGCCGGTATTGACCGACGTCACTTGGTCGCCCCACCCGCGGCGGGCGCGCTCGAGCGCGCCGTCCGTGTCCACGCACGCAAAAATGCGCTCGCCCACGCCGTACGGGCCAAGGCCCGTGTGGATGTCGATGGAGCCGATCTGCCGGCACTGCGTGGCGTAGCGGCGCAGGATGCGGCGGAACGTAAGGTTGCTCCATGCCGGCTCCTGGCCACCGAAGTGCATGCCGTCGGCAAACGCGTACTGGCCCAGCGACACGGCGCGCTGGAAGCCACGTGGGCCAACCTTCTGGCGGTAGCTGTCGAGCACGCTCTCGTTGGCGTCGGCGGGCGGCCACGCGTCGGGCAGCAGCAGGTCATGGATTTCCGCGTAGGGCGCGTTGACCGGCAGCGGGGCCGAGAAGTCGACGAAGTTGCGATTGAGGTCGACATTCTCCTGCGTGGCGCGCCGCGAGTACGAGAACCCGTACGGGTTGACCGCATGGACATGCAGCACCGCGGTGTGCGCCGCATGGGTGGCGCCCAGCCCAAGCAAGCCGGTCTGGATGGCGGAGCCGCAATAGCCTTCCACCCCATGGACGCCGCTGATGACGATCAGCAGGTTGCGCGCGTCGGCCGGACCGTCGAGCACGACGTCGGTGGCCAGTGTCTCGCCATCGGCCCCACGCATCGGGAGTTCGAACGACTCCACGGCCAGGCCACGGCGCGCGGCGGCGCCGAGGAATTTTTCGCGCGCTTCGGCGTAGTTGCGGCTGAAGAGCGATCGGAGGTCGAGGATGTGCATGGGTGCTGCGCTTCTACAGTGGGGACGGGGACTCAATTGCAGGCCAGGGCCGGCGCGATGCCGGCGCGGGCACGCGCGCGCTGCGCGCACGCGTCGCCGAACGCGCCAAAGATGCGCTGCGCCAGGGCGCTGTCGCCCACGCGCATTTCCGGATGCCATTGCACAGCCAGCGTGAACTGCGGCGCTGCCGCGACCGACACAGCCTCCACCAGGCCGTCCGGGGCGGTGGCTTCGACACGCAGGCCGTCGCCGAGGCGCTCGATGCCCTGGTGGTGCAGGGAGTTGACCAGGCAGGAACTGTCCGGCGCGATCGCCGCCAGCCGGCCGCCCGGCACGACCTGGATCGCGTGGCGATCCTCGTACCACTGCATGATCGGCCGTTCGTGGTCGCCTTCCCGGTGGTCGAGCCGGCCCGGCTGGTCGTGCACGGCGCGCTCCAGCGTGCCGCCGTAGACCACGTTCAGTTCCTGGAATCCGCGGCAGATGCCAAGCAGCGGCACGCCTGCGGCGATCAGTCGGGGCAGCAGGGGCAACACGGTGGCGTCGCGGGCCAGGTCCTGCCTGGTGGCCGCCGGCAGCGGCGCGGCACCGTAGCGCTCCGCGGCCACGTTGGACGGGCTGCCGGTCAGCAGGATGCCGTCCACCGCTTCGATCAGCGTGTCGGCGTCCATGGCTTCCGGGCAGGCCGGCAGCAACAGCGGCAGCGCCCCTGCCGCCGATGCGACGGCACGCACGTAGCCATCGAGGGCCGAATAGGCGACGTGGTTATACAGTTCGATGCGGTCGGTGATGATGGCCACGACCGGTCGACGGGCGGGGGAAGAATGTGCGGCTGGCATGGCTCGGCGTGCAAGGGAAGACGAGCGCAGTGTAGGTAGGCCGATTACTTCTGTATATTGCAACTAAATTGATATCGGGTTGCAGACTCTGCAAGTCACCATGAACACACGGCAATTGCGCCACTTTCTGGCGGTGCTCGAGAGCGGCTCGCTGCTCGCGGCAGCGGAAACCGTCCACCTGAGCCTGCCCGCGCTGTCGCGCAGCATCCGCGCGCTGGAAGACGGGTTGGGCGTACCGTTGTTCGATCGCAGCGACCGGCGGCTGCAACCCACCGTGTACGCCCACGCCTACGCGTCCCGTGCGCGCCGGATGGTGCTGGACGAAAAAGAAGCGATCCGGACGCTCGACCTCATGCGCACCGGCGACCTCGGTACGGTGACGATGGGCATGGGTTCGTCGCTGGCGGAACCGATACTGCGGCCGATGCTGGCGGAGCTGCTCGCGACCTCTCCCGGCTTGCGGCTGCGCAGCCTGATCGAAACGTCGGACCGCCTGCTCGACGCCCTGCTGGCCGAGCGGCTGGACTTCTTCGTTGGCGACATCCGCATGGTGCAGGGGCATCCGGAACTCTCTGTCGAGCCGTTGCATCGCAGCACCTTCGGCTGGTACGCCCGCACCGGCCATCCGCTGGCCCCGGAACGCGAAATCGACAGCAAGACGTTGCGCCGGTATCCATTGATCGCCACCGGTTATGTGGAACCGTCCATGCTGATGCAGCTGGGGCAACGCTATGACTTGCCGGCGCCGGTGCTCGACCAGTTTGCGTTGATTGCCGATGACCTGGGCACGGTGCGGGAGATCGTCGCATCCAGCGACGCGATCGTACCGGCGACCGACATTGCCATGCTCGCCGCCGTGCGCTCCGGCGTCCTGGTGCCGCTCGATGTCACGCCGCCGTTAGCGCTTGACATGACCCTCGGCATCGTCCGGCCGAGCCAGCGGACGCTGGCCCCCGCGACCGAAAAGGCCTTCGGACTGGTGCGCCGCCTGTTTGACGCCGCGGCAGGCGAAATTGCGGCGGCCAGGGCAAGCGCTGGCCGGGCAGGGTAGGCGGGCATGGCTCGCCGGCACTAGGGTGGCCTACCGGCGGCCGCCGCCGCGTCCCCCGCGTCCGCCGCCAAATCCGCCTCCCCGGCCCGCACCGGACCCCAGGCTGGAGCGGCCCCGGTTGAAGTCCCGCTGCACGGCACCGCCGCCAGCGCCCACGCCCTGGAAGCCATTGTCCCGGCCGCCGCCCGCGTCGCGTCCACGAAAGCCGCTGCGGCCGGATGCGCCGGCGGTGCTGCGCCCAAACTTCTCGCGCGTGGCATTGTCGCGGTAGGCAACGCCCTGGCGGTGCCGCGCGTCATGCTGCCAGCGGTCGCCCTGGAGCTTGCTCGCGTCGAAGTTGCGGTCGATGTTCCTGGCCTTGTGGTGCTCCACATGGACCCCGCCGTTGTTCCAGTCGCAGTTGCCGAAGATCGCGACGGCGGCGGCCAGGCCGATGCCAAAGGCGATGCCGCTGCCGATAGCGGCGCCGGGCGGGTAGTAGGCGCCATAGGGCGGCCAGTAGTAATACGGATAAGCCGGATAGCCCCAGCCGCCGTAGACGACGGCCGGATCGTAGACCGGCACATAGACCACGTCCGGGTTGGCGGGCTCGATGCGCACGATGGTCTGGGGCGCGCCAGCCGCGCCGGCCGTTTCGACAGTCACGGTCTGCTGCGGCCCCGACTCCAGGTGCCCAGCCTGCCGCGCGCGCGCGCGCAGGCGCTGCACGGCATCGAACACGTCCTTTTGCTGGGCCAGGAAGGCATCGCCGAGTTTCTGGGTCCAGTCGAGCTTGTCGCTCATCGGTTCCAGGATCTGCGGGAACGCCACCAGCGACTTCACGCTGACATCCCACGTTTCACCCTGTACCGCCTTGACCGCCGCGTCGCCCTTGAGGTTCGGGTGTGCCTTGACCCAGCGCGCGGCAAGCGTGACTTCCAGCGGGTAGGTCGAAGCCATCAGCACCTGCGCGAGCAGGGGATCCGGGTAGAGCGCGATCGGCGCGACCATGGCCTCGATCTCTTCGGCCTTGTAGGGCGCCGGCTCGCCCTGCGCCGCCTGGGCAGGCCCGCCGGGCAGCGCGGGCACAGGCCCCGTGGATGATGGCGGCGCAGCGGTCTGGCATGCGCCCAGCATCAGCACGGCGCAACATGCGGTGGTGAGGATGCGCGGCTTCATGGCGTCACCTTCTTCCAGCCGGGCGCCGGATCGAAGGACTTGGTCGCCGCGGCCTTGCCGGCGGTGCCGGGGCCAAGGTCACGCTGGTAGACCTGCCCGTTGTGGTTGACGATAAAGCTCATCACGCCCGTGTCGCCATAGCGGACCGGCCACGCCATGACCGCGAAGCCGCCGAACAGCCTGCCGTCGACCACGTAGTTCAACGCCCCGCCGTCGCCGTGCGGCCCTTGCGCGGTGAGCAGCTTGTACTGGTAGCCGTGGTAGCCCTCCGGGCTGGCATTGCGCGCGCCCGCGTCGCGGAAGGCGGGGCCGAGCGGGCTGGGCGCCTCCTGCGGGCCGGTCGGCCAGTAGAGACCATCATGCTTGCCGGGGGAACTCGACAGCATGCTGGCATAGACCAGCCGTTTCTCGTCGTCATGGGTGGTCTGCGCGTACTCGTCCTGCGCGTCGCAGATGGCCTGCAGGGTCTGGATCACGGCAAGTTCGTTCCGGCCGATGCGGCGCACACGCATTTCGCGGGCGCCGGCCTGGGTGTCGAACTGCCATCCCTTGCCCGACCGGACCAGCGGCACGGGGAGGGTCCAGCCGTCGTTGCCCACGGCGATCGTGGCGCGGTTGCCGGATTGCTGCACGCGGTGCGACACCGCCCAGGCACTGTCGAAGCGGCTGCGGACGCCGGCGCCGGCCGGTGGGATGATGTCGCGATAGTTGGCGCCCAGCATGCCCTGCATCGCGGCCTCGTCATTGTCGCGGATGGCCTTGCCGAAGGCGTTCATGGCGGCGTCCGGCGTGTCGAAATACTCGGCTGCCAGAGCATGCGCAGCTGCCAGGCCAAGCACGCAGGTACAGCCCAGTGCAGCCATGGACTTCCTCAGGTTTCCCGATGGTCTTTTCATAATCCCTAGTCTGTGGTCACGAAGCTCTGTCCGGCGCAGTGCCACGCCGGCGACGGTGCCGCCTCAAAGCAGCAGGGGCACGCCGATCAATAGAAAGACGGCGATGTAGATGACGCCAAAGATCGCACCGAGCCGCCAGTAGTCGCCGGCCGGCAGGTAGCCGCTGCCGAAGTACACGGGGCTGGGGCCGGTCCCGTAGGGTGTGAGGATGCCCATGATGCCGAGCGTCAGCGCCAGCATCAGGGCAAAGGAAGGCATGTGCATGCCGGTGATGGTCGAGCCGACGCTGAGCATGACCGGAAGCATCGCGGTGGCGTGGGCGGTAACGCTGGCGAACAGGTAGTGCGTGAAAAAGAAGATCAGCACCAGGATCACCGCCGCCGTCAGCGGTGAAAACCCGCTCATATGGGTCGCCATGGTGTCGGCGAACCATTTGACGAAGCCGGTGCGGCTCAGGCCATCGGCCAGCGCGATCAGCGTGGCGAACCAGGCCAGCGTGTTCCAGGCCTGCTTGTTGGCGAGCATGTCGTCCCAGGTCACGACTCCGGCGATCAGCATGATGCTGATGACCAGCATCGCCGCCGTGGTCGCGTTGATATGCTTGTCGCCGAAGATCCATAGCGCCAGCGCGATCAGCACGAGCACGCCCAGCAGCCATTCGCGGCGGCTGGGTGGCCCCATCTTGCGCAGCTCGTCCGCGGCCCAGGCCGGCACCTCGTTGCCTTGCTTCACCTCCGGTGGATACAGCACGTAGGCGAGCAGCGGCACCGCCAGCAACAGCAGGATCCCGACCGGTGCGAACGCCATGAACCACTGCATCCAGCTCAGGTCGACCTGCACCGTCTTGCGGATCAGTTCGGCCGCCAGCAAGTTCGGCGCCAGCGCGGTCAGGAACATCGAACTCGTCACGCAGGTGCTGGCAATGGCGGTCCACATGATGTACGAGCCGATCCGCCGCGCCGACGGATCGTTCGGCTTCGAGTCATAGAGCGGCGGCAGGTTGCGGATAACGGGAAAGATAGTGCCGCCGCTGCGCGCCGTATTGGACGGCGTGAACGGTGCCAGCAAGGCGTCGGCCATCATCACCGCGTAGCCCAGCGTCAGCGTCTTGCGGCCCATGGCGCGCACCAGCAACAGGGCGATGCGCCTGCCCAGGCCAGTCTTCTCGTACCCCAGGGCAAACATGAAGGCCCCGAAAATCAGCCATACGGTGCTGTTGGCGAAGCCGGAAAGCGCCCAGGCCAGCGACGCGTTGCCTGGATTGAAACCCGGCTTGGCGAGTTGTTCGGGACTGAAGAACACCCATTCGTCGAGCACCGCGACCAGCGTCACGGCAATCAGCCCGATGGCCGCGCCCGGCAGGGGCTCCAGCATCAGGCCGACAATCACGCCGACGAAGATCGCGAAGTAATACCAGGCGTGCTGGGCAAGGCCGTCCGGCGCCGGAATGAGGGCAAGTACAATCGCCGCAAGCACGGGGGCAAGAGGTTTCCAGTAAGCACGCATGCGACGCTCCCTTTGCAAAAACCTCCGCTGTGCTAAGGTTTATATGACCTTTTCGGCGGAAACGCCAGTATGGCGCCGACGGCGCCTGCGACAGGGGCGAGACGATGGGACTGGTTCGTATGAGCATCGAAGGACGCCCGGTCGAGGCGCCCGCCAATTGCTCCATCCTGCAGGCGTTCATGCATGCCGGCGAAACGCTGGTCGAAGGCGTCGGCTGCATGGGCCAGGGAGTATGCGGGTCCTGCCGCGTCATGGTGCGGCGCACCGGCGAGCCCGACGTGAAGACCGCGCTGGCCTGCGAGACGCTGGTCGAGGACGGCATGCAGGTCGCCTTCCTGGACTACTTCACGGAGTCGGAGCGGCACGTCTACCGCATCGAGGAGATCGGCGACAGCTGGGACGCACTGAGCACGATCGCTGGCGTGTTCCCGGAGGCCGCGCATTGCCGCCATTGCAGCGGCTGCGATCGCGCCTGTCCGAAGGGCCTCGAAGTACAAGAGGGCGTGCGCAGCGCCGTGGAAGGCAGGCTGACCGCGGCGAGCCGCGTGTTCGACGAATGCGTCATGTGCAACCTCTGCACGCTGGCCTGCCCGGAACATATCCGCCCCAACCATCTCGGCCTGTTCGTGCGGCGCATGATCGCCGCGCAGACGCTGCGCCCGGCCAACCTGATGCTGCGGCTGCAGCAGATCGAGAGCGGCCAGATGGCCATCGATTTCGACGCGCCCGGCGCGCGGCCACCGGCCTGAGGGAGACTCGATCATGCCAGCGGGTATTCCCTACGAAGACGCGCGCAGCCGCTACCGCCCCGGCGTGGCGACGACGATGCGGGGCGAAGAGATCGCCGTCGATGAACTCCTGAAGGGCTACCACCCCGATCACGGGCCCAATGCGCGCGTGGCGCTGGCGGTCGGCGTCAATCGCGGTGACCCATGCCAGCCCGATCTCGCGCGCAGCCTGCAGGCCAATGCGCTGATCGACGACGTCGACATGGCCGGCGCGCAGCTGGTCTCGACCGATGTCCTGGTCATCGGCGGAGGCGGTGGCGGCTGCGCCGCCGCGCTGACTGCGGCCGGGCAGGGCGCGAAGGTGATCCTGGCCACCAAGCTGCGCCTGGGCGACAGCAATACCGTGATGGCGGAAGGCGGCATCCAGGCGGCCATTGGCGAGGACGACAGCCCGCAGCTCCATTTCGAGGACACGCTGCGCGCCGGGCATTTCCGCGGCGATCCCGAACTGGTCGCGCAGATGGTGATGGACGGCCCCGACGTGGTCCGCTGGCTGATCAGGCTGGGCATGATGTTCGACCAGGAAGAGGAACGGCCCTTCGGCGGCAACCTGTTGCGCAAGAAACCGGGCGGCGCCTCGGCTGCGCGGATCCTTTCCTATCGCGACTACACCGGCCTGGAGATGATGCGGGTGCTGCGCGAGGCCGTCGACATCGAACCCGGCGTCGCGGTCTGGAGCCGCTGCCCGGCGGTCGAGCTGCTGTCCGACGAGCGGGGCCGCTGCGCCGGGGCCGTGCTCTACAACCTGGAGTGGCGTACCTTCGTGCTGGTGCGCGCGCGCGCCGTGATCCTGGCCACCGGTGGAGCGGGGCGCCTGCACCTGAATGCGTTTCCGACCTCCAACCATTACGGCGCCACGGCCGACGGGCTGGTGCTGGCCTACCGGCTCGGAGCGCGCCTGCGCGAACTCGACTCGTTCCAGTACCACCCGACCGGCATCGCCTATCCGCCTCACCTGGCCGGCGGCCTGATCTCGGAAGCGGCACGCTCGGCCGGCGCGAAGCTGCTCAATGGCGAGGGCGAGCGCTTTGTCGACGAACTCAAGCCGCGCGACGTGGTGGCCTCGGCAATCCTGCGGGAATGCGCGCAGGGACGGGGCATCGTGCGCGGCGAACAGGTCGGGGTGTTCCTCGATACACCGACGCTGGAGATGGAGAACCCCGGCATCCTTGCCAAGCGGCTGGTAACGCTGCGCCATCTGGCCCACAAGTGCGGGCAGGACGCCGCGCAGGAGCCCTTTCTGGTCTATCCAACCCTGCACTACCAGAACGGCGGCGTTGCCATCGACAAGACCGGTGCGACCAGCGTGCCTGGGCTGTATTGCGTCGGCGAGGTCACGGGCGGCATCCATGGCCGCAACCGGCTGATGGGCAATGCCTTGCTCGACATCCTGAGCATGGGCCGGCGAGCCGGCGCCGATGCGGCGCAGAGCAAGGGAAGCCTGATGGCGACGCGCGCGGGAATCGGCCATGTGCATGCGTGGCAGCGCGAGCTGACGCTGGCCGGGCTGCCCCTGCACGTCAAGGCGCCCCAGCTCTTCCCGGGGTATGCGCATTTCGACCTGCGCGTTGATGCCGGGCTGAACGCCGGCGCGCGTGGCCGGGCAGTCGGCGGCACGCGGTGATCGGTCCACGGAGCGCACGATGGATAGCTTGAATCAGGTACTGCTCAACGAGGACATCCGGGTCGGCGCGGACCTGGAGGCGTGGCTTGCGCGCGGCGGCGGCGAAGGCCTGGCCGCAGCGCTGCGCGATCCGGGCGCCATCCTTGCCATCATCGAGCAGGCGGACCTGCGCGGCATGGGTGGCGCGGGCTTTGCCACGCATCGCAAATGGGCGCCGGTAGCCGCCGTGGCCGATGGCGACAAGTACATCATCTGCAATGGCAACGAGGACGAGCCGGGCACCTTCAAGGACCGGTTCCTGCTGGAGCACACCCCGCACCTGGTGATCGAGGGCGCGCTGATCGCCGCGGCCGCGACCCGCGCCAATCATGTGGTGCTGTACGTCAACCCGCATCAGCCGGTGTCGCTCGCGATGGCCCGCGAGGCGGTCAGGCAATGGCAAGCGCATCCGCTGTTCGCCGAACTTGCGCGGCTGGTCGGCGGGGCAGTATCGCTCGGCGTGGTGCCGAGTTCGGGTCTGTATATCGGCGGCGAGGAAACCGCGGTGATCGCCAGTGTCGAGGGTGGCTTCCCGTTCCCGCGCCGCAAGCCGCCTTTTCCCGCCCAGCATGGCGTGCATGGCGCGCCGACGGTCGTGAACAACACCGAGACGCTGGCCCATGTGCCGGGCATCCTGCGCCACGGGGCGCAGTGGTATCGGGACCTTGGGGTCGGCCATGCCGCGGGCACCAAGCTGTATTCGTTGTCGGGCGATGTGCTGCGGCCCGGCCTGTACGAGCTGCCGATGGGCACGAGCCTGGAGACCCTGGTGTTCCGGCACGGCGGAGGGATGTTGCAGGGCAAGGAGTTCAAGGCCGTTTTTACGGGGGGGCCGTCCAATACCTTGCTGACCAAACGCGATCTGGACGTGGCGCTGGACTTCGACTCGGTCCGCCAACGCCGTTCGCGGCTGGGCACCGGGGCCATGATCGTGGTCTCGGAAGGGACCAGCATCGTGCGCAAGGTGGCCGAGTACGTGAGCTTCTTCGCGCAGGGTTCCTGCGGCCAGTGCCCCCCGTGCAAGGGCGGGACCTTCCAGCTGATGCGGCTGCTCAACCGCATCGATACCGGCCGCGGCGTGCGCGCGGACCTGGACGCGCTGGAAAACCTGTGCCGCATCCTGCCCGGCAGCGGACGCTGCGGCCTGATCGACGGTGCCGTGACCGTGGTGGACAGTTCCCTCCATCAGTTCCGGGACGAATACGATGCGCTGCTGATGGCTTAGGGCAGGGGAGTCGCGTTCCGGCGCACCGTGGCTGCACCTTATCTATTGGCGCGCTGCAATAGCGTCTAGAATTCGCCCATCATCCGACACGAACGGGAAAGCGAATTATGGGTCTCCTCGTTGACGCCGTGCTATTCCTGGCCGCTGCCCTGATTGCAGTCCCGATATCGGTAAGACTGGGGTTCGGCTCCGTGCTGGGCTATCTGGTTGCCGGCGTGGCGATCGGGCCCTCGGTTCTCGGCATGGTCACGGAGGTGGACCCGGTTTTCCACGTGTCCGAACTCGGCATCGTGCTGATGATGTTCGTCATCGGCATCGAGATGGATGTCCGGAAGCTGTGGAAGATGCGGCAGTCCATTTTCGGCTACGGCGGGCTCCAGGTCGCGCTGTGCGCGGCACTATTGGCGATCGCTTTCATCAGCTTCGGCGTGAACTGGCGCGTTGGCATCGCCGCGGGATTTGCGCTGTCGCTGTCGTCCACGGCCATGGTCATTGCGATCCTTGAGCAACAGGGCCTGATGCATACGCGTCTTGGCCAGACCAGCTTCGGGATCCTGCTGTTCCAGGACATCGCCGCGATTCCGATGATCGCGCTGTTGCCGTTGCTGTCACCCGTGCCGGCCGCAAATACCTCGAATGACGGCTGGAGTGTCGCCCTCAAGGCCTTGGCGGTGCTCGCCGCGGTTATCGTGATCGGCAGCTTGCTATTGCGTTATGTGCTGCCTTTTATCCGGCGCAGCGGCACCCGGGACACGCTGACGGTTTTCGCGCTGCTCTGGGTGATCGGCATTGCGCTGCTGATGCACCATGTCCACCTGTCGATGTCGCTGGGCGCGTTCGTGGCCGGTGTGTTACTGGCCGGGTCTGATTGCCGCGAGGAAATCGAAACGGATATCGCGCCGTTCAAAGGCGTGCTGCTCGGCTTGTTCTTCATGGCCGTGGGCATGTCCATCGATTTTGACGTGCTGGCAAGGAACCCGCTGCTGGTCGCGGTACTGGTTGTCTTGCTGGTTGGCACCAAGCTGGGGGCCTTGCTGTATCTGGCAAAACGGTTCCAGGTGCCGCAGCGCGAGCGTTTGTATTTCGCGATCCTGATCTCGCAGGGCGGGGAATTTGCGTTTGTCGTCATGGCTGCTGCGGAGTCGTCGCGCCTGGTCAACGGCGAGCAGATGTCCATCGTCACTGCCGTGGTGGCGCTATCCATGGCCGCCACGCCGCTATTGATGATGGCGCAGCGCGGCATGGCCCCCCGCAAACAGGGCGATCCGTACCGGGTTGCGGAAAAGCCGGCTGGGGAGGCGCACGATGCGGACGTGCGGTGATGCCTGGCTTTTGGGCTTGTGCCGGTGCGGATTGCTTGACGCGTTAGATGACGCCGATTCTGTAGCAACCCCTGAAAGATTCGATTTCAAACTTTTGGCTTCGTTACCGATGGCAGCCAAGTTGAAACTGCTGATCCCGTAGCGCCCGGTGGTTTTGCTTGAGCTGGTTCATTTGCTGCCAGGCGTTGATCTGGCGCTGCTGGATCTCGTTCGCGCGGACCTGTCCATCGATGGACTGGCACAGGTTGCGCTGGTTGTTGGCAGCCACGTAATCCTGTTGTTGCTGCTGCGCAAGCTGGGTCTGGTACTGCTCGCTCTCAGTTGCGCGCCTGGCCAGGAACTGTTGCTCCTGCTGCTGCACGTTGGCCGACTTGCCGACCGTGGACACCGATCCGCCCATGCCCGACGTGATATCGGTATAGCCCGGCGGGCAGTATTGATCCTGGGTGTAGAGGATTTTCCCTTGATTGCGACACTTGGCGGCGTGCGCTGTGCCGAAGAACGCAAGGGTGACCAAAAGCAGTGCGGCTGTGCGCATTCTTCTATTTGTTGATACTGGTGTCGTAACGATAACACGGTGCATTGCGGCCTCCGGTCTCGGACAGACGGGAAGCCGCCAGCATGCCAGCCCTGGCAAGGGGGTACGACATTTCTATTTGGCTCAAATGCGACATTACTATTTGGGGCCAACAAGTTTTGTCGAGGCAAAGTTGAAATGTCCGGGCTCCAGCAAAGTTGAAATGTCCGGTTGTCCGGCGTCTTTTCAGCTTGTTTGTTCAGTCTTTTGGGGTTCCCGTAGGGCGGTGGTGCTGGCCTGACACGACGGAGTCCAGCTCAGGGTGGGGCTGTCATTCCAGCAGGGCGGATTTGAATTCCCAGGAGTAAGCGGAAATCAGTTCTCAGTTCCGTTAAGCGGCCACGGTTGCTGCTGTAAGCGTTTTAGCGCTTCCAACATGTCGTTCTGATCCAGCGAGCGCTGTGACTTCTTGCCTGGCGGTCGCCCACGCTTGCGGACAACGCCTTCGGTGGCAGGCAAAGAGAGAGATCGCGTGTTGTCGCGTTTCTCCTGAACGTACTGCGCCAGTTGCAATACGTGCCCCAGCCGCTTGTTATCCACGATTGCCCCCTGATCGACTTCCGACAGCTTGTCGTAGATGGTGTAGGGCAGGGCGACGCCATTCGCGCGTGGCTCGATCCTGCCGTCGGGGTAGTGATAGACGTCGATATAGCGACCGGCCAACTTCCGATGCTCGGGTGTATCTGCCAGCAGGTAGAGCATCTTGTCGTACTGGATCGTCAGGCTCTTGGAGACGCAGCGCGGCTCGCGCCAGGCGAAGATCAGATCCAGGTTCTCGTCCGGTCGCAGCGGACGATGGGCGTTATGGCTGTTGCGCGGGACCTTGGCGAAGCGCGCGTTGTAGTCCGCGATGAATTCGGGCATGAAGGCGTTGGCAGCTTCCATGGTGCTGATATTGCGAAGGCGCAGTTCCTTGACCAAGCGGTCCTGTAACGTCAGGTGGGTCCGTTCGACGCGGCCCTTGGCCTGGCTGCTGTTGGCGCAGATGCCCTCGATGTTCAGCTCGAACAAGGCCCGGGAAAACTGGGTATGGCCATCGCCGCCGGTCGCGTTCGGCTTGTTGACTCGGAACACGCTGGCCTTATCGCTGTAGAACGCCACGGGCTTGCCATGGCGCTCCAGATAGGCGCGCGTCGCGGCGAAGTATGTGAACGTGGCCTCGGAATGGGTAAAGCGCAGCTCCATGATCCGGCTGGTGGCGTCGTCGACATAGACCAGCAGCGTGCTGGCCGGCGCGCGTTCCTCAAACCAGCGGTGATCGCAGCCGTCGATCTGAATCAGCTCGCCATAGCAGGCACGGCGGTTGCGCGGCTGGTAGACCTTCGGCGGCCGCTGTTTGCGCGGTATCCAAAGCCCAGATGCCGTCATCAGGCGGCGTATCGTTTCCTTGGACAACGTGAGTCCATGGCGTTCGCGCAGCTTCTCGCAGGCCAGCGTCGGCCCGAAGTCGACGTAGTGTTCCCGGATCAGGTTCAGCGCCGCGGCTTCACGGTCGGCCGGCAGCCGGTTGTTGCTCGGGCGGCCGCGCTTGCGGGTCACGAGCCCTGACGGGCCTTCTTGCCGGTAGCGCTCCAGCAACCGCCGCAATTGCCGGTCCGTGATCTCCAACCGTTCGGCGGCCACACCAGGCCGTAACTGACCATCCACGACCGCCTGGACGGTCTTGAGCCTGTCTAACTCATGCATGCTGACTGTAATGACCTCGGATTTAGCCATCCTCTGGCGTCTCCATCGTGTTTCAACCGGGCAGGCTGAATACCACGAATGGACCACTCAGGCGGACATTTGAACTTTGCCAAAACCGGACATTACAACTTTGCCGCTACAACGTTGTCACGCATAAT
>NZ_JBYOJS010000039.1:0-1885 GCF_057798895.1 Cupriavidus sp. 22TCCZM04-2
CCTTCGCGGATTGCGAAGCGCAGGCCTTCTTCCATGGCGATCGGGGCGATCAGCTTGACGGTGATCGACACGTTGTCACCCGGCATCACCATTTCCTTGTCCGCCGGCAGCTCGATCGAGCCGGTCACGTCGGTGGTACGGAAGTAGAACTGCGGGCGGTAGTTGTTGAAGAACGGGGTGTGACGGCCGCCTTCGTCCTTCGACAGAATGTACACCTCGCCGGTGAAGTGGGTGTGCGGCTTGATCGAACCCGGCTTGCACAGCACCTGGCCGCGCTCGACGTCTTCACGCTTGGTGCCGCGCAGCAGCAGACCGACGTTGTCGCCAGCCTGGCCCTGGTCCAGCAGCTTGCGGAACATTTCCACGCCGGTGCAGGTGGTCTTGACCGTCGGCTTGATACCAACGATTTCGATTTCTTCGCCGACCTTGATCACGCCACGCTCGATACGGCCGGTCACCACGGTGCCGCGACCCGAGATCGAGAACACGTCTTCCACCGGCATCAGGAACGTACCGTCCACGGCGCGCTCCGGCGTCGGGATGTAGGTGTCCAGCGCGTCGGCCAGGTTCATGATGGCCACTTCGCCCAGCTCGCCCTTGTCGCCTTCCAGCGCCAGCTTGGCCGAACCCTTGATGATCGGGGTGTCGTCGCCGGGGAACTCGTACTTCGACAGCAGCTCGCGAACTTCCATCTCGACCAGCTCGAGCAGTTCCGCGTCGTCCACCATGTCGCACTTGTTCAGGAACACGATGATGTACGGCACGCCAACCTGGCGGGCCAGCAGGATGTGCTCGCGCGTTTGCGGCATCGGGCCGTCAGCGGCCGAGCAAACCAGGATCGCGCCGTCCATCTGGGCGGCACCCGTGATCATGTTCTTCACGTAGTCGGCGTGGCCCGGGCAGTCAACGTGCGCGTAGTGGCGGTTGGCCGTTTCGTACTCGACGTGGGCGGTATTGATGGTAATACCGCGTGCCTTTTCTTCCGGCGCTGCGTCGATTTCGTCGTACTTCTTGGCGGCACCGCCAAACTTCGCTGCCAGCACCGTGGCGATCGCTGCGGTCAGCGTGGTCTTGCCATGGTCAACGTGACCAATCGTACCAACGTTCACGTGCGGCTTGGTCCGCTCGAACTTTTCCTTTGCCATTTCACGACTCCTGTGTCGGCAGCGATATTGCCAGTGCGGTATTTGGTGCCCATGGGCAGGATCGAACTGCCGACCTCTCCCTTACCAAGGGAGTGCTCTACCACTGAGCCACATGGGCAAAACTAGAAGTACTACTTGTCGACAGCAACCACGCGATTTGGAGCGGGTGAAGGGAATCGAACCCTCGTCATAAGCTTGGAAGGCTTCTGCTCTACCATTGAGCTACACCCGCCTGGTTCTTTCTGCTTCACCGGCCTGTTAGCCGGTCGCTGTCTTGCATTCTGGTGGAGAGGGCTGGATTCGAACCAGCGTAGGCGTAAGCCAACAGATTTACAGTCTGCCCCCTTTAGCCACTCGGGCACCTCTCCGCAGAGAACTATCGATTATGGGACCTCTCGTCTCGCCTGTCAAGCACTTTCCGTTGCGGAATGCATCGGCCGGACCATCGAGCTGGCCACTGCCTGGCGATCTGACGCTGGCTGTAGCAACCCACAAACACAGTTTTAATTTCTGCGTTCTCACCCTATAGGGAGACGCATATCGACGCTCTGGGGGCCCGTAGATGGCTTCGGGCTGGGTTCCAGAGCAGCAAAGAAGCGTTGAGCCCGCCACCAGGTGGCGCCATGCGGAAGGCCACCAAAGCAAAAACCCCTCGCAGCACATGCTGTCGAGGGGTTTTGCATTGTAAGAGCCTGGCGATGACCTACTTTCACACGGGTAATCCGCACTATCATCGGCGC
>NZ_JBYOJS010000039.1:1895-16512 GCF_057798895.1 Cupriavidus sp. 22TCCZM04-2
TTCAGCTCCTGATAGGAATGCAATCTTGTTGTTTCATCGCGCCGCCGCACCGGCTGGCGCGGCGGCGAACTTCCAATTACTTGCCCTTGGCCGTCATCACGGCTTCGGCGATGTTCTTCGGTGCTTCAGCGTAGTGCTTGAATTCCATCGTGTACGTGGCGCGGCCTTGCGTGGCCGAGCGCAGCGACGTGGAATAACCGAACATTTCCGACAGCGGGACTTCGGCCTTGATGATCTTGCCGCCGCCCACCATGTCGTCCATGCCCTGCACGATGCCGCGGCGGGACGACAGGTCGCCCATCACGGTACCGGTGTAGTCTTCCGGCGTTTCCACTTCCACGGCCATCATCGGCTCGAGCAGAACCGGGCTGGCCTTGCGCATGGCTTCCTTGAAAGCCATCGAGCCGGCCATGCGGAACGCGTTTTCGTTCGAGTCCACGTCGTGGTACGAACCAAACGTCAGCGTGACCTTCACGTCCACCACCGGGAAGCCAGCCAGGATGCCGTTCGGCAGCGTGTCGACGATACCCTTTTCGACTGCCGGGATGTATTCGCGAGGAATCACACCGCCCTTGATGGCGTCGATGAACTCGAAGCCCTTGCCCGGCTCTTGCGGTTCCAGCGTGATGACAGCGTGACCGTACTGGCCGCGGCCGCCCGACTGCTTGACGAACTTGCCTTCGACGCCTTCGGCCGTCTTGCGAATGGTTTCGCGGTAGGCCACTTGCGGCGCGCCGATGTTGGCTTCCACGCCGAATTCGCGCTTCATGCGGTCGACCAGAATTTCGAGGTGGAGCTCGCCCATGCCCGAAATGATGGTCTGGCCCGATTCTTCATCGGTACGCACGCGGAACGACGGATCTTCGGCGGCCAGGCGGTTCAGGGCGATGCCCATCTTTTCCTGGTCAGCCTTGGTCTTCGGCTCGACAGCCTGCGAGATCACCGGCTCCGGGAACACCATGCGCTCGAGCACGATCGGTGCAGCCGGATCGCACAGCGTGTCGCCCGTGGTGGCGTCCTTCAAACCCACTGCAGCGGCGATGTCGCCGGCCAGCACTTCCTTGATTTCTTCGCGCTGGTTGGCGTGCATCTGCAGAATACGGCCCAGGCGTTCCTTCTTGCCCTTGACCGGGTTGTAGACGGTGTCGCCCGAGTTGATCTTGCCCGAGTAGACGCGGAAGAAGATCAGCTGGCCCACGAACGGGTCGGTCATGATCTTGAACGCCAGTGCCGAGAACTTTTCGGTGTCGTCAGCCTTGCGCTCGAGCTTCTTCTCGCTGTCGTCTTCGTCCGTACCCGTAACCGGCGGAATGTCGACCGGCGACGGCAGGAAGTCGATCACGGCGTCCAGCATACGCTGCACGCCCTTGTTCTTGAACGCGGTGCCGCACAGCATCGGCTGGATTTCGCAGGCGATGGTACGGTCACGCAGCGCCTTGACGATCTCGGCGCGGGTCAGCTCTTCGCCGCCCAGGTACTTTTCCATCAGCTCTTCGCTGGCTTCGGCGGCGGACTCGACCATCTTCTCGCGCCATTCGGCAGCGGTGTCCTGCAGTTCGGCCGGGATGTCCTGGTATTCGAACTTCACGCCCTGGCTGGCTTCGTCCCAGACGATCGCCTTCATTTCCAGCAGATCGACAACGCCCTGGAAGCCGTCTTCAGCGCCGATCGGCACCACGACGGGCACCGGGTTGGCCTTCAGGCGGGTCTTCAGCTGGTCGTAGACCTTGAAGAAGTTCGCGCCGGTACGGTCCATCTTGTTGACGAACGCCAGACGCGGCACCTTGTACTTGTTGGCCTGGCGCCACACGGTTTCCGACTGGGGCTGCACACCACCCACGGCGCAGTACACCATGCAGGCACCGTCCAGCACGCGCATGGAACGCTCCACCTCGATGGTGAAGTCCACGTGTCCCGGGGTGTCGATGATGTTGAAGCGGTGCTCCGGGTAGTTACCCGCCATGCCCTTCCAGAAGGCAGTCGTCGCAGCCGAGGTGATCGTGATGCCACGCTCCTGCTCCTGCTCCATCCAGTCCATGGTGGCCGCGCCGTCGTGCACTTCACCGATCTTGTGGTTCACACCGGTGTAGAACAGGATACGTTCGGTCGTGGTGGTTTTACCCGCGTCAATGTGAGCGGAAATACCGATATTGCGGTAGCGCTCAATAGGAGTCTTACGAGCCACTTTAATCCTCTATTCGTTCGTGAGGCGCCGGCATCTCATGCCGCGCGCCCTTAACACAAACGGGCGAGATGTGTAAAAACACAGCCCGCCCGGCAACCAACAGTGTTTTCGCGCGCCTTAGAAGCGGAAGTGCGAGAACGCCTTGTTGGCTTCGGCCATGCGGTGCACTTCGTCGCGCTTCTTCATCGCGCCGCCACGGCCTTCCGATGCTTCCAGCAGCTCACCTGCCAGGCGCAGCGCCATCGACTTCTCGCTGCGTTTCTTCGCGGCCTCGCGCAGCCAACGCATCGCCAATGCCAAACGACGCGACGGACGGACTTCGACCGGAACCTGATAGTTGGCGCCGCCCACGCGACGGCTCTTCACTTCCACCACCGGCTTCACGTTGTTGATCGCAACGGAGAACACTTCGATGGGGGCCTTGCCTGCCTTCTTTTCGATCTGGTCGAACGCGCCGTACACGATACGTTCGGCAACCGACTTCTTGCCGTCCAGCATCAGCACGTTCATGAACTTGGCAACTTCAACGTTACCGAACTTCGGATCAGGCAGAACGTCCCGCTTGGGGACTTCACGACGACGTGGCATCTTCTTTCCTTTAGATTCAGTTGAGAGCGCGGTTTGTTGTCTCCGCTCTCCGGCCACCAACTAGCTTGCATGCATGAACAGCAAATTCGCCGGGTGACCACTTACTCGACGGCACGGCGCACAAAAACGCTCCGTTGTACCGCCGCCTTTTGACAGTTCCGTGACACTTGCCACCGACTGTCGCTTGTTGCTTGCGATAAAAGCTTAGGCAGCCTTCGGACGCTTCGCACCGTACTTCGAACGGGCCTGCTTGCGGTCCTTCACGCCTTGCAGGTCCAGCGAGCCACGGACGATGTGGTAACGCACACCCGGCAAGTCCTTCACACGACCGCCGCGGATCAGCACGACCGAGTGTTCCTGCAGGTTGTGGCCTTCACCGCCGATGTACGAAATAACTTCGAAACCGTTGGTCAGGCGCACCTTGGCGACCTTACGCAGTGCCGAGTTCGGCTTCTTCGGCGTCGTGGTGTACACGCGGGTGCACACGCCGCGACGCTGCGGGCAGTTCTCAAGTGCCGGGCTCTTGCTCTTGATGACTTCAGAGACGCGCGGCTTGCGAACCAGTTGGTTGATAGTTGGCATTGTTCAATCCAGCTTGGTTTTACGAAAAACACCTCTTACGCCCGGCAGAACCGGGAAAGAGGCAACTACGGGTTTTGGGCGGGAGAGGTGAGCGGGCGCTCAAGGGAGGGGACTGTGCGGTAACAGCATTCCAAAGAGCGCGAGCCGGCACCCGGATCCCGCATCTGCCGCCGCCGGACTGCCGAAGCGATCCGGAAGGCTTGCCGGGCAGCGGATCAAAGTCCACATAGCCGACGGGCGAGCGAAATCCAAAGCCAAAAACTCGAATCTGGCATGGTAGCAGCGGAATCGTATACGGTCAAGCCGTATACCCGATGCTGTCCGACGCGCCTAAACGCGGTTCAGCGTATCGACGATGGCCTGGCCGTAGCGTTCGAGCTTCGATGCACCAATCCCGGGAATGCCCTCCATGGCCGACAGGGAATCCGGCGCGGTGCGGGCCAGTTCGGCCAGCGTGGCGTCGTGGAAGATGACGTAGGCCGGCACGCCATGCTCGCGCGCAGCATCGGTGCGCCAGCGGCGCAGGGCTTCCCAGTTGGCCAGCGTGCCGGCGTCCATGTCGGCGGTATGGTCGGTGCGGGCGCCACGTGCGGCACGCTCCCCGGACTTGCCGGGTTTCGTCGCCTGCCGGCGCAGGATGATCTGCCGCCCACCCTTGAGCACTTCGCGCGCGCCCTCGCCCAGCAGCAGCGCGCCGTGGCCGCCATGGTCGATCACGAGCAAACCCTGGGCAATCAGCTGGCGAAAGACGGTGTGCCATTCGTGGACGGTGCGGTCCTTGCCGATGCCGAAGGTCGAGACCTTGTCGTGGCCCCACTGCCTGATCTTTTCCGAGGCATTGCCACGCAGCACATCGATCAGGTGGGTAGCGCCGAAATGCAGCCGGCTGGCCTGCGCCGTGCGGTAGACGCAGGACAGCGCCATCTGCGCTTCGCGCGTGCCGTCCCAGGTGGCGGGCGGCTCCAGACAGGTATCGCAGTTGCCGCAAGGTTCGCTGGCCTCGTCGAAGTAGGCCAGGATGCGCACACGCCGGCAGCCCGCCGTCTCGCACAATCCCAGCAACGCATCGAGCTTCGACGATGACACGCGCTTGAAGGCGTCGTCGGCCTCGGATTCGTCGATCATGCGCTTCTGCTGCACCACGTCGCCGAGACCGTAGGCCATCCAGGCATTGGCCGGCAGACCATCACGGCCGGCGCGGCCGGTCTCCTGGTAGTAGCCCTCCATGCTCTTGGGCAGGTCCAGGTGAGCGACGAAGCGTACGTCAGGCTTGTCGATGCCCATGCCGAAGGCGATCGTAGCGACCATCACCAGGCCTTCCTCTTCGCGAAAGCGCGCCTGGTGGCGCTGTCGCGTGGCTGCCTCCATGCCGGCGTGATACGGCAGCGCATTGATGCCATGCCCCTGCAGCCACTCGGCAGTGTCCTCCACCTTCTTGCGCGACAGGCAATAGACGATGCCGCTGTCATGCGTGCCATCTGCGGCGGTGTGCTCGGCCTTGATGAAGGCCAGCAACTGCTGCCGGGCATTGTCCTTCTCGACGATCCGGTAGCGGATATTCGGGCGGTCGAAGCTGGAGACGAAGACTCGCGCGTCATCCAGCGCCAGGCGCTCGATGATCTCGTCGCGCGTTACCGCGTCCGCCGTGGCGGTCAGTGCGATGCGCGGCACGTGCGGGAAACGCTCGTGCAGCACCGACAGCTGGATGTATTCGGGCCGGAAATCATGGCCCCACTGCGACACGCAGTGCGCCTCGTCGATCGCGAACAGACCGACACGCGTGCGTTCAAGCAGATCGAGAAAGCGCGGCGTCATGAGACGTTCCGGCGCGACGTAGAGAACTTCGAGGCGGCCTGCCAGCAGGTCGCGCTCGAGCGCGGAAGCCTCTGACCCGGTCAGCGTGGAATTGAGTGCGGAGGCACGCACCCCGGCTTCGGTCAGCGCGGCAACCTGGTCCTGCATCAGCGCGATCAGCGGCGACACCACGATACCGACGCCCTGGCCGGCGCGTTGCCGTAGCAGCGCCGGGATCTGGTAGCAAAGCGACTTGCCGCCGCCGGTCGGCATCAGGACGAGGCAATCGCCACCCGACGCGACGTGATCGATGATTTCGCCCTGGCGTCCGCGGAAGGCGTGGTAGCCGAAGACATCCTTGAGGATCGCCAGTGCTTGCGACATGGACAACGGAATAGCGGTAGCCGGAAAAGCCGTAACCATACACTAAGAACGCGGCGCACCGCCCTTGCAGGACCAACTGTCGGAGGTTTCTTACTGCCATGTCAGCACTGCAATACAAGGCTGCCGGCAAGCACCGGCCGTAGGGGCGATATCCCAGACGAAAAAAAAGCCCGGCTGGATCAGCCGGGCTTCTGGTCCGCCTTGGCGGCGGAGCGCTACTGCATGGATCAGGCGTTGTCGCCTTCACCCTCCGTCGCCTGCACCACCGGCGGCGGCTCGATGAAGAGCGACTGCTCTTCTTCGGAGATCGCCTGGGCGCGTTCGCGTTCGGCCGATTCGCGTGCCTTGCGGGCACGGTGGTAGGCCAGGCCGGTACCGGCCGGGATCAGACGGCCAACGATCACGTTTTCCTTCAGACCACGCAGGTCGTCGGTCTTGCCCATGATCGCGGCTTCGGTCAGCACGCGCGTGGTTTCCTGGAACGATGCCGCCGAGATGAAGCTGTCGGTCGACAGCGACGCCTTGGTAATACCCAGCAGCAGGTTCTCGTAGGTCGCCGGACGCTTGCCTTCGGCGATCACGCGATCGTTCTCGTCGAGCAGCTCCGAACGCTCCACCTGTTCACCCGGGATGAACTTGGTGTCGCCCACGTCAGCGACCTGAACACGACGCAGCATCTGGCGAACGATCACCTCGATGTGCTTGTCGTTGATCTTCACGCCCTGCAGACGGTACACGTCCTGGACTTCGTCGACGATGTAGTGCGCCAGCTCTTCGATGCCCTTCAGGCGCAGGATGTCGTGCGGATCCGCCGGACCTTCCACGATCATTTCGCCCTTGTTCACCACCTGGCCGTCGTGCACCAGCACCTGCTTTTCCTTCGCGATCAGGAACTCGTGGGCATTGCCGTCCAGGTCGGTGATGACCAGGCGCTGCTTGCCCTTCGTGTCCTTGCCGAACGAGGTCGTGCCGGTGACTTCCGCCAGCACGGCGGCGTCCTTCGGCGAACGCGCTTCGAACAGTTCGGCCACACGCGGCAGACCACCGGTAATGTCACGGGTCTTCTGCGATTCGGTCGGGATACGTGCGAGCACTTCACCGACGTGAACCTGCTGGCCGTCCTTCACGGTAATCAGCGCGCCAACCTGGAAGCCGATGGTCACGGAGTGGTCCGTGCCCGGGATCTTCACTTCCTGGCCGTTCGCGTCGAGCAGTTTCACCTGCGGGCGAATGCCCTTGGTGGCAGCCGTGCGGCGCTTGGCGTCGATCACCACGAGGGTCGACAGGCCGGTGACTTCGTCCATCTGCTTGGCGACGGTCACGCCTTCTTCCACGTTCTCGAACTTGGTCGTGCCGGTGTATTCCGAAACGATCGGTCGAGTCAGTGCATCCCAGGTAGCCAGCTGCGTGCCAGCCTTGATGGCCTGGCCGTCCTGCACCAGCAGCGTGGCGCCGTACGGGATCTTGTGGCGCTCGCGCTCGCGGCCGTGGTCGTCGGTGATCAGCGCTTCGCCCGAACGCGAGATGACGATCAGCTCGCCCTTCGCATTGGTGACATAGCGCATGGTCGCCGTGAAACGCACGGTACCGGTTGCCTTCGCTTCCACGCTCGATGCCACGGCCGCACGCGATGCCGCACCACCGATGTGGAACGTACGCATGGTCAGCTGCGTGCCCGGCTCACCGATCGACTGGGCGGCAATCACGCCCACCGCTTCGCCGGAGTTCACCATCACGCCGCGGCCGAGGTCACGGCCATAGCACTTGGCGCACAGGCCGTAGCGCGTATCGCACGACAGCGGCGTGCGCACCTTGACTTCATCCACGCCGATCGCGTCGATCAGGTCGACCAGGTCTTCGTCCAGCAGCGTGCCGGTCTCGATCGCGGTCTCCTGGGTTTCAGGGTTCACCACGTCGGCCACTGTCACACGACCCAGAATTCGGTCGCGCAGGGCTTCGATCACTTCACCGCCTTCGACCAGGGCCTTCATGGCCACGCCGTTGGAGGTGCCGCAATCGTCTTCCACCACGACCAGGTCCTGCGTCACGTCGACCAGACGACGGGTCAGGTAACCCGAGTTCGCGGTCTTCAGTGCCGTATCGGCCAGGCCCTTACGGGCGCCGTGGGTCGAGATGAAGTACTGCAGAACGTTCAGGCCTTCACGGAAGTTCGCCGTAATCGGCGTTTCAATGATCGAGCCATCCGGCTTTGCCATCAGGCCACGCATACCGGCCAGCTGGCGGATCTGCGCTGCGGAACCCCGTGCGCCCGAGTCGGCCATCATGTAGATGGAGTTGAACGACTCTTGCTTGACGGTGTTGCCGTTGCGGTCGACCACGTCTTCGTGCTGGAGCTGCTCCATCATCGCCTTGCCCACCTGGTCGCCGGCGGCGCCCCAGATGTCCACGACGTTGTTGTAACGCTCCTGGTCCGTCACCAGACCCGACATGTACTGCTTGTCGTATTCCTTCACCTTGGCCGAGGCCTCGGAGATGATCTTCTCCTTCAGCGGCGGCACCAGCATGTCGTCGATCGCGATCGAGATACCGGCGCGCGTCGCCAGGCGGAAGCCCGACTGCAGCAGCTTGTCGGCGAAGATCACGGTCTCGCGCAGGCCGCACTTGCGGAACGCGGTGTTGATCAGGCGCGAGATTTCCTTCTTCTTCAGCGGCTTGTTCAGCACCGAGAACGGCAGGCCCTTCGGCAGGATCTCGGACAGGATCGAGCGGCCAACCGTGGTCGCCTGCAGCGTGATCTTCGGTGCGAAACGCGCGTCGCCTTCGGCGTCCTTGTCGACCAGCTCATACTCGGTGATACGCACGTTCACGCGGGAAGCCAGTTCGACTTCCTTGTTCTCGTAGGCGCGGATCACTTCGCTGATGTCGGCGAAGGTCATGCCTTCGCCCTTGCCGTTGATCTTGTCGCGGGTCGTGTAGTACAGACCCAGCACCACGTCTTGCGACGGCACGATCGACGGGTCGCCGTTGGCCGGGAACAGCACGTTGTTGGAGGCCAGCATCAGCGTGCGGGCTTCCATCTGCGCTTCCAGCGACAGCGGGACGTGAACAGCCATCTGGTCACCGTCGAAGTCAGCGTTGAACGCTGCGCAGACCAGCGGGTGCAGCTGGATGGCCTTGCCTTCGATCAGCACCGGCTCGAACGCCTGAATGCCCAGGCGGTGCAGCGTCGGCGCGCGGTTCAGCATCACCGGGTGCTCGCGGATCACCTCTTCGAGGATGTCCCACACCACCGGCGTCTGGCTTTCCACTTCCTTCTTCGCCGCCTTGATGGTGGTGGCGATGCCCATCGTTTCCAGCTTGTGGAAGATGAACGGCTTGAACAGCTCGAGCGCCATCAGCTTGGGCAGGCCGCACTGGTGCAGCTTGAGCGTCGGGCCCACCACGATGACCGAACGGCCCGAGTAGTCGACGCGCTTGCCCAGCAGGTTCTGACGGAAACGGCCGCCCTTGCCCTTGATCATTTCGGCCAGGGACTTCAGGGGACGCTTGTTGGCGCCGGTCATCGCCTTGCCGCGACGGCCGTTGTCCAGCAGCGAGTCAACCGCTTCCTGCAGCATGCGCTTTTCGTTGCGCACGATGATCTCGGGCGCCTTCAGTTCCAGCAGGCGCTTCAGGCGGTTGTTACGGTTGATGACGCGGCGATACAGGTCGTTCAGGTCCGAGGTCGCGAAGCGGCCGCCGTCCAGCGGCACCAGCGGGCGCAGCTCGGGCGGGAGCACCGGCAGCACTTCGAGGATCATCCACTCGGGCTTGATGCCCGAACGCTGGAAGGCCTCGAGCACCTTCAGGCGCTTGGCGAACTTCTTGATCTTGGCTTCGGAGCCGGTGGCCTGCAGTTCGGCGCGGATCTGTTCGATCTGCTTCTCGATGTCGATGCCGCGCAGCAATTCACGGATGCCCTCGGCACCCATCATGGCGACGAACTCGCCCTCGCCGTACTCGTCGCACTTCGCCAGGTAGTCGTCTTCCGACATGATCTGGCTCTTCTTGAGCGGAGTCATGCCGGGTTCGAGCACCACGAATGCCTCGAAGTACAGCACGCGCTCGATATCGCGCAGCGTCATGTCCAGGACCATGCCCAGACGCGACGGCAGCGACTTCAGGAACCAGATGTGCGCGGTCGGCGCGGCCAGTTCGATGTGGCCCATGCGCTCGCGGCGCACCTTGGCCAGCGTCACTTCAACGCCGCACTTCTCGCAGATGACGCCGCGGTGCTTCAGGCGCTTGTACTTGCCGCACAGGCACTCGTAGTCCTTGATCGGTCCAAAGATCTTGGCGCAGAACAGGCCGTCGCGTTCCGGCTTGAACGTACGGTAGTTGATCGTTTCCGGCTTCTTTACTTCGCCATACGACCACGAACGGATCTTGTCGGGCGATGCCAGGCCGATCTTGATCGCGTCGAACTGCTCTTCCTGCTGTACCTGCTTAAAGAGATCGAGCAATGCTTTCATTGCAACTCCTTGTTTCGCCGCCGCCCCGGAGTCTGTCCGGTGCAGCGGCATTCAATCCTGTGGGAAATCCTGCGCTGGTGGGCGCCCGCCGTGGCCGGCGCCCGATCGTCTCGATCAGTAGCGATCGAGGTCGATGTCGATACCCAGCGAGCGGATTTCCTTCACCAGCACGTTGAACGATTCCGGCATGCCGGCATCGATCGAGTGCTCGCCCTTGACGATGTTTTCGTACACCTTGGTACGGCCGTTCACGTCATCGGACTTGACGGTCAGCATTTCCTGCAGCACGTACGATGCGCCGTAGGCTTCCAGCGCCCACACTTCCATCTCACCGAAACGCTGGCCACCGAACTGCGCCTTACCACCCAGCGGCTGCTGCGTGACGAGCGAGTACGGGCCGGTCGAACGCGCGTGCATCTTGTCGTCGACCAGGTGGTGCAGCTTCAGCATGTGCATCACACCCAGCGTAACCGGACGCTCGAACGCCTCACCGGTGCGGCCGTCGAACAGCGTGACCTGTTGCTTGGAAGCGGTCAGGCCCTTCTCCTTCGCGATCTCTTCCGGATAAGCGAGGTCCAGCATGCGGCGGATTTCATCCTCATGCGCACCATCGAACACCGGCGTCGCGAACGGCACGCCCTTCTTCAGGTTCTCGGCCAGTTCCAGGACTTCCGAGTCCGACAGGCTGTCGAGGTCTTCGACCTTGCCGCTCTCGTTGTAGATCTGCGTGAGCAGCTTGCGCAGTTCGGCTGCCTTGGCTTGCGCCTTGAGCATGTTGCCGATGCGTTCGCCCAGACCGCGCGCAGCCCAGCCCAGGTGGGTCTCGAGAATCTGACCCACGTTCATCCGCGAAGGCACGCCCAGCGGGTTCAGCACGATGTCGGCAGGCGTACCGTCGGCCATGTAGGGCATGTCTTCGATCGGCGTGATCTTGGACACGACGCCCTTGTTGCCGTGACGGCCTGCCATCTTGTCGCCAGGCTGCAGGCGGCGCTTGACGGCCAGGTAAACCTTGACCATCTTGATCACGCCCGGCGGCAGTTCGTCGCCCTGCGTGAGCTTCTTGCGCTTCTCTTCGAAGGCCAGGTCGAACTCGTGGCGCTTCTGCTCGATGGCTTCCTTGACGGCTTCCAGCTGGGCAGCCACTTCCTCGTCGGCCGGACGGATGTCGAACCAGTGGTACTTGTCGATTTCCGCCAGGTATTCCTTGGTCAGCTTCGCGCCCTTGGCCAGCTTCTTCGGACCGCCATTGACGGTCTTGTCGACGAGCAGACGCTCCAGACGCTGGAACGCGTCGCCTTCCACGATACGCAGCTGGTCGTTCAGGTCCAGGCGGTAGCGCTTCAGTTCGTCGTCGATGATCGACTGGGCACGCTTGTCACGGGTCACGCCTTCGCGGGTGAAGACCTGGACGTCGATCACGATGCCGCTCATGCCCGACGGCACGCGCAGCGAGGTGTCCTTCACATCCGAAGCCTTCTCGCCGAAGATCGCGCGCAGCAGCTTCTCTTCCGGCGTCAGCTGGGTCTCGCCCTTCGGCGTGACCTTGCCCACCAGCACGTCGCCGGCTTCGACTTCGGCGCCGATGTAGGTGATGCCCGACTCGTCCAGGCGAGCCAGCTGGGCTTCGGCCAGGTTCGAGATGTCGCGCGTGATTTCTTCCGGTCCGAGCTTGGTGTCGCGGGCAACGACCGACAGTTCCTCAATGTGGATCGAGGTGTAGCGGTCTTCGGCCACCACGCGCTCCGAGATCAGGATCGAATCCTCGAAGTTGTAGCCGTTCCAGGGCATGAACGCGACCAGCATGTTCTGGCCGAGCGCGAGCTCGCCCAGGTCGGTCGAGGCGCCATCGGCCACGACGTCGCCGCGGGCCACGTGGTCGCCCACCTTGACCATCGGACGCTGGTTGATGTTCGTGTTCTGGTTCGAACGCGTGTACTTGATCAGGTTGTAGATGTCCACGCCGACTTCACCGGCCACGGCTTCGTCGTCGTTCACGCGGATCACGATACGCATCGCGTCGACATAGTCGACCACGCCGCCGCGCATCGCCTGCACGGCGGTGCCCGAGTCGACCGCAACGGTGCGCTCAATGCCGGTACCGACCAGCGGCTTGTCCGGACGCAGGCAAGGCACGGCCTGACGCTGCATGTTCGCGCCCATCAGTGCACGGTTCGCGTCATCGTGTTCCAGGAACGGCACCAGCGACGCAGCGGCCGACACGATCTGCGACGGCGCCACGTCGATGTACTGCACGCGGTCCGGCGTCACCATACGGGTTTCACGCTCGGAGCCTTCACGCGCCGACACCAGTTCGTCGGTCAGGTTGCCTTCGGCGTCGACGGTCGCATTGGCCTGGGCCACCACGTACTTGCCTTCCTCGATCGCCGACAGGTAGTCGACCTGGTCGGTCAGCTTGCTGTTCTCGACCTTGCGGTACGGGGTTTCCAGGAAGCCGTACTCGTTCAGGCGGGCATACAGTGCCAGCGAGTTGATCAGGCCAATGTTCGGGCCTTCCGGCGTTTCGATCGGACACACGCGGCCGTAGTGGGTCGGGTGCACGTCGCGGACTTCAAAGCCGGCGCGCTCGCGCGTCAGACCGCCCGGGCCAAGAGCCGAAACACGGCGCTTGTGGGTGATTTCCGACAGCGGATTGGTCTGGTCCATGAACTGCGACAGCTGCGACGAACCGAAGAACTCGCGGATCGCCGACGAAATCGGCTTCGAGTTGATCAGGTCGTGCGGCATCAGGTTCTCGGTCTCGGCCTGGCCCAGACGTTCCTTGACGGCGCGCTCCACGCGCGACAGGCCGGCACGGAACTGGTTCTCGGCCAGTTCGCCGACGCAGCGCACGCGACGATTCCCCAGGTGGTCGATGTCATCGACCTCGCCCTTGCCGTTGCGCAGGTTGACCAGGATCTTGATGGTCTCGAGGATGTCCTCGTCCTGCAGCACCATGCTGCCCTCGCCGGTCGGGCGCGACAGACGGCTGTTGACCTTCATGCGGCCAACGCGCGACAGGTCATACGACTCTTCGCTGTAGAACAGGCGCTGGAACAGCGCTTCCACGGCGTCTTCGGTCGGCGGCTCGCCGGGGCGCATCATGCGGTAGATCGCGATACGCGCAGCGGTCTGGTCGGCGGTCTCGTCCACGCGCAGGGTCTGCGACATGTACGGGCCCTGGTCCAGGTCGTTGGTGTACAGCGTCTGGATCTGCTTGACGCCGGCTTCACGCAGGTTTTCGAGGACGGTCTCGGTCAGCTCGTCGTTGGCGTTGGCAATCACCTCGCCGGTATCCGGGTCGATGATGTTCTTCGCCAGCACGCGGCCCACCAGGTAGTCTTCGGGCACGCTGATCAGCTTGGTGCCAGCCGAATCCAGGTCACGGATATGCTTGGCGTTGATCCGCTTGTCCTTCTCGACCACGACACGGCCGTTCTTGTCGGCGATGTCAAAGCGCGCGACTTCACCGCGCAGGCGCTCGGGCACGAACTCGAGCTGCGCACCTTCCGACTGCAGCGTGAAGTTGTCGAACACGAAGAAGTGCGCCAGGATCTGCTCCGGCGTCAGGCCGATCGACTTCAGCAGGATCGTCACCGGCATCTTGCGGCGGCGGTCGACGCGGAAGTACAGGATGTCCTTCGGGTCGAACTCGAAGTCCAGCCACGAACCGCGGTAGGGAATGATACGTGCCGAGAACAGCAGCTTGCCCGAGCTGTGGGTCTTGCCCTTGTCGTGCTCGAAGAACACGCCCGGCGAGCGGTGCAGCTGCGACACGATGACACGCTCGGTGCCGTTGATCACAAACGAACCGGTGGAAGTCATGAGCGGAATCTCGCCCATGTAGACTTCCTGCTCCTTCACTTCCTTCACCTTGCCCGGGTTCTCGCGATCGTTGATGATCAGGCGAACCTTGGCGCGCAGGGCCGAATGGAACGTCAGGCCACGCTGCTGGCATTCCTTGACGTCGAACGGCGGATTGGACAGGTGATACGAGACAAACTCCATACGGGCAAGCCCGTTATGGGAGGCAATCGGGAAAATCGCGTTGAAAGCGGCCTGCAGGCCTTCGGTCTTGCGACGCGCGGTCGGCGTTTCCGCTTGCAAGAACTGGGTGTAGGATTCAATCTGGGTTGCAAGCAGGAATGGAACCTGATGAACCGTCGCGCGCTTCGCAAAGGATTTGCGAATGCGCTTCTTTTCGGTGAAGCTGTACGCCATGGGATCTCCGAATCATCGCAGGGCAGCTGGACCTGGCCGCGCCTGAGGTGTTCAGCGACTGGGAGGGGATTTGGCGGTTGGCCGCTACCAACCTCTGGCTGACGGTGTCCGCACGCTGCGGGCGGTGTGGTCAATGCATTAGCGCAAAGCCTGCACTCGCCCGGGGGACACCCGACCAAACTTGTCTTCTGCAGTCGGTTCAGAAGACAAACATCAGCAGCAACACGGTAGTTTGCCACTGATGTTTGGCGTCTGCTGAGACATCGGGCTTTTAACCCGCCTCACACACCTTTTTCATCACATTGGGCTGCCGCGAGTGGCCAATCAAACACACTCGCACAAGCGCAAAAAGGCTGGCGCCGGGAGTTTCCCTTTGCCAGCCCCATTCGCG
>NZ_JBYOJS010000040.1:0-12278 GCF_057798895.1 Cupriavidus sp. 22TCCZM04-2
CGGCACAACACAACGAAACGACGGCAGACATTGCGAATGCCTGTGCTGTTATCCCTGCGGAAGTCTGCAATCGTCTTGAAGTCCGGCGCCAGTCGACCGGTCAGCCACATCAGCTCTATATTGCGTTGGCATTCGCGCTCCAGACGGCGGCTGGACTGGACCCGGTTGAGGTAGCCATAGATGTATATCTTCAGCAGGACGGCAGGATGATATGAGGGGCGACCTGTAGTTGAGGGATTGGCACCTTCGAACCCGAGCGACTCGAGATCCAACTCTTCAACAAACGCGTCGATGATCCTGGCGGGGTTATCCTCGGCGATGAAATCATCGAGGCATTCTGGAAGCAGCGTAGCCTGCTTGCGGTCTTCTCCCTCTATGAATCGCTTCATCCGATCCCCCAGTCTGAATGCGTTGACTCAGTCTAGGCGATCGGGACGTTTTCACACAGCCTCGGTCGATCACCGCCCGTCTCCGGCTCCTATTCACCCAGCGGCCGAGAAGACCGTATCGCTCTTTTTATTACCCGCAGGCTTTTAGCGGCTAGGCGTGGCAGCGATCCCATGGAAACACACATCGAGCATATGCGCGACGATTCGCTCGTCATCCAATTTTGCATATAGACGCAGGTATTCGACCGCAGGATCACAGGTCCGCGAATAATAGGAAAACAAAATCACATCGTCTGGCAGTGCGGTATCCAGATCGCCACTCTTTTTTGCCTCCCCTACCAGCCCCTTCAAGATGCCGTTGAGCTTGAATACGCGCGTTACGTAGCTGAGGTTGTGCGTTAGCATTTCGCGCACATGCGGGCTGGTGGATGGCAGGAACGGCAGGCCACCTTCGAGTCGTACGCGTAGCGCCCACGCAAGGAGCGCACGCAACCGCCCCATTGCGGTTTCCTGCTGCGGCAGGTGCTCCAGGAAGTCGATGGCGCCATCGATGAGTCGGATCATCGCAGCGCCCACGAGGTCGTCCTTGGACTTGAAATGCTTATAAAGGATGGGCTTCGATATGCCCACCTCGCCGGCGACATCGTCCATCGTCATCAGGTCGAACCCCTTATCCGCCAGGATACGCGTCGTCGCGTCCAGAATCGCGTCCTCGCGTAAGCGAAAGGTTTGGTCCTTGAAGCTGAGCTTGCCCAAAATACCCATTTGTAAATTTCGTTACTATGCAGTAACCTTCTTTCCGAGACAGTAGGGGTATGTTAGCACCCCGGCTCCAAACCGCATCAACAACCGCTAAAAAAGCCAGAAAGGTGCAGCGTGAGCGCATATTTGGTCACTCAGAAGGGACTGCGGATTGCCGTTGCAGGCGCTGGGATTTCAGGCCTGGCGACAGCCTGGATGCTCTCGCGGGACCACGCCGTCACGCTTTTCGAGGCGGGCCATTATCTGGGCGGGCATACCAATACGGTCGACGTCACGCTGGAGGGTTACACCTGTCCCGTGGACACGGGGTTCCTGGTGTTCAACGACCGCACCTACCCCAATCTCGTGTCGATGTTCGAGGCGCTGGGTGTGCGTTCTCACGCTAGCGATATGTCCTTCGCAGTTTCGCTTGACGATGGGCGCCTCGAATGGGCCGGCAGCAATGTGAGTACGGTGTTCGCGCAGCGACGCAACGCGTTTTCCCCAACATTCCTTGGAATGCTCCGGGACATCGTACGGTTCAATGGCGCCGCGCAAACACATCTGGCGTTCGCTGAAAACAGCGGCTGCTCTCTGGGAGATCTGCTGCAAGCAGGCCAGTACGGGCAACCCTTTCGTCAGCACTACTTGCTGCCCATGGCATCCGCCATCTGGTCCTGCGCGACCGCCGACGTGATGCGCTTCCCTGCCGCGACGTTCCTGCGCTTTTGCATGAATCATGCGCTCCTGCAGGTCCGGAACCGGCCGCAGTGGCGCACCGTCGCCGGCGGCGCCCGCCAATACGTGAACCGGATTGCCAGCCATCTCAATGATGTTCGCCTTGGGGTTGCCGTGCGCGCGGTGCGCCGCGATGAAGCCGGTGTAACTGTCATGACGGACGAAGGCACATCACGCTTCGATACCATCGTGTTCGCCACGCACGCGCCCGATACGCTGCGGATGCTGGCCGACGCGTCACCCGCCGAACGTGATGTACTGGGCAGCGTGCGCTACGCGTCCAATGTCGCGATCCTGCACACAGACGCCACGCTTTTGCCTCGTCGTCAGCGCGTATGGTCAGCCTGGAACTACCTGGGCCGCCAGCACGGTGACGCTCAACGTGCGGTCTGTGTGAGCTATCTGCTCAACCAGTTGCAGCCCTTGCCGTTTCGCGCGCCCGTCGTCGTTACCCTGAACGCGTTTCGGGAGCCTGCGCCTGGCACGGAACTGCGCCGCTTCCACTACGCCCATCCCGTGTTCGACCTCGCGGCCATTGCGGCACAGCAACGGCTGCCCGCTCTGCAGGGCGAACGACGGACCTGGTACGCCGGCGCGTGGACCGGATACGGCTTTCACGAAGATGGCCTGAAGTCGGCCCTGCGGGTGGCCCGCGACTTCGGCGCCCTGCCAGCCTGGTCGCGACTATGATGCCTGCTGCATGGCTCCTGCGCTGCCGCGTCATGCACGAACGCCTGCGCCCCGCGCGCCATCGCTTCGTGTACCCCACCTTTTGCCTGCGTGTCGACATCGATGCGCTGCCGAACCTGCGGCGTTGGTGGTTTGGGGTCGACCATCCGCGGCTCGTGAGCCTTTACACACGCGACTACGGACCGCGCGATGGCACCGGGCTCGGCCGATGGATTCGGCCACGCCTGGCTGACCTGGGGCTGCCAGACGACGGACCGATCTGGTTGCAGACCTCGCCACGCATCTTTGGCTACGCCTTCAATCCGGTCAGCTTCTGGTATTGCTACGACAAGGCCGGTGCATTGCGGGCGCTTGTCGCCGATGTGAATAACACGTTCGGGGATCACCACGCCTACCTTGTCACCGCGCCGGACCTCGGCGCCATCCAGGCGTCCACCGTCCTTGCTACCCGAAAGTGCCTGCATGTGTCGCCCTTTAACACGGTGCAAGGACACTACGCCTTTCGGGTGCGCGAAACAGACGATGTAGCGCACGTCGGTATTGACTATTACGACGACAGCGGCGGCCTCGTGCTTCGTACGTCGATCGGTGGCCGCAAAGCACCCCTGACGCTGGGGGGCATGATGACAATCCTGGCAAGCCAGCCGTGGGCTGCTATCGCGGTCATTGTACGCATCCACTGGCAGGCCTTGCGTCTGTGGCGAATGTCGGTTCCGTTTCATGGAAAGCAACCGCCTTCGGTACCGCCTGTCGGCTAATCCCACCTCTGTCTGGCATCGCCCCTTCATATGAACCGCCTGCCTTCCAGCCAGCGTGCACTGCTAGAACCTTGTATCCCCACCCTGCTGCCGTCCCGGACGTCCGTATTCGCCAGGATGTTCCTGGCCGCGCTCGACCGCCTGGCCGTGGGCCATCTGGTGCTACTACGGCCGGACGGGCAGGAGGCGATCTACGGCGATCCGCATCAGGCGCCGGGGGCTCGGCTGACGCTGCTGGACTGGCGCGCGTGCGAAGCCGTCATGCGCGCTGG
This sequence comes from Cupriavidus sp. 22TCCZM04-2, assembly GCF_057798895.1. Classification (NCBI taxonomy): domain Bacteria; kingdom Pseudomonadati; phylum Pseudomonadota; class Betaproteobacteria; order Burkholderiales; family Burkholderiaceae; genus Cupriavidus; species Cupriavidus sp. 22TCCZM04-2. The sequence goes on from NZ_JBYOJS010000040.1 coordinate 3,589, forward strand.
GGATATCGGCTTTGCTGAAGCCTACCGCGCCGGATGGGTCGACACCCCTGATCTGGTCGCCTTGCTGCACCTGGCCCTCGAGAATGAATCGGCCCTGTCAGGCGCCGTCCAGGGAGGATGGCTGAGCCGACGCTGGTATCAACTGCGACATCTTTTCCGCAGGAACACGCGCAACGGCAGCCGAAGGAACATCCATGCCCACTATGACCTGGGCAATCCGTTCTATGCCCTGTGGCTCGATGAAACCTGGAGCTATTCCGCGGCATACTTTGAGGGTCGCAGCGCACGGTCGCTGGCAGAGGCACAGGAAGCCAAGTACGCGCATATCTGTGACGTGCTCGCGCTGGAGCCAGGCATGCACGTGCTGGAAATCGGGTGCGGTTGGGGCGGGTTCGCGTTACACGCGGCCAGGCGCGGCGTGCGGGTGCACGGCGTCACGATCTCGGCCGCCCAGCTTGCGATGGCCCAGTCGCGCGTTGAGCAGGCAGGCCTGACGGACCGTGTCGAGCTGGAGCTTCGCGACTATCGTGATCTGGATGGCACCTACGATGCCATCGTGTCCATCGAGATGTTCGAGGCAGTCGGAGAAGCCTACTGGCCCACGTTCTTCGACCAGGTATCCCGAAGGCTTCGCCCGGAAGGCCAGGCGGTGGTGCAGTCAATCACGATTGATGACGCTCGCTTCGACGCCTATCGGCATAGCAGCGATGTTATCCGCGAGTACATCTTTCCCGGCGGAATGCTGCCAAGCCCTGAGCGATTTGCCCGGGCAGCCGACAGAGCCGGATTTTCGAGCTGCAAGGTGTTAGCCTTCGGCAAAGACTACGCCGAAACCCTCCGGCGATGGCGCGAGCAATTCGAAGATCATGTGGAAGAGATCCTGACGCTTGGCTTTGATGAGGGATTCATACGCATGTGGCGGCTCTATCTTTGCTATTGCGAGGTCGGGTTCGACGCGGGCCGCACCGACGTCATGCAATTCCTTCTCACGCGCAAGGACTAGCATGGCCCGTCTGGCAGCCCTTGTTCTTGCATGCGCCGCGCTGCCCGGCATTGCCGCCGAGCCGTGCCGGGAAAGCTTGCCTGAAGCGCGGATGATCGGCCAGGGCGAGTATCGGTGGCTCGGACTGCGCGTCTATGTCGCGCAGCTCTGGATGGCCCGCCCACCAGTCTCCGGCGGCGCCGCGGCTGCGGCAAACTCGCCGGACGTACTACAAGCGCCGTTCGCGCTACGTCTCATCTACGCCAGAGACATTCCGCAGCAGCGCCTGGTGGAAACGAGCATCGATGAAATCCGCCGTATCTACGGCGATTCGTTGTCCGACACGACATCCGATCTTTGGCGCCATGCGCTTTCCCGTGTACTAGTCGACGTTCGCGCGGGGGACTGCCTGACCGGCGTGTACTCGCCGGCGCAGGGTGCGCGCTTCTACGCCAATGACCGTGAAACTGGCCGGCTCGACGATCCGGTCCTGGCGCGCGCGTTCTTTGCCATCTGGCTTGACCCATCGACGCGGGATCCGGCATTGCGTCAGAAGCTCCTCGGACCGGCACGATGACGATACGCCCGCCTTCCCTCATCGCTTACGGTGCCCTGGGCCTGCCGCTTGCCATGGTCGCGCTGCCCATCTATATCCTGGCCCCTGCCTATTACACCTCGCGCCTGGGCATGCCGTTGTCCACGGCGGGACTCGTCCTGATGCTCACCCGCCTTGTCGATACCGTGCAAGATCCATGGCTCGGGCGCTGGGCAGATGCGCTGGCGGGTAGCCGTCGCCTGCGCCCTGCGCTGTGGGCGACTTCCCTATGCCTCATTGCGGCGTTTGCGGCCTTATGGATGCCGCCGGTCTCAGGGTGGGCATTGACGGCCTGGTTCGCCGCCGCCCTGGTCCTTGTCTACGCCGCACACAGCTTTATGAATGTCGCTTACCTCGCATGGGGCGCAAGCCTGGGGCTCAATTGCGACGCGTTGACGCGTGCAGCCGCGTGGCGAGAGGGTGCGGGCGTTCTTGGTGTCCTCATTGCCAGTGCGGGCCCCGCCTGGCTGCTCGGACGTAACGACCTGGCGCCGCGAAACGCCATGGTCCCGTTCATCGCACTCTTTGCCATTCTGCTGATCGGCGCAATCTGGGTGCTCCGCTTCGCCCCTCCCTGGCAAAGGATGCCACCCGGTCGGACCGGCCGATCGGGCCACGGCGGTCTCCGCCCTTTGATCGTAAGCGTCTCGAGGACCGTGCTGGGCAACCCTCCGTTCCGCATGCTTCTGCTGCCTTATTTCCTGAATGGACTGTCTGTCGCAATACCGGCCTCCCTGGCCGTCTTTTTCATCGAAGATCGGTTGGGGGCACCTCGATGGGTCACACCCGGTCTCGCGATTTACTTTTTGGCTGCCGCGATGGGACTTCCAGTCTGGGTAGGGATTTCAAGACGGATTGGCCCTCAACGGGCGTGGCGTGCAGCAATATGGGTAGCCATCGCGGCGTTCGTGTGGGCGGCCACACTGGGTCGGGGAGACGTGGTGCCATTCCTCGTGATATGTGTCGCCTGTGGCTTTGCGCTGGGGGCCGATCTTGCGATACCGCCTGTCATTCTCGCGCAGTGCCTACCCGACGGCGAGGGGGCCGGCGCCTGCTTCGGTATCTGGACGCTGACAGGCAAGCTATGTCTGGCTATCTCGGCACTCACCCTGCCCGGCCTGGCCTGGCTTGGCTATGTGCCAGGCTTTCCCGCCACGGGTATCCCTGGCATGGCACTCGCCTGCACCTACGCAGGCCTTCCCTGCCTGCTCAAGTTGGGTGCGCTTTCCACATTGCAAATGCCGTCACGCCTCGTATCGGAGGAACTTCAATGAGAGCCCTGACCGCCCTGGTTCTTGGCATCGCTACAAGCTTTGGCACGGCGTGTAGCGCACCCGATGTGAGCCGGTACGCCCATGAGCACCCAGTGCTGGAGGTCACTCAGTTTTTTGGCGGCAAGACGGAAGCATGGGGAATGTTCCAAAAGCGCAATGGCGAAGTCGTCAAACGGTTCCATGTAGCCCTTGATGGGCGCATGTCACAGCAGCAGTTCGTCCTGCACGAAGCATTCCGCTACAGCGATGGCACGACACAGGAACGGACATGGACCCTCGATCGCCAGCCCGACGGTACGTGGCGAGGCGAGGCGCCCGATATCGTTGGTGCAGCCATGGGAGAGGCCGCAGGCAATGTTCTGCGCTGGCGCTATACCATGCAATTGCCCGTCGATGGAAAGCTGTACCACGTGCAGTTCGACGACATGATGGTGCTTATCGATCCGCAGACGATGATCAACCGCGCCCGCGTCACGAAGTTCGGCTTTGAAGTTGGGCAGGTGACAATTGTTTTTCGTCGCCCGGCTCCATAGGAATCCGGACATGGCCTTCGGTCTGCACCTCAACCCTCGGCTGCGCGACTGGCATGGCAAGCGCGTCTGGCTGGTCGGCGCGTCAAGCGGGATAGGCGCAGCACTCGCCAAAGCATTGCTTGCAAAGGGGGCATGGGTCGCGGTTTCGGGCCGACGAACCGATGCCTTGCTCGCGGTGATCGAAAGCCATCCCAAAGGCGTCGTGCTCACCATGGATGTGCGCAGGCCGGACGACTGGAAGGCGACTCACGACGCGTTGTGCGAAGCGTGGGAAGGCGTGGATCTGGTTGTATTTTGCGCGGCCGACTACCGTCCGCTTCGCCCCTGGCAACTGGAAGCGCGGGAAGCGCACGACACGCTGGAGACCAACGTCTGTGGTGTCTATTACGGTCTAAGTGTCGTCCTGCCACGAATGCTTTCGCGGCGATCGGGCGGACTGGCCATTGTGGCAAGCGTCGCCGGGTACGTCGGGTTACCCAGCGCCACGCTATATGGCCCATCCAAGGCAGCCCTCATCAATCTTGCGGAGCTGTTGTACGCCGAACTCCATGCGCACGGACTGGGGGTCTACCTGATCAATCCCGGCTTCGTCAAGTCTCGTCTGACGGCGCGCAACGACTTCCGAATGCCGGCGCTCATGACGCCGGAGGGTGCAGCGGAAGCAATTGTCGCCGGACTGGAACACGGTCGCTTCGAGATCGCGTTCCCACAACGCTTTACGCGTCTGGTTCGCCTGATCAGCCTGCTGCCGTACCGCGTCAGCCTGGGGCTGCTACAGCGATTGACCCGCCACCATGAATCATGATGACCGACATGCCACACAATCAATTTGCCCCTGCGCCGCGCACCCTTCCCGCGCTACTGGGATGGTATGGCGCGCTGTCGCCTTCGTCGCTGGAACGTCTGGACCTGTATTACGCAACCCAGGCGCGCTTCTGTGATCCGTTCAACGAAGTCTGCGGCATCGCGGCCATCCGTACCGTTTTCGAGCATATGTTCGAGACCGTCGAGACACCTCGTTTTGCATTTCACACGAAGATAGGCAGCGGTGCACAAGCCTTTGTTGCATGGACATTCACGGGGAGAGTGCGCCAGCATGCCTTCGATGTTCCGGGCTGCACCCATTTGTCTTTTGACGAGGATGGCTTGGTCGCAAGTCATCAGGATTTCTGGGACGCCGCCACGCTTTGGCGCCAATTGCCATTGATACGATTCCCGGCGACATGGCTATGCAAACGCTTTTCTGCAAAGGTTGCATAGACCCTGACCATGCTTCCTCACAGACGCGTAGGAGCGGGAAAAATTCCGGCAGCGACTCCACGCCAGTGGCCCTGACTGACCGACGCTCCGGGTCATGCCGAGGAATCGGCAGAACGCCGAGGACTGCCGGCTACGGGGTTTCGCGGCCGTAGCGGCGTTGGTGCCGCGCGGATGGCCGTCTACGGCCAGAAGCAGTCGATCAGCATCTTTGTCTGTCTGGCGGCTTCAGGCTGGCAGCAGCCGTTCAGTTCTTCTATGCCAATGTCTGCTGACATCAATAGCAGACATTGGTACCAGCGCGGCAAAGACAACTTCGACAATTGATAGGTCTAGCTATCTATAAAAAGCTGGTCGATTCAGTTACCCCGCCGGGGGCGCGGTTCAGTACGAAAACTGTATCGGTGATGATGTTGCCAGCGAGCCTTGGTTCTTCGAGCGTCAAAGAATCTTGCCAAACTTTTCAGTTGGCTCCTTGTGCAAGGGTGATGGTGGGGGCAGGCTGGCGTGCCAGCTCAATGAAGGACCGTACGTAGTCGATGCCAGTATCTGCCTCGCGTGCCCCTAGGAAGATCTGCTTGGCGATACCGCGCGCGCCCAGCCGCACGGGCACCACGTCCATTTTGGCTGCGTATTCCTCGACCAGCCAGCGCGGTAGCGCAGCCACACCGCGCCCGCTTGCTACCATTTGCAGCATGATGTCGGTGGTTTCGATGGCTTTATGGCGCCTGGGTGTGACACCGGCTGGCAACAGGAACTGGTTGTAGATGTCCAGGCGCTCGATGTCCACGGGGTAGCTGATGAGCACCTCCTGGGTCAGTTGCTGGGGCTTCACATAGGCCGCCGAAGCCAGCGCATGGCCTCTGGGCACGACAAGCACCTGCTCGTAGTCGAACACTGGTTCGAACTTCAGCCCCGGCTTGAAAAGTGGGTCAGGCGTGACCAGCAGGTCGATCTCGTAGCCGAAGAGCGCCCCTATCCCGCCAAACTGAAACTTCTGCTTGACGTCCACCTCCACATCGGGCCATGCAGCCAGATAGGGAGAAACCACTTTGAGCAGCCACTGGTAGCAAGGGTGGCATTCCATACCGATGCGCAGCGCTCCGCGTTCGCCCTGCGCAAATTGGCCCAGGCGCTCTTCGGCCAGGTCCAGTTGCGGCAGCACCCGGTTCGCCACCGCCAGCAGGTACTGACCGGCCTGTGTCAGTCGCAGACTTCGCCCTTCGCGTAGCCAGACGTCGGTGCCCAGTTGCTGCTCCAGCTTTTTCACGCTGTGGCTCAGAGCCGATTGGGTCAGATTCAGCACGCCAGCGGCGGCAGTCAACGACCCTTGTTTCTCGACCTGCTGAACGATGCTGAGGTGAATACGCTCAAGCATTTGAATGACTCACATTCATGAATTTATGAAATAAGACCATTTTACATCATGGATTGCCGCCGATAGCATCCTCCCCATTCGGCGCCGCGCATATCAATCCATGAAAGCAGAAATGACACATCCACTCCGTGTAGTAGCGGTTTCCGGTGGACTGCAACGCCCCTCCAGGTCTGCATTCCTGGCAGAGCACCTGCTGGACCTGATCGCCGACGAAGTCCCATGCCAACAGCGCCTGATCGAAATGGGAGAAATTGCACCTCTGCTTGCTGGCGCGGTCTGGAGGTCCCAACTATCCGGCACGGTGGAGCAGGAACTTGCAGTGGTCGAGCAAGCTGACGTGCTGGTTGTGGTAACGCCCGTTTTTCGCGGCTCCTACACGGGACTGTTCAAGCACTTCTTCGACTTCATTCATCAGGACGCCCTGATCGACAAGCCCGTCCTGTTGGCTGCCACCGGCGGCAGCGAGCGCCACGCCTTGGTGATCGACCACCAACTGCGGCCGCTGTTCAGCTTCTTCCAGGCACGCACGTTGCCGTTGGGGGTCTACGCGACCGACAAGGACTTCGTGGACTACTGCCTGCAGGACGAGGCCGTGATCGAGCGGGCCAGACTGGCTGTTCAACGGGCATTGCCGTTGGTCGAACTGGCGCGCCAGGCCAGGCCCTCTCTGGCCGAGGAAGTGGTTGTGGCCTGAAACAAGAATCGTTTTTTCTCAGAAATTAGGTCACTAGATCGCAATGAACAACGAGCTTACCTTTAAACTCAAGAGCATTTGCTTCGATGAAAACTATCACCCATCGGACAGCACGCGCATAACCACCAACTTTGCCAACCTGGCCCGGGGAAACAGTCGACAGCAGAACCTGCGCAAGACGCTGAGGATGATTGACAATCGATTCAATGACCTGGCGCACTGGGACAATCCGACGGGAGATCGCTACTCTGTCGAACTCGAGATCATCTCCGTTGAGATGAATATTGATACCAAAATCAGCAATGATGTATTTCCATTGATCCCTCCATGTCAGGATAGTTGTCGCCTCGCTGCCTTTCGATGAAGGACAATGGGGGGCGGTAACGGTTGGAAGATGAAGCCTTATCCGGCGGAGTACAAAGAATGGGTGGTCGAGCAGATGAAGCCGCCCTTGAACCGGTCGGTGGCGGAGTTGGCCAGGGAGACAGGCATTACAACGGTGTGCCTGCGCAACTGGCGCAACGCGGCCCGAGAGCAAGGAAAGGTTGTGCCAGGCAACGGCAAACAAAGTGATAAGTGGTCCAGTGCGGACAAGTTCCGAGTGGTGCTGGAGACGGCGCCCCTGAGTGAGGCGGAGCTGTCCGAATACTGCCGCAGGAAGGGTATTCAGCCGGAACAGATCCGGGCGTGGCGGGCCGCGTGCGAGCAGGCCAATGCCAAGACACCAGACAAGCCTGACCTGGCGCAGCGCCGCGAGGAACAGGCGGCTCAGAAGCGGATCCGGGATCTTGAGCGCGAACTCAAGCGCAAGGATGCGGCGCTGGCTGAGACAGCAGCGCTGCTGGTGCTGAGAAAAAAAGCCGAGGCGATCTGGGGAAGGGACGAGGAAGACTGATCAACGTCTCGGATCGCCGCGATGCCATTGCGTTGATCGATGAAGCGGTAAAGAGCGGTGCACGCCAGTCCAGGGCCTGCGAGGAACTGGACTTGAGTGAGCGCACCTTGCAGCGCTGGCGCCATGCGCCAGAGGATGGCCGCCCGGGAGCGCAGCGCCCGGTGCCGGCGAACAAGCTCAGCGAGGCAGAACGGCAGGCCGTGCTGGCAGCGGCCAACCAGCCTGGCTACGAGAGCCTGACGCCGCACCAGATCGTGCCGAAGTTGGCCGACGAGGGCCGCTACCTGGCGTCGGAATCGACGTTCTACCGTGTGCTTCGGGCTGCAGGGCAGAGCCGGCGACGTGGACGCAGTCACAATGCCAAGCCCCGCGCGCCGACCACGCATCGTGCAGACGGTGCCAATCAGGTGTGGTGCTGGGACATCACGTGGATGCCCACTACGGTGAAGGGTCGCTTCTTCTACTGGTACATGATGCAGGACATCTACAGCCGCAAGCTGGTGGTCAATGAAGTGCACGAGAGCGAGTCGGTGGAGCATGCCCGCCGGCTGCTCGAACTGGGCTGTCTGCGCGAGCAAACGGCTGGGCGGCCGCTGGTGCTGCACTCTGATAATGGCAGCGTCATGAAGGGGCTGAGCATGCGCGCTGCGATGCAGGATCTGGGCGTGGTGCCGTCATACAGCCGCCCACGCGTGAGCAACGACAACGCCTATGCCGAAGCGTTGTTCCGTACGGCCAAGTACTGCCCGCTGTGGCCCGAGAGGCCATTCGATACGCTGGAACAGGCGCGTGAATGGGTGCATCGGTTCGTGCGTTGGTACAACGAGGAGCACCGTCACAGCGGGCTGAAGTATGTCACGCCGAACCAGCGGCACCGCGGGGAAGCGATACCCCTGCTGGCGCGACGAATGGTGGTGTATCAGGCTGCGCGCGCCCGGCACCCGCAGCGCTGGTCGCGGGGAATCCGGAATTGGAAGCTGGATCCAGTGGTCTACCTGAACCCCGAGCGGGCTGAGCTGGAGCCTAAGGAGTACCGGAAAGCAGCATAGCGGCGGACGCGACAACTACCTTGACACACGCCG
>NZ_JBYOJS010000041.1:0-9547 GCF_057798895.1 Cupriavidus sp. 22TCCZM04-2
CGGAACGCTTCGGACTTCAACAGCCGCTGCAGGAATGCCACGTTGGTGGACAGGCCGACCACGTGATAGGCCGCCAGCGCCTGGCGCATGCGTGCAAGCGCCTCATCGCGGTCCTTGCCCCAGACGATCAGCTTGGCGATCATCGGATCGTAGTAGGGGCTGATGGTGTCGCCTTCGCGCACGCCGGAGTCGATGCGAACACCAGCGGGGCCGTGGGCATCGCCGCCGCGCATGAACTGGACAGCGGGCGGCGTGCGCAGGAAGCGCAGCGTGCCGGTGGACGGCAGGAACTGCTTGTCGGGATTCTCGGCGTAGATGCGTGCTTCCAGCGCGTGGCCGTCAATGCGGAGTTGTTCCTGCTTCAGCGGTAGCGGCTCGCCGGCGGCCACACGCAATTGCCATTCGACCAGGTCCTGCCCGGTGATCATCTCGGTGACCGGATGCTCGACCTGCAGGCGCGTGTTCATCTCCATGAAGTAGAACGAGCCGTCCTGGTTGGCGATGAATTCGACCGTACCGGCGCCGACATAGCCGACGGCCTTGGCGGCGGCCACGGCAGCCTCGCCCATCGCGCGGCGGCGTTCTTCCGTCATGCCCGGCGCGGGCGCTTCTTCCAGCACCTTCTGGTGACGGCGCTGCACCGAGCAGTCGCGCTCGAACAGGTAGACGCAGTTGCCGTGGGTGTCGGCAAAGACCTGGATCTCGATATGGCGAGGGCGGGTCAGGTATTTCTCGACGAGCACCTTGTCGTCGCCGAAGCTGGCCGAGGCCTCGCGCTTGACCGAGGCGAGCGCCGCTTCGAAGGCATCGTCCGACTCCACCACGCGCATGCCCTTGCCGCCACCGCCGGCGCTGGCCTTGAGCAGCACCGGGTAGCCGATGCGGTCGGCCTCGCTGCGCAGCAGGCCGGGATTCTGGTCTTCGCCGTGGTAACCGGGCACCAGCGGCACGGAGGCCTTTTCCATCAGCTGCTTGGCCGCGCTCTTGCTGCCCATCGCGTGGATGGCCGAGGCCGGCGGGCCGATGAAGACGAGCCCCGCCGCGGCACAGGCCTCGGCAAAGCCCTCATTCTCCGAGAGGAAGCCGTAGCCGGGATGGATCGCCTGCGCCCCGGTTGCCTTCGCCATCTCGATGATGTGGTCGGCGCGCAGGTAGCTGTCGCGCGCGGCGGCGCCGCCGATATGCACGGCCTCGTCGCAGAAGGCGACGTGGCGCGCATCGGCATCGGCGTCCGAGTACACCGCGACCGTGCGGATGCCCAGCCGCCGGCAAGTGGCGGCGACGCGGCAGGCGATCTCGCCGCGGTTGGCGATCAGGATCTTGCTGAACATGAGCTCCCTCCGTTTTGACCCGGTTATCGGGATCTTACGGCGGGGAGCTCTCCGCGTGGTGATTTCTTAACTATTCAGCCTGCGTGGCCTTCGGCGCGGATGTCCAGGCGGGCCAGCAGCGCGCGATCCCGGTCCGCCTGCGGGTTGCCGGTGGTCAGCAGCTTGTCGCCGTAGAAGATGGAATTGGCGCCGGCCATGAAGCACAGCGCCTGCAGGGCCTCTTCCATCGCCTCGCGCCCCGCGGACAGGCGCACCATCGCGCCCGGCATGGTAATGCGCGCCACGGCAATCGTGCGGACAAACTCGAACGGGTCCAGCGCATCGGTGCCGGCCAGCGGCGTGCCTTCGACCTGCACCAGGTTGTTGATGGGCACCGACTCGGGATACGGGTCCATGTTGGCGAGCTGCGCGATCAGCCCCGCGCGCGCCTCGCGCGCTTCGCCCATGCCGACGATGCCGCCGCAGCAGACGTTGATGCCGGCATCGCGCACGTGGCCGATGGTATCGAGCCGGTCCTGGTAGGTGCGCGTGGTGATGATCTTGCCGTAAAACTCGGGCGAGGTATCGAGATTGTGGTTGTAGTAGTCCAGGCCCGCTTCCTTGAGCTGCTGCGCCTGTTCGGCCTTCAGCATGCCCAGCGTGACGCAGGTCTCCAGGCCCATGGCCTTGACCTCGCGCACCATGTCCATCACCGGCTCCAGGTGGCGGTCCTTCGGGCTGCGCCACGCGGCCCCCATGCAGAAGCGCGTGGCGCCGTTGGCCTTGGCCGTGCGGGCGGCTTCCAGAACTTCATCGAGGGCCATCAATTTCTCGGCCTTGACGCCGGCATCATGGTGCGCGCTTTGCGGACAGTAGCCGCAATCCTCTTCGCAGCCGCCGGTCTTGATCGACAGCAGCGTGGACAGCTGCACGGTATTGGCGTCGAAGTTCTCGCGGTGCACTTGCTGCGCGCGGAACAGCAGGTCGTTGAACGGCAGCGCGAACAGCGCGGCGACGTCGTCGACGCTCCAGCGCGCGTCCTCCGGCAATGCGTGGCTACGCGCGGTCTGGCGCAGCGATTCGGGGGAAATGGTGGCGACGGTCTGAGTGGCTTGGGTCATGATCGGTTCGGTTTTATGTCAGGCAGCGAGGTCTTGGGCCTCGGACTGGTATTGGATGGAGCGCGCGAGCAGCGGCGCAAGGTCGAGGCGCGCGGCGGCATCGGCCGGCGCCACTTGCCACGGCAATTCGCCGAGGCACGGCGCATCGAGCGCGCCATGCAGCGTGGCGATGTTCTCGTCGGCCAGCAGCATGTCCGGGTCGACGCGGTTGGCGATCCAGCCGGCCAGCGTGAGCCCACGCGCGCGAATGGCCTCGGCGGTCAGCACGGCGTGGTTCAGGCAGCCCAGGCGGATGCCCACCACCATGACCACCGGCAGCGCCAGCATCCCGGCAAGGTCCGCCGTGCTCCAGCGCACCGCGCCGGTATCGAGCGGCACATGGAAACCGCCGACGCCTTCGACGACAACGGCATCGGCCTGCTCGCGCAGCGCATCGAACGCCTGGCGGATCGGTGCACGCGTGATGCGCACGCCTTCCTGCGCGGCGGCCAGGTGCGGCGAGCACGGCGTGCGCAGCAGGAACGGACAGGTCTGCGCCAGCGGCACGGTGACCGAGCTGGCGGCGCGCAGCGCCGCGACGTCATCGTTGTGCCAGTGGTCGCCGCGCCATTCGCTGCCGCTGGCCACGGGCTTCATGCCGGCGGCGGCATAGCCCGCCGCATGCAGCGCGTGCAGGAGCGTGGCGCTCGCGTGGGTCTTGCCCACGCCGGTATCGGTCCCGGTGACAAAGCACTGGAACTTCGCGGGCCGGCTCATGCGGCCTCCTGCTTCGCGTCGCGCATCACGGCGTCGGCCAGCACGCCGACCAGCCGCTGCACGTCCGCGGCCGTATGCGAGGCGGACAGCGTGATGCGCAGCCGCGCGGTGCCCTCCGGCACGGTCGGCGGCCGGATCGCGCCGACGCGGATGCCGTCGGCTTCCAGCCGTGCCGACAGCGCCAGCGAGGTGGCGTTGTCGCCGACGATCAGCGGTTGCACGGCCGTCGCACTGTCGCCCAACTGCCAGCCCGCCGCCGCCGCCAGCGGCGCCAGGCCGGCGCGCAGGCCGGCGATCAGCCGGTTCAGGTTGGCGCGGCGTTGCCGGCCCTCCTCGCCCTCGATGATCGCGAGGCTGGCCATCAGCGCGTGCGCCACCGCAGGCGGCGCGGCCGTGGTGTAGATGTAAGGCCGCGCGGTGTTGACGAGGTGTTCGATGATGGTCTCGTGCGCCGCCACGAAGGCGCCAGCCACGCCGGCGGCCTTGCCCAGCGTGCCGATGTAGATGAAGCGCTCCGAGTTCAGCCCGAGCGCCTGCAGCACGCCGTGGCCATCATCACCCAGCACGCCGAAGCCGTGCGCATCGTCGACGATGATCCATGCGTCGTGGCGTTCGGCCAGCGCGAGCAGTTCGGCCAGCGGCGCCACGTCGCCGTCCATGCTGAACACGCTGTCGGTCACGATCAGCTTGAGCGGGCTGGTGCTGGCGCCGAGCAGCGCGTCGAGCGCGGCCGCGTCGCAATGCGGGTAGCGCTGCACGTCGGCGCGCGCAAGCCGGGCGCCGTCGATCAGCGAGGCATGGTTGAGCGACTCGCAGAACAGCGTCGCGCCCGCGGTGCCCAGCGCCGTCAGCACGGCCATGTTGGCCATGTAGCCCGTGCAGAAATACAGCGTGCGGGCTTGCGGGATGTACGGGGCGAACCAGCGCGCCAGTTCCTCTTCGAGGCGCGCGTGCGCCAGCGAATGGCCGCTGACCAGGTGCGAGGCGCCGCTGCCCGCGCCATACAGCTGTGCGCCTTCCGCGAGCGCGGCGACGACATCAGGGTGGCTGGCCAGGCCCATGTAGTCGTTGCTGCAGAAGGTCAGCAAGGACTGCGGCGCGGGCGTATCGACCGGTCCAACCGACTGGTGCGGCGCGCAGGCCGTATGCGCGATGCGGCGCCGGCGCGTGAGCGCGCGGGCCTGGCGTTCATCGGCTGCGCGGCGCAGTTGTTCAAGCAGCATGGCGGGCCTCCTCGTTGGCGTGGGTAGGGCCGAGCACATCGTCCAGCGTGGCGAGCAGTTGCCCGGCCAGCCAGCGCGCCTGCGCGGCGTCGAAGACATAGGGCGGCATCACATACAGCGTGTTGCCGATCGGCCGCACGAGCAGCTCGCGCGCTTGCGCAGCCCGGTGGAAGCGTCCGGCGAAGCCTTCGCCGGCGACGTCGTCGCGCACATCGACGGCCCAGATCAGGCCGCGCTGGCGCATGCGGTGCAGGCGTGCATCGTCTGAGAACGGCGCCATCGCATCGGCCAGCCACTGCGCGCGATCACGGTTGCGCGCGATCACGCCGTCCTGCGCGAACACGTCGAGCGTGGCCAGCGCGGCGCGGCAGGCCAGCGGGTTGCCGGTATAGGAATGCGAATGCAGGAAGCTGCGCGCGAGATCGTCGGCAACGAAGGCGCGCTGGATCTCCGGGCGCGACAGCACCAGCGACAGCGGCAGGTAGCCGCCGCTGATGCCTTTGGAGAGGCACAGGAAATCGGGCCACGCATGCGCGGGCAGCGGCTGCCCGCCGTCGCGGCATTGCTCCCAGGCGAAGAAAGTGCCGGTGCGCCCGCAGCCGACTGCGATCTCGTCGGCGATCAGGTGGACGCGGTAGCGGTCGCACAAGGCGCGCGCGCCTTCGAGGTAGGACGGGTCATGCATGGCCATGCCGACGGCACCCTGCACCAGCGGCTCGATGATCAGCGCCGCGATGTGGCCGGCGCGTTCGCGCAGCAGCGTCTCCAGCGCCGCCAGCGCGCGCGTGGCGACGTCGGCGGCGGTCTCGCCAGCTGCGGCCTGGCGCGCGTCGGGCGACATCACGACGTGCGCGCGGCGGGTCAGCGGGTCATAGGCATCGCGGAAGACATCGAGGTCGGTCACGCCCAGCGCGCCCACGGTTTCGCCGTGGTAGCCATTGGCCAGGCAGACGAACTCGCGCTTGGCCGCCAGGCCGGTGTTGCGCCAGTAGTGGAAGCTCATCTTGAGCGCGATCTCCACGGCCGACGCGCCGTCCGATGCGTAGAACGCGTGGCCAAGCGCGCCGCCGGTCAGCGCCGACAGGCGTTCGGCCAGCTCGACAGCGGGTGCATGGGTACAGCCCGCGAGCATGACGTGCTCCAGCGTCTGGAGCTGGTCCGCCAGTGCGGCGTTGATCTTCGGGTTGGCGTGGCCGAACAGGTTGACCCACCAAGAACTGGTGGCATCGAAATAGCGCCGTCCATCGGCATCGTGAAGCCACGGGCCTTCGCCGCGCACCATGGCCAGCGGCGTCGCGTCGTCGTCAGGGCGCAGCCGCGTGCACGGGTGCCAGACCGCGCGCTTGCTGCGCTGGCCAAGCGAATCGCCGGCCGGGTTCTGTAGGGACTGTTGTTGCAAGGGAGTCCTCCTTGGTTGACCCTCCGCGTGGCGCACCGGTAACTGGGCCGGGCGAGCGGGACGGAAGGGTTCGGGAGGGCTATGTTAGGAACGGGCCGAGGGAGTTGGCAATGGCGGCGGCTTTTTTGAATTGGCGGAAAGTTGAGAGGATTTAGACGCCGTTGCAGGGGGGATGCCTTGCTTTTGTCGTTAGCGTGCAGCGATCTCCATGCAAGTTGCGCAGGCACTTTTTGCTGCGCTGGAATTTCACTTGCTGCGGCATGACTCCCCTCTCCCATACGGCGGGAGACGGTGGGGAGAGAGGGCCGCAGTCACCACAACGTGCGGTGCATCATGCTTGGCACACGCCTGCCCTCTCCCCCGGCCCCTCTCCCGCAAGCGGGAGAGGGGAGCAAACAGGCGCGTCACCAGACGTCGCAGCCTCAAGCCGGCCGCCACGACGGCGACCGCTTCTCCAGGAACGACCTGACCCCCTCCTTCCCCTCCGCCGATGCACGAATCTTCGCAATCCGGTCCGCCGTGTCAGCCAGCAAGTCGTTGTCGATGATCCGTCCCGCAACCTCCTGCACCAGCCGCTTGCTTTCACGCACGGCATTAGGACTGTTGGCAACCAGCGCCGATGCAATCTCGCCGATCTTGGCATCCAGGGCCTCGGCAGGCACCACGGCATGCACGAATCCGAGCCGAAGCGCTTCCGCCGCATCAAACCGCTCGGCGGTAATGAAGTAACGCCGCGACGCCTGCTCCCCCATGGCGCGAATCACATACGGGCTGATCGTCGCCGGCAGCAGACCAAGCCGCGCTTCGGAGAGGCAGAAATGCGCGTGCTCAGCCGCCACGGCGATATCACATGCAGCAACCAGCCCCACGCCTCCGGCATATGTATCCCCCTGGATCCGAGCAATCACCGGCCGCGGACACGACCAGATGGTATGCAGCATCTGCGCGAGCGTCAGCGCATCGGCGCGGTTCTCGTCTTCCGAGTAGCCGGCCATCTTTTTCATCCAGTTCAGGTCCGCGCCCGCGCAGAATGCCGGCCCGTTGCCGGCGAGCACGATGGCCCGCACCCCGTCCATGTCGCCAAGCGCGCGAAAAGCGCCGGTCAGTTCGGCAATGACGGTTTCATTGAAGGCGTTGCGCACATCGGGCCGGTTCAGCGTGACGGTGGCGATGTGGCTGGCAACGTTGACGGTAAGCGTGGTGAAGTTCATGTTGCGCTCCGGATGGAATGGGGATGCAGGCCCGCGCATGCAAGCGCCGGCGCCGGATCAGGAACCGTTCTCGAACGGCAGGCCAAGCGATCGAAAGAAGGCGCCGACTTGCGGCAGCCAGAGAGGAATGCCTTCGCGTGCGCTGAACAGGCGGTGCGAGTCGCCGGCGAACTCGCCGACGTCGATCATGCGCGCATCGGCGGCGGCCCCTTTCGCGTTGGCCTTGTAGGCGTTGAACATGCGGTCGGGCAGCGGTGCGGGCCAGTAGCTGTCGTTGTCGCCATAGATCCACAGCGATGGATAGCGCGCGTCCTTGCCATAGTCGCCGAACGTCTCGATCAACTTGTCCTCCCAGTCCGGACAGCTCAGGTTGCGCAGGCCGCCCGCGAAATTGACCACGCCGAGCACGCCGGGATAGGAGATGGTGCTGAACGCCATGGTCGTCAGGCCGCCATGCGACTGGCCAATGACCACGATGCGGTCCTTGTCGACGTAAGGCTGGCTGACCATGTAATCCAGCGCGGCGACCACGTCCTCCGCCTGCTGCAGTCCGTTGATCTCGATATTGCAGCTACCGCCGATGTACGGCCCGCCCGAGCGTGCGAAGCCCTGGCGCATCGGCAGCACCACGACGTAGCCGCGGCGCAGGAACTCCACAGTCTGCGCCGGGAAGCGCGCACGCCCCTGGAAGACCGGCTTGCCGGGCGATTTGCCGTGGTTGATGACGACCAGCGGGAACGGCCCTTCGCCAGACGGACGGAACACCGTGGCTTCGAGGTCAACGCGGAACGGCGAAGCCGCCTTGGGCACCAGCACCACCTGCTCCGAAAAACGGACGCGCGTCGCCGGTGCGCTTTGCGCGGTGCCCGGTGGCTGGGCCTGCGCCACGGCCGGCGCATACAGCAGCAGCCCCAGCACTTGCAGTGTGGCGAGACATCGAAGCAAAAAGGCAGGACAACCCATGACAGTGACGTACGGCGCGTATGGCCAGCTCCCTTACATACGGAACACGCCGAACTTCATATCGTCGATCGGCGCGTTCAGGCTGGCGGAGAGCCCCAACCCGAGCACCGTGCGCGTCTGCGCCGGGTCGATCACGCCGTCATCCCACAGGCGCGCGCTCGCGTAGTACGGGTGGCCTTGGTGTTCGTACTGGTCGCGGATCGGCTGCTTGAACGCGTCTTCCTCTTCCTGGCTCCACTGGCCGCCCTTCGCCTCGATGCCATCGCGGCGCACGGTCGCCAGCACGCTCGCGGCCTGCTCGCCGCCCATCACCGAGATGCGCGCGTTCGGCCACATCCACAGGAAACGCGGCGAATACGCGCGGCCGCACATGCCGTAGTTGCCGGCGCCGAACGAGCCGCCGATGATCACCGTGAATTTGGGAACCTGTGCGGTCGCCACCGCCGTCACCATCTTGGCGCCGTTGCGCGCAATGCCTTCGTTCTCGTACTTGCGGCCCACCATGAAGCCCGTGATGTTCTGCAGGAACACCAGCGGAATCTTGCGCTGGCAGCAGAGTTCGATGAAGTGCGCGCCCTTGAGCGCCGCTTCCGAGAACAGGATGCCGTTGTTGGCCACGATGCCGACCGGGTAGCCCCAGATGCGCGCGAAGCCGCATACCAGCGTGGTGCCATAGCGCGCCTTGAATTCGTCGAACTCGGAGCCATCGACGATGCGCGAGATGACCTCGCGCACGTCGAACGGCTTGCGCGTGTCGGTCGGGATCACGCCGTACAGTTCTTCCACCGGATACAGCGGTTCGGCCGGCTCATGCAGGCGGATCTGGTCGGGCTTGCGCCGGTTCAGGTGCCCCACGATATTGCGCGCCAGCGACAGCGCGTGATGATCGTTCTGCGCGAAATAGTCGGCCACGCCCGATAGGCGCGTGTGGACATCGGCACCGCCAAGGTCCTCGGCGCTGACCACCTCACCTGTTGCGGCCTTCACCAGCGGCGGGCCGGCGAGGAAGATGGTGCCCTGGTTCTTGACGATGATCGACTCGTCGCTCATCGCCGGCACGTAGGCGCCGCCGGCCGTGCACGAGCCCATCACCACGGCGATCTGCGGGATGCCCTGCTTCGACAGGTTGGCCTGGTTGTAGAAGATGCGGCCGAAGTGGTCGCGATCGGGGAACACCTCGTCCTGGTTCGGCAGGTTGGCGCCGCCCGAGTCCACCAGGTAGATGCAAGGCAGGTTGTTCTCCTCGGCAATCTCCTGCGCGCGCACATGCTTCTTGACCGTCATTGGGTAGTACGTACCGCCCTTGACCGTCGCGTCGTTGCAGACGA
The DNA here is from genome assembly GCF_057798895.1 of Cupriavidus sp. 22TCCZM04-2. Taxonomy (NCBI): domain Bacteria; kingdom Pseudomonadati; phylum Pseudomonadota; class Betaproteobacteria; order Burkholderiales; family Burkholderiaceae; genus Cupriavidus; species Cupriavidus sp. 22TCCZM04-2. Next base: position 9,312 of record NZ_JBYOJS010000041.1, read on the forward strand.
TCACGCATTCCTGCCCGGCCACGCGGCCGATGCCGGTGATGATGCCGGCGCCCGGGGCGGCATTGTCGTACATGTCGTATGCCGCTAGCTGCGACAGCTCCAGGAACGGCGTGCCCGGGTCCAGCAGTTGCTGCACGCGGTCGCGCGGCAGCAGCTTGCCGCGCGACAGGTGCTTGTCGCGCGCGGCATCGCCGCCGCCTTCGGCGAGCTTCGCCACCTTGGCCTTGAGGTCGGCC
>NZ_JBYOJS010000042.1:0-7838 GCF_057798895.1 Cupriavidus sp. 22TCCZM04-2
GGCTACACGCACTTCTTGACGCGCACGCTACCCAATGTAGGTACTGAAATGAGCCTGCATGTTATGGCGTACAACCTCAAGCGTGTGCTCGGAATTCTCGGATTCTCGAAAACAATGAAGGCGATGCGCCTGGTGGGTGCGTAAGCACCCATTTACGCCCAAAAAAATGGGCTGAAGATCGCCCTCAGGGCTCCCATTAGCACTATTCGCCCGTTTCGACGTCATCCCACGACAGAATTAGCCGAAAATTCGATAAGGCAGGCTACGCCCCAGAGGGAGCACGCATTGGTCGATTCGAGAGACGTTTCCACACGGCCTCGACCCATCTGAGACATCCGACTGCTGCGAGACGAACGGCTCCTTTGGCACCAGGAAGACGACGTTGGCCCCTGGTAGAAGCTAAGCCCATAAATAGCCATCGGAGACAGCAAATGTCAACATTCGGTTCCAAGATGCAACAGCGATATGCCGCGTCGCTCGTCGCCATACAAACTCGTGAATCTCTAAACGACTATCTAAAAAGCCGCTACCTAGCGTTGGCCGTCAATGTATGTCCCGATCGTCGGATCTCCATGCAGGGCTCGAGCCAACCTTTCTCCATATGCCCCGTGCCCAACCCATGCACGGCCGCCTCTAACGCTCAAGAAGGCCGGAACGCACTTGTCGACGCAGGTGTGTCCCCAAGTCAAAAGAGAATCCGCATCAATCGAGCTTATGGGCTCAGCCGTTTCAAAATTACTCCCGGGAACAAAAATTCCGTCAACATCAGTTAAAACAGCCGTAATTGGTGCGCCAACTAACCATGCTAGCCATACAGCCATTCCATCCGAGGTAATGTCCCAACTCATCTCAAATGGGTCTACTGTGAATATCAACTTCGACGGGAGGAGCACCGGTATCGCACCCTGACGCTGAGCTTGGCGCGCGTCATGTAACGTCTCGCATGGAACGAGCTTTGATGAATATGCTGCGTCGCATATTACCAGTCCGGTCTGATCCTGCGCTCGAGCGCACGCGCGATGGTGCGTGTAGGGTTGAAGCGATTTCCTTCTGTCAATTGCCTCAATCGTCTTGTCAGTTGGACCTCCCCCAGGAATGACCAAAACTGATTTTCCGTACTCCAATGTGTGCTCAATAGACCGAATCGACGCCGATGTCTTGCTTTCATCGATCAGCAGACTGCCACCAAATTTTATAACTGCGTCAAAACCGTACTCCGTATAGCCAGGTATGAGCGTCATAGCATTCCCTCACAACGATGCAATGCAGAGGCGAGGCGTCGAACAATTTCCCGCACGTCACTGTCAGTAGCTGTTAGTGCTGGTCGAATCTTAACGAAAGCACCTCGTCCATATTCACTCTGCCGCACCAGAAGCCCCTCCGTCTTGCATTCGTGAATCACTGCTTGGGCGAGTTCTGGATATGGCTCGCGGGATTCCCTAGAGCGTACCAGTTCTACGCCGGACATGAGGCCAGCGCTCCTGACACAGCCAATGAAGTGGCTACCGGACATCAGCTTGAGCAGCTCGTCATGCAGCACCTCTCCCGCGTGTTGCACCGACGCGAAAAATCCCGAGCCGCCCATTACATTGAGAGTTGCGGCCACAGCGGCCGCGACAATAGTAGAGCCTCCCCAAGTAAGGGAGCGTTCGCCTTGATCGAGCAAGCATAGTTCTTTCGGAAGCAGCAACGCTCCTGCTCCTGGCAGTCCAATACCCGATATCGATTTCGCCAGTGCAATCATTGTCGGTCGAATTCCATAGTAGTCTGCTGCAAAGAAACCATTGAGCCTTCCGAAGGTTTGAACCTCATCGAAGATAAGCGGTACTTGGAATTTCTCCAGACCTTCCGCAACCTTATGCCAAAATTTTCGCGGAGGAACGATGCCACCCCCGGCGCCAAGAACTGGCTCCGCGAGAAACGCAGCAGCTTTATCATTGCGAATGATTGCTTTCCGAATGACTTCATCTGCACAGTCGACATCGCAATTATCTTCGCTTTTTCCATACGGGCAGCGGTAGCAGTCGGGGGCAGGAACATTTGTTATCGGAATAACTACATGGCGCAAACGCTGCTTCCTGAAATCCATGCCGGAAACCAAGGAAGAAACTATTGATTGTCCATGATGGCCACCACGAAAGCTGACAACGCGAGTTCGCTCTGTGGAAGCCCACGCATGTCGAAGCGCCTGTTCGATAGCGGTGCTTCCACCAGTGCATCCTTTTAGATGTACTCGGTCAAGGCCCGCAGGGGCAATAGCTGCGAGCATTGTTTCGGCCTCGACTATAGACCCAGAAGTGATAGAGGAAGAGCCGTGCAGTAGTCCAGTATCGATGGTTTTCTTTATGGCATGGGTTACTGCCTTGTGTCCGTAGCCCAATCCGATATTGAATGTGCCGGCGCATGCGTCTAAATACTTCCTTCCATCATCCGAAGTTAGCCATAGACCTTCAGCATGCGATATTGTGAGTCCATCGGGTGAGTATGCGCAAGCGGCCATCAATAAGATCCTCCCGCGAATCTACGCCGGTCTTATCAGAACCTTCTGTCCGAGCATCTTTGGAATAAAGTCACCGAAGTCGTGCAGGCCTCTTGCTGCTCTATCGTTATCTAGAGTTTCAAGGATATCCGCCGGTATCGCTCCTGGGAGTTGCTCAGATAACCAACATAATGGATAGTAAAGCGAAGGTGCTAAGGCATAGGTTTTAGAAACATCCAACACGCGGCCCCAGTCCAACTTGGCGAACCCAATCACTCTCCCGATATCTACCAAAGGCCGCAATTTTTTTGCGTTGAGTATCATGATCTCATGGTAGACTCTGGCTGCTACAAACCAAACATGCGTTTCCCAGTCCAATTGGAGTTGGTGGCTCCCATCAAGCACGATGTTTGAAATACATGTCAGCACCGCGTCGGGGTCTATTCCATGCGACAAATTGTGGTGGACGTCCAGTTCAATTGCTAGGTAGACCTGTCCATTTTCGACAATAAATGGATGGCTCAATCCAAGCTCATTGATGGACGGAGCGAGGTAGTCGATCTCTGAGACTCGAACGATTTTCGTAAATGGAAACAACTCGTAATGCGAAGATTCAAATGATCGGATAGCTTCGTCTGCCATCAACTGAACTGCACCGCCGTGGCTTACTATATTCTGTGAGTAGCCTAGCTCCGCCAAATAGATTTTGGCTTCGTTTAGAAATTTACGTGGTACAAGAATGTCGATATCGTTAAAGATTGCACCGCAGCCATGGGGGCTTGTGGCATACGCGATGCCTTTGAAAAGCGGTGCAGGTATTCCACCATCTCGAAGTCTTTCCGCAACCTGACGCGCAGAAATCTTCTGCACGCCGAGTACCGTATCGGACAGTACACGGTACTGCTGGGCAGCCAAAGACGCCTCTTCAATTTGATTGTTTACTACCTCAAGTATCCAAGGAAGAAGACCGGATACCACACCAAGCTCTATCACTCGAGCAAATGGAAGCTCTACGGGCAACTCCTCCTTACGTGGTAGTCGTAAGGCGGTGCTGAGCGCTGCCAGCAAGAGCCGTGACTCGGGGCTTGCGATGAAATGGGCTGAATTCACAGAGGCGAACCTCCGCATTGCAGTATAAGCACCTCCCAATCTTCGACCGTGAGACCTATGCATTTCAACTGCGCAAGAAGATCGTTAGCGGATTTCCTTTGTAAGCCAACTTCAGACAGTTCCCTAAACAGAGTTGCAGATGGCGACAGCGTCACAAGTGCCTCGATCTGGCGAGAATGTATGTATTCCAACTGATGCGCTGCCAATACACGGTCAGGCTGTTTGTCCAAGAGACATCGCTCCTCGTTAATCCATGGTTTAAGCGCGTGTGCTTGATGCGTAAACCGTTCAGCAAGTCGCTCTTTTATAAAAAGAGAAACCTCAATCGCCGATATCGGCAAACCTTTAGAGCGTTGTTGCACACAGTTCAAAAAAGTGTCAAATTGCGGTGGAGACTGCTCGAGTTTGGTAATCCCAAACAGCGCACTACACTCTCGAAGCGCCTCCACACGATCATCACTTGTGTGAATTAGGTTCATTACCTTGTTTGTGGCTCCGAATCTTCGGCGAAACTCTAAGGGCGAGCACTTGCACGGATCTGATGTGCCCTTCAATCGGTGTAGTGTGGGGAATATGGAGGATGCGCCCGCACTGTAACCTGGCTCTAGCCATCCACAAAATGACTCTCCTTGGGCGAACATCTTCTCCACAAGACAGTCGAAATGGCAACGAGGCCTTGCGGCGCGGTTCTTCGCGTAGAGCTTTTCAACATCACCTGGGGAAAGATGGTGCCATCGAAAACTGGATACTCTCAAGTCGAAAGATGCGAATTCTTTCAAGATCGGTCCAGCCCGTCCTGAAAGGACAGCGTCTGGAGACAGAATAAAAAATGCGCCTTCGCTGTGGGAAGCGGCAATACCTGCTTCTATCGAAATTGGCAATTACTTCACCGGTTTGGTACCGACGATGTCTAGTGCGGCGGACCCCGTGAGGCTGGAAAGCATTGATGCCACTGCAGACGCAGAGCCGGAGAGCTTCACCGGAAGGCTAGCCGCAAGCATAGCGATGCTCGATGCACTCATAGAAGCGATGCTGGATGCGGAAATAGTCACTTGATGCGAGGCTGGCAAATGTGCGGCCAGTGATGCCACCATATTTGCAAGAACCGAAGCCGGCAGGTTTGCAAGAGCCGAAGCGGGAAGTGCGGCGACAGACGATGCCGGAAGCGAAACCACGGACGAAACACCTGGTGTAGCGTTCGCCACGGCTGAAGCGACTTCAGCGGCGCTCAGGTTGACATGCGCGGACGCGAGACGGTTCGTCATGATGTCCTCCTCGATTTCATAGGCTCGAAGACATACGATAGTCCAAATCTTGGCAGATCGTACTGATCAGAAGTATTAACCCGTTCAGGTCAAATGATGCAGTCCCGCAGACTACGCGCTATGACAGGTGGTGCGGCGTGAAATGGTTCAAATCGGGGCGGCCGTGCAAATTGTTTGGTGCCATTTCACCAATCGAGCAGATAGCCTTGCCATTGACAGCGAGTTTTGGGCGTGCGATCTGACCGGCCTGCACATGTAGGGTATCTGCGTGGTCAGCCAGGTTGGCACCCGTGCAACGGTCATGCAGCAGGAGATCGTAGCGGGCCGAGAAGCAGTCCTTGGATCCGCAAGGAATGAATGACCACCTCTTTCCATTTTTCCCTTTGTGTGGTTCCACACATAGGCCTTGGCGGAAAGTGGCTTGACCACGCCTATCCTTCTTACCGCTTTCGGCTCATTCAGAAAGCAAAGGGGGCATGCACGCCCCGAAGATTTCAATTCCATCGAGTCCGCTATCCCCCGATTGGGGGTAATTAATTCGGAGGCAATCATGGCGAAGTACACGCTTACCGCGGGCGAGTCAAAGTTTTCAATCGAAATCGGGGTTGAGCAAACACGTGACGGTGCGCATCTATCGATATACGCCGGCGCGAATGATGGTTATACATCCCCGCCATCCATCTTCGAGGCAGATAAAGGGTACGTGATTCTGGAAGCGTTGCCGGTCGTTACCTCTGCGTGGGGCGAACAGGGATACACCACGGCCCTAACTGCGAGAGACGCAAATTTTGAGAAGATCGAGAAGATCAACGCTCAGTTCGAGGAGTCTCTCAAAGCGGCTCGTGAGAAAGGCGACGACAAATCTTCGTCTGCACTTGAAGAGATACGGAAGCAGTTGCTTGATTACTACTACAAATTTACCTCAACGAACGCGCATTTCGAGGTCGTGGGCCACGTACAGTCACGCGAAAAGAAGGTACTTGGCGTAGTTGTAGATACGAAAACAGCGAATCTAGAGATCCACTTTGTTTTCCATGTTCTCAAGCTGATAACGCCAGAGGAAGCGGCACTCCTGCACGACTTCATCAGCACAGCGCTCGCTAACAATCAGGAGATCAAAATGAATCTGGAGATCCCAGCATCGGTTCAGGCCACCATCCAGGCGTACGAAGAGAAGCAACTGGGACTAGTGCCGCCGGTCACAATGTGACAAAGAGCCCTGCAATCCAATCACCGACGTGCATAAGTGCTTGCGCTGTATGGCGGCACTTATGCTCAGGCCGGTAATAGCCTTTGGATGTCAGCTTATGGCCGGGAGCACCCCGCCGTCTTGAGATTAGCTCAGGCCCTTAACTGCAGGGGACCCAAATCAGCGCAGCACGCGATAGGTCGACTGCACCAGGCCTGATGGAAAGTGCCGGCTCGACTCGAGCGCCAGACTCACGTCGCGCAGCAAGCCGCCGAACAAAGGTCTGCCGGTCCCGATCAAGACTGGCACGGTTGTGACGACCAGGTCGGCGATCAATCCGTCGCGCAGGAATGACTGGACCAACTGACCGCCATCGACGTACACGCGACGCACTCCCGTGGCCTCCAGTTGCGCCATCGTGTCCGTGGGCATGAGATCCGAGAAACGCACCTTTCCCTGGAGCTCCTCTGGCACTGGCGTGCCTGCCAGTTTTCGGGACAGCACAAGCACGGGCTTGTCGTAAACCCATTCGCCCATGGTGAGGACCTTTTCATAGCAGCCTCGGCCCATGACGATCGCGTCCTTGTCGGCGATAAAGGCCGGATAGCCATGGTCTTCGGCGGGGTCATCCCGCTCCAGAAGCCAGCCGATGTCGCCGTCGGGCCGGGCGATAAAGCCGTCGAGGCTAGTGGCAATAAAGACGTGTCCTGTAATCATTGTTAGTGCCTACGAGTGCTTGGCGAAAATGATGGCGTCGCGTGCCAGAAGAACCTGTTTCAGCCTTTCGTCCACCGATTCATCGCGTTCCAGACATAGAACAGGACAGGTGACGTGACTGAGCCATTCCCGATGGCGCGCGAGAGTCCGGCCTTCGGCTGTCCCTGCGTCATACTGTGCTGCCCAGTCCAGAAATTCGGGATCGGCCTTGCCGAATCGCAACTCCTCTCGCCGCCTAAGCCGGGCCAGGCGGATATCGGTAGGAAGGTAGAGAATTACGACCGGGTCGAAAGCATGTTCCAAGTCGTGCCCCCAACCGATCACAGCTCCCCGCCACTACAGCCTCGCCGCTGGCGCGCAAGGCGGTCAACAAAGCAGCCGCTCGCTCCTCGGCACCAAATTTCTCTTGATAGGGAGAGTCGGTCGGACGCCAAAAGAAATCGTCCGATTCCAGAACGCGCGCATGGGTTGCGAAGCCAACTGCCTGCGCCAGAGTCGAAGTACCGGAACCTGCGGCGCCCGTGATCAGGATGTGCATGGCGAGCGATGGGAGTGCGAATAGACCGCCAGAGTCTATCAGTCAACGCAGGAGCGAACAGAATTCCCTCATTAGTCGCTTAGCGACCGAGGCTGTGTGAAAACGTCCCGATCGCCTAGACTGAGTCAACGCATTCAGACTGGGGGATCGGATGAAGCGATTCATAGAGGGAGAAGACCGCAAGCAGGCTACGCTGCTTCCAGAATGCCTCGATGATTTCATCGCCGAGGATAACCCCGCCAGGATCATCGACGCGTTTGTTGAAGAGTTGGATCTCGAGTCGCTCGGGTTCGAAGGTGCCAATCCCTCAACTACAGGTCGCCCCTCATATCATCCTGCCGTCCTGCTGAAGATATACATCTATGGCTACCTCAACCGGGTCCAGTCCAGCCGCCGTCTGGAGCGCGAATGCCAACGCAATATAGAGCTGATGTGGCTGACCGGTCGACTGGCGCCGGACTTCAAGACGATTGCAGACTTCCGCAGGGATAACAGCACAGGCATTCGCAATGTCTGCCGTCGTTTCGTTGTGTTGTGCCG
>NZ_JBYOJS010000043.1:0-5306 GCF_057798895.1 Cupriavidus sp. 22TCCZM04-2
CAGTGCTCGCACAGCAAAACGTGACTGGATTTTCGGATCTGGTCAGTCAGTTTTCTGAGAGTGAGCGACCGCTCGAAAGAGCGAGGACCTTCGGGTCCACACAGAGATTGAACTGAAGAGTTTGATCCTGGCTCAGATTGAACGCTGGCGGCATGCCTTACACATGCAAGTCGAACGGCAGCACGGGCTTCGGCCTGGTGGCGAGTGGCGAACGGGTGAGTAATACATCGGAACGTGCCCTGTCGTGGGGGATAACTAGTCGAAAGATTAGCTAATACCGCATACGACCTGAGGGTGAAAGCGGGGGACCGCAAGGCCTCGCGCGATAGGAGCGGCCGATGTCTGATTAGCTAGTTGGTGGGGTAAAGGCCTACCAAGGCGACGATCAGTAGCTGGTCTGAGAGGACGATCAGCCACACTGGGACTGAGACACGGCCCAGACTCCTACGGGAGGCAGCAGTGGGGAATTTTGGACAATGGGGGCAACCCTGATCCAGCAATGCCGCGTGTGTGAAGAAGGCCTTCGGGTTGTAAAGCACTTTTGTCCGGAAAGAAAACCTCTGCCCTAATACGGCGGGGGGATGACGGTACCGGAAGAATAAGCACCGGCTAACTACGTGCCAGCAGCCGCGGTAATACGTAGGGTGCGAGCGTTAATCGGAATTACTGGGCGTAAAGCGTGCGCAGGCGGTTTGATAAGACAGGCGTGAAATCCCCGAGCTTAACTTGGGAATGGCGCTTGTGACTGTCAGGCTAGAGTATGTCAGAGGGGGGTAGAATTCCACGTGTAGCAGTGAAATGCGTAGAGATGTGGAGGAATACCGATGGCGAAGGCAGCCCCCTGGGACGTCACTGACGCTCATGCACGAAAGCGTGGGGAGCAAACAGGATTAGATACCCTGGTAGTCCACGCCCTAAACGATGTCAACTAGTTGTTGGGGATTCATTTCTTCAGTAACGTAGCTAACGCGTGAAGTTGACCGCCTGGGGAGTACGGTCGCAAGATTAAAACTCAAAGGAATTGACGGGGACCCGCACAAGCGGTGGATGATGTGGATTAATTCGATGCAACGCGAAAAACCTTACCTACCCTTGACATGCCACTAACGAAGCAGAGATGCATTAGGTGCCCGAAAGGGAAAGTGGACACAGGTGCTGCATGGCTGTCGTCAGCTCGTGTCGTGAGATGTTGGGTTAAGTCCCGCAACGAGCGCAACCCTTGTCTCTAGTTGCTACGAAAGGGCACTCTAGAGAGACTGCCGGTGACAAACCGGAGGAAGGTGGGGATGACGTCAAGTCCTCATGGCCCTTATGGGTAGGGCTTCACACGTCATACAATGGTGCGTACAGAGGGTTGCCAACCCGCGAGGGGGAGCTAATCCCAGAAAACGCATCGTAGTCCGGATCGTAGTCTGCAACTCGACTACGTGAAGCTGGAATCGCTAGTAATCGCGGATCAGCATGCCGCGGTGAATACGTTCCCGGGTCTTGTACACACCGCCCGTCACACCATGGGAGTGGGTTTTGCCAGAAGTAGTTAGCCTAACCGCAAGGAGGGCGATTACCACGGCAGGGTTCATGACTGGGGTGAAGTCGTAACAAGGTAGCCGTATCGGAAGGTGCGGCTGGATCACCTCCTTTCCAGAGGCGCGCGTTCTGCGTGTCCAGTGTCCACACTTATCGGTTTGTTTGCTGTTACAGCCAAGGGTCTGTAGCTCAGGTGGTTAGAGCACCGTCTTGATAAGGCGGGGGTCGTAGGTTCAAGTCCTACCAGACCCACCAAGTTATCCGAGGGGGGATTAGCTCAGCTGGGAGAGCACCTGCTTTGCAAGCAGGGGGTCGTCGGTTCGATCCCGTCATCCTCCACCATCGCTCTGACGAGTGAGTTGCGGAAAACCTGGAATTGGTTGTCAAAGGAAAGCATTTATTGAGTGCTTCCCTTTGGCATTGCCAAGCGATCGCGGGTCTGCCCTGCGAATCGGCTGTTCTTTAACAATATGGGATGTAGTAAAGGTGTCGCGCGAGCGTTGATGAGACGCTGCAGTAACCAACGCGATACCGGGTTGTGATTGTATCAACCAAAATGTATTTAAGTGATCGAAAGATGACTTGGAATACGGCACAAATGCGAGAACTCACCTGTAGCGAAGGGTCTCACTGAGACACACTCGTTATAGGGTCAAGCGAACAAGTGCATGTGGTGGATGCCTTGGCGATCACAGGCGATGAAGGACGCGGTAGCCTGCGAAAAGCTTCGGGGAGCTGGCAAACAAGCTTTGATCCGGAGATGTCCGAATGGGGAAACCCGGCCCGAATGGGTCATCCCTGGCTGAATACATAGGCCAGGGAAGCGAACGCGGCGAACTGAAACATCTAAGTAGCTGCAGGAACAGAAATCAACCGAGATTCCCAGAGTAGTGGCGAACGAAATGGGAAGAGCCTTGTACTCTTTAGCAGTGTTGTTAGCAAAACGGGATGGAAAGCCCGGCCATAGCAGGTGATAGCCCTGTATGCGAAAACAGCGTTGTGGAACTAGGTGTACGACAAGTAGGGCGGGACACGTGAAATCCTGTCTGAAGATGGGGGGACCATCCTCCAAGGCTAAATACTCGTGATCGACCGATAGTGAACCAGTACCGTGAGGGAAAGGCGAAAAGAACCCCGGGAGGGGAGTGAAATAGATCCTGAAACCGCATGCATACAAACAGTCGGAGCCTGGAAACGGGTGACGGCGTACCTTTTGTATAATGGGTCAGCGACTTACATTCAGTGGCAAGCTTAACCGATTAGGGCAGGCGTAGCGAAAGCGAGTCCGAACAGGGCGTTCAGTCGCTGGGTGTAGACCCGAAACCAGATGATCTATCCATGGCCAGGTTGAAGGTGCGGTAACACGTACTGGAGGACCGAACCCACTAACGTTGAAAAGTTAGGGGATGAGCTGTGGATAGGGGTGAAAGGCTAAACAAATCTGGAAATAGCTGGTTCTCTCCGAAAACTATTTAGGTAGTGCCTCGTGTCTCACCTTCGGGGGTAGAGCACTGTCATGGTTGGGGGGTCTATTGCTGATTACCCCGCCATAGCAAACTCCGAATACCGAAGAGTGCAATCACGGGAGACAGACATCGGGTGCTAACGTCCGGTGTCAAGAGGGAAACAACCCAGACCGCCAGCTAAGGTCCCCAAATATAGCTAAGTGGGAAACGAAGTGGGAAGGCTAAAACAGTCAGGAGGTTGGCTTAGAAGCAGCCACCCTTTAAAGAAAGCGTAATAGCTCACTGATCGAGTCGTCCTGCGCGGAAGATGTAACGGGGCTAAGCTATATACCGAAGCTGCGGACGCACAGCAATGTGCGTGGTAGGAGAGCGTTCCGTAAGCCTGTGAAGGTGTCTTGTAAAGGATGCTGGAGGTATCGGAAGTGCGAATGCTGACATGAGTAGCGATAAAGGGGGTGAAAGGCCCCCTCGCCGTAAGCCCAAGGTTTCCTACGCAACGTTCATCGGCGTAGGGTGAGTCGGCCCCTAAGGCGAGGCAGAGATGCGTAGCTGATGGGAAGCAGGTTAATATTCCTGCACCGTCGTATGATGCGATGGGGGGACGGATCGCGGAAGGTTGTCCGGGTGTTGGAAGTCCCGGTCCCTGTAGTGGAGAAGGCGCTTAGGCAAATCCGGGCGCGTAATTCAAGGCTATGGGGCGAGCGGCCTAGTGCTGCGAAGCAATTGGAAGTGGTTCCAAGAAAAGCCTCTAAGCTTCAGTCATACGAGACCGTACCGCAAACCGACACAGGTGGGCGAGATGAGTATTCTAAGGCGCTTGAGAGAACTCGGGAGAAGGAACTCGGCAAATTGGTACCGTAACTTCGGGATAAGGTACGCCCTGGTAGCTTGACTGGCCTGCGCCAGAAGGGTGAAGGGGTTGCAATAAAATGGTGGCTGCGACTGTTTAATAAAAACACAGCACTCTGCAAACACGAAAGTGGACGTATAGGGTGTGACGCCTGCCCGGTGCCGGAAGATTAAATGATGGGGTGCAAGCTCTTGATTGAAGTCCCGGTAAACGGCGGCCGTAACTATAACGGTCCTAAGGTAGCGAAATTCCTTGTCGGGTAAGTTCCGACCTGCACGAATGGCGTAACGATGGCCACACTGTCTCCTCCCGAGACTCAGCGAAGTTGAAGTGTTTGTGATGATGCAATCTCCCCGCGGCTAGACGGAAAGACCCCATGAACCTTTACTGTAGCTTTGCATTGGACTTTGAACCGATCTGTGTAGGATAGGTGGGAGGCTTTGAAGCGTGGACGCTAGTCTACGTGGAGCCGTCCTTGAAATACCACCCTGGTTTGTTTGAGGTTCTAACCTTGGCCCGTGAATCCGGGTCGGGGACAGTGCATGGTAGGCAGTTTGACTGGGGCGGTCTCCTCCCAAAGTGTAACGGAGGAGTTCGAAGGTACGCTTGGTACGGTCGGACATCGTACCTAAAGTGCAATGGCAAAAGCGTGCTTAACTGCGAGACCGACAAGTCGAGCAGGTGCGAAAGCAGGACATAGTGATCCGGTGGTTCTGAATGGAAGGGCCATCGCTCAACGGATAAAAGGTACTCTGGGGATAACAGGCTGATACCGCCCAAGAGTTCATATCGACGGCGGTGTTTGGCACCTCGATGTCGGCTCATCTCATCCTGGGGCTGTAGCCGGTCCCAAGGGTATGGCTGTTCGCCATTTAAAGAGGTACGTGAGCTGGGTTTAAAACGTCGTGAGACAGTTTGGTCCCTATCTGCCGTGGGCGTTGGAATCTTGACGGGGGCTGCTCCTAGTACGAGAGGACCGGAGTGGACGTACCGCTGGTGTACCTGTTGTCTCGCCAGAGGCATCGCAGGGTAGCTATGTACGGAAGAGATAACCGCTGAAAGCATCTAAGCGGGAAACTCGCCTGAAGATGAGGATTCCCTGGCGGCTTGACCGCCTTGAAGGGTCGTTCGAGACCAGGACGTTGATAGGCTGGGTGTGGAAGCGCAGTAATGCGTTAAGCTAACCAGTACTAATTGCCCGTAAGGCTTGATCCTATAACCAGTGTGTTTTAGCCTGGTGAGAGAATCGCCTGTGCCGTGCGTTGACAAGCACAACCCAAGACTACAGAACTACATCCCGAATTGGTGAGGTTGACCGCGTCAGCCTCACAACCCCTTATGCCTGGTGACCATAGCGAGTTGGAACCACCCCTTCCCATCCCGAACAGGTCCGTGAAACGACTCCGCGCCGATGATAGTGCGGATTACCCGTGTGAAAGTAGGTCATCGCCAGGCTCTTACAA
>NZ_JBYOJS010000044.1:0-4829 GCF_057798895.1 Cupriavidus sp. 22TCCZM04-2
AGAGGCTGTTGCGAAATTAGTTCATGCAGGGCTTTAGCCTGCTCCAGCAAATCAATGAACAGGCAAGTGACAGGAAGGCTTCGTGGACATGGGCATATCGTTCGTATCGAATTTTCAAGCGCCTGAAGGAGTGGAGCCAAGCAATCGAGCGCTCCACGACCCAGCGCGTTTTGCCGAGTCCACTGCCGTGAGGCGAGCCGATCTTGGCAAGCACGGGCGTGATGCCGCGCTTGCGCAAGCGCTGTCGGTGTGGCTCGGAACTGTAGCCCCGGTCGCCTTGGACAATTTTCGGCTTGCGCAGAGGGCGTCCGTGCTTTCCGCGAATGGGAGGTATCGCCTCGACCAGCGCATCGAGTTGCGTGATGTCGTTGCAGTTCGCGCCGCTCAGGATGACCGCGAGCGGGATGCCTTGGGCGTCGACGATGAGGTGATGCTTGCTGCCGAGCTTGCGCCGGTCCGTTGGGTTCGGGCCAGTTTTTTTCCCGCCAGCATGGCGCGAACCGAGGAACTGTCGACAATGGCGCGCGCCATGTCGAGTTGGCCGCGACGGCGCAGTTCGGCCAATAGTGTCTCGTGGATGCATTGCCAGACACCAGCTTCCTGCCATGCAACCAGCCGCCGCCAGCAGGCGGTGCCCGAGCCACAGCCCATCTCTTGCGGCAGTAGGTTCCAGGCGATGCCAGAGCGCAGAACGAACACGATGCCAGTTAGCACCGCTCGGTCCGGCGTCGGCTTGCGCCCTGCATATCGGCGGTTGCGTGGCGCTCGCGCCGGCAGCAACGGTTCGATGAGTGACCACAGTTCGTCGTCTATCAGTTCACTGGGCATCGCTTCCTGTCAGGCAAAACAAGACAGGAAGTTAACACTGGCTCGAAAAAGTTAACAGACCCTATGGGTAATTTCGCAACAGCTTCTAAGCGAACGTCGGGACGTGCACCTTCGAACGGCTGAGCCTGGCCGACAAGGGACCTACGCCAGCGAGCCTGCCGTTGTCGCAGTCCGAACTACTCGCCCATCTGTTTTACGACTTTATACGCAAGCAGTAGCGCCCGCATTGCATTGTCCAATTTTCCGAGGATCAACCGTTGCTCAGCTCCCGGCGAAGGCGTGCGATAGATTGCGCGCAACCCGCGCGCCGCTGCCAACGCGAAGTGGCGCGTTCCCAACCGCCTATCAGTAGTTCACTTTGAAGCTCGGTGAGTTCTCGGGCCGCTGGTGCCGGCGATCGTAGAGGCGCGTGGTGGAAATGTTCGCGTGCCCCAGCCATGCCTGAACCTGGGCCAGGTCAGCGCCATGCTCAAGCGCGCAAGTCGCGGCCGTGGCCCGCAGTCCATGCACCCCAAGGCCGGGCACGGCAAGGCCGGCCAGGGCTGCGCAGGCGAGGACAATTTTGTAGACTCCATCGGAGGTGAGGGCCACACCCGTGGCGCGCAAGGCCTGGAACAAGGGCGCATCAGGGGTGCCGCCGTGGCCCGCCATGTTCAGGTAGATGGGCAGGCGCTCGGCTGCCGTCGGGTGCAGTACCAGGTAACGCTGCTTGCCCCCTTTGCCGTGCACACGTAGATGGAGTACGCCGCGACGGGCAAGGATGTCCTGCACGCGCAAGGCGCATAGCTCCGCGCGCCGCAGCCCGTGGTAGAGCAGTACGGCCAGCAGGGCGCGATCGCGCCGCCCTTTCAGGGTTTCAGGGGGCGGCGCGTCGAGCAGGATGCGAGCTTCGTGGTCGGACAGCGCCGGGGTCTTGCCTTCGGCGCAGTCGACCCTGGGGCGGCGAACCCCCTGGACTGGATTGCTGGCGATTGCATGGCGCTCGCACAGATAATCAAACAGCGAGGAGACGGCAGCGAGTTTGCGACGGATCGTGGCGCCGGACAGCGTACGGCCTTCGAGTGACCCGCGCCAGGCCAGGATGTGAGCGCGCGTGATCCGTCGGAAGTCCTCGGTTCGCGCGATGCCCGTGAAGGCCACAAACTCACCAACATCAAGCCGGTAGGCGCGGCGCGTGCGGGCGCTGCTCAAGTTGGCGAACCATTCGGCAGTCGCCGGCGCCGCAGCGAGTGCATCGAACTGGGCGGGGGTAAGTCGCTGACTGGCGGCCGGCTGCCGTGGGGCCGCCGGCAGGAACGAGGCGAGCAGGGCGTCGGACATGATTGAATCCTTGGGGGTGTCACGCGGCAACCGTGCGTCCCGGTTTGCCGAATGGTGGAGACTGTAACCAGTCTCGCTTTGGACGCAAGAAATTGACAGCGTGACCGCACGGCACGGTAGCAGGGAGGGGCGTCCAAAGTAGCCATTGACGTTGGGTTGCGAAGTCGAGGTAAGTTCAACGGCGCTGACCTCGCGCAAACCCAAGCGCAGCACGACCGTGGAGCGCTCTTCAACCTGCTGAACCAAAAGGGCTTGTCCACCAGTGTGCGCGTCAGGATCGAGCTGGATCGCTGGGGCGGCGGCAAGCGGTACATGGCGCGGAGCCGGGGCTATTGATAACAGCTTTTATCAAGAGTGGATGGACCCGGGCCGGTGCAGCGGGCAGCGGAGCGGCAGGCGCAAAAGCGTCCACGCGGGGCCGGCGCGGGTGCATCGCGGCCGCCGGGAATCGCTTTGACGAGGCGCGCAGCGGGCAGGTGGCGTTGGGGCGCATGGCGGGGCGGAGGGTGCGTGGCGCGCTATCTACGTGATCGCTGCGGCGGTGCGCACCGCGTCCTGGCAGCGCTGGTGTCAGGGCGACCGGAAGGCGCTTCGGGGTCATCCCGTCGTCATGGATCCGCGCCGAGATGGCGGCGACCATCGGCCTGGTGAAGTGGCTATTGCGTCACTGTTTGACGTGGGGCCGCGTGCCTTGCCGAGAGCTGCCGAGGACGCAGCTTGGTCAGCCGAGGGTTGGGATTTCCCCACCGCTGATCGAATCGCCTCGGGCACAATTAATATCTTTCGATTCGTTCTATTTTCGATGCATTAATGCCTGCCTGCTAAGGCGGCCAGTGCGTGCGCCCTTTGCATATCGAACTCAGTGGTCGCGTAAATTGGCATCCGCGAAGCAGCAACTGGAAACTCGCCGGGCCCCGGAGGGCGGCAATCGCATGGCGGGTGATTTGAGCGACTCTGGCGGGGTGGGTTGGGCCACCCTGCAGGGGTGTCGGAAAAAGCGCTCAGCGGCCCTCTGGTGCGCCTGCGGGCGCAAGCGCGTCGCGGGCCCCAATCAGCGCGACCACTCTCGATCCAGACCACGAGATGGCCGTGCGCGGCAGCGCCAAGACAAGCGCGATCGATCAACAGAGGTTGCTGATCTGCTGAACGGGGATTGGAGCCCTCGTCGGCCCCTGAATGCAAGACCTTCACGGTGCGATAGCTCAGCCTGGAGTCGGGCGGAGCGCCGGATGAGGGGCGTCGCCCATGGATTGCGGAATGCGCCTCTTCAAACGCTGTGGCGAGCGTCGTCGTGGCCGGTACACGATGCGAATCGTCTTCGCGAAAAATGGCCCTGCACGGAATCCCGTAGGTGACAAGCAACCGTGCGCTGACGAAGATTGACCCGCCGGCTTTGCAGGGAAACAATTCATCAATCTAAATGCATTTGGTGGGATGGTGTTTTGGTGAAAAAAGGTTCACTCAGTGGCGCGGAAATCGATGCCATTAAAGAAAGGTCAAAGCATCAAGAGTTGACTAGTACGGTGCAGGAAGTCATCGACGCTTGTAATAGGTCGGGTGTTAAGAATGGTAAGGCGGTTAATGCGCAGACTCGGGCGGAGCGGCAGCGTTCTATTCAAAAAGTCTTTAAAGATCTCGTGAATAGAACTGCCTTTGAATTGAATGATCCGTTCAATTTGACGCAGGCGCACATTGTAGCGCTCGTCGAGGTCTGGCTGCAGGATGGCCTGTCAGCGAGAACAATCGTCACGAATCTGTCGTCACTTAGAGGCTGTTGCGAAATTAGTTCATGCAGGGCTTTAGCCTGCTCCAGCAAATCAATGAACAGGCAAGTGACAGGAAGGCTTCGTGGACATGGGCATATCGTTCGTATCGAATTTTCAAGCGCCTGAAGGAGTGGAGCCAAGCAATCGAGCGCTCCACGACCCAGCGCGTTTTGCCGAGTCCACTGCCGTGAGGCGAGCCGATCTTGGCAAGCACGGGCGTGATGCCGCGCTTGCGCAAGCGCTGTCGGTGTGGCTCGGAACTGTAGCCCCGGTCGCCTTGGACAATTTTCGGCTTGCGCAGAGGGCGTCCGTGCTTTCCGCGAATGGGAGGTATCGCCTCGACCAGCGCATCGAGTTGCGTGATGTCGTTGCAGTTCGCGCCGCTCAGGATGACCGCGAGCGGGATGCCTTGGGCGTCGACGATGAGGTGATGCTTGCTGCCGAGCTTGCGCCGGTCCGTTGGGTTCGGGCCAGTTTTTTTCCCGCCAGCATGGCGCGAACCGAGGAACTGTCGACAATGGCGCGCGCCATGTCGAGTTGGCCGCGACGGCGCAGTTCGGCCAATAGTGTCTCGTGGATGCATTGCCAGACACCAGCTTCCTGCCATGCAACCAGCCGCCGCCAGCAGGCGGTGCCCGAGCCACAGCCCATCTCTTGCGGCAGTAGGTTCCAGGCGATGCCAGAGCGCAGAACGAACACGATGCCAGTTAGCACCGCTCGGTCCGGCGTCGGCTTGCGCCCTGCATATCGGCGGTTGCGTGGCGCTCGCGCCGGCAGCAACGGTTCGATGAGTGACCACAGTTCGTCGTCTATCAGTTCACTGGGCATCGCTTCCTGTCAGGCAAAACAAGACAGGAAGTTAACACTGGCTCGAAAAAGTTAACAGACCCTATGGGTAATTTCGCAACAGCTTCT
>NZ_JBYOJS010000045.1:0-3807 GCF_057798895.1 Cupriavidus sp. 22TCCZM04-2
GGCCGACCTCAAGGCCAAGGTGGCGAAGCTCGCCGAAGGCGGCGGCGATGCCGCGCGCGACAAGCACCTGTCGCGCGGCAAGCTGCTGCCGCGCGACCGCGTGCAGCAACTGCTGGACCCGGGCACGCCGTTCCTGGAGCTGTCGCAGCTAGCGGCATACGACATGTACGACAATGCCGCCCCGGGCGCCGGCATCATCACCGGCATCGGCCGCGTGGCCGGGCAGGAATGCGTGATCGTCTGCAACGACGCGACGGTCAAGGGCGGTACGTACTACCCAATGACGGTCAAGAAGCATGTGCGCGCGCAGGAGATTGCCGAGGAGAACAACCTGCCTTGCATCTACCTGGTGGACTCGGGCGGCGCCAACCTGCCGAACCAGGACGAGGTGTTCCCCGATCGCGACCACTTCGGCCGCATCTTCTACAACCAGGCCAACCTGTCGAAGCAGGGCATCCCGCAGATCGCCGTGGTGATGGGCTCGTGCACGGCCGGCGGCGCCTACGTGCCGGCGATGAGCGACGAGTCGATCATCGTCAAGAACCAGGGCACCATCTTCCTCGCCGGCCCGCCGCTGGTGAAGGCCGCAACAGGTGAGGTGGTCAGCGCCGAGGACCTTGGCGGTGCCGATGTCCACACGCGCCTATCGGGCGTGGCCGACTATTTCGCGCAGAACGATCATCACGCGCTGTCGCTGGCGCGCAATATCGTGGGGCACCTGAACCGGCGCAAGCCCGACCAGATCCGCCTGCATGAGCCGGCCGAACCGCTGTATCCGGTGGAAGAACTGTACGGCGTGATCCCGACCGACACGCGCAAGCCGTTCGACGTGCGCGAGGTCATCTCGCGCATCGTCGATGGCTCCGAGTTCGACGAATTCAAGGCGCGCTATGGCACCACGCTGGTATGCGGCTTCGCGCGCATCTGGGGCTACCCGGTCGGCATCGTGGCCAACAACGGCATCCTGTTCTCGGAAGCGGCGCTCAAGGGCGCGCACTTCATCGAACTCTGCTGCCAGCGCAAGATTCCGCTGGTGTTCCTGCAGAACATCACGGGCTTCATGGTGGGCCGCAAGTACGAGAACGAAGGCATTGCGCGCAACGGCGCCAAGATGGTGACGGCGGTGGCGACCGCACAGGTTCCCAAATTCACGGTGATCATCGGCGGCTCGTTCGGCGCCGGCAACTACGGCATGTGCGGCCGCGCGTATTCGCCGCGTTTCCTGTGGATGTGGCCGAACGCGCGCATCTCGGTGATGGGCGGCGAGCAGGCCGCGAGCGTGCTGGCGACCGTGCGCCGCGATGGCATCGAGGCGAAGGGCGGCCAGTGGAGCCAGGAAGAGGAAGACGCGTTCAAGCAGCCGATCCGCGACCAGTACGAACACCAGGGCCACCCGTACTACGCGAGCGCCCGGCTGTGGGATGACGGCGTGATCGACCCGGCGCAGACGCGCACGGTGCTGGGGCTGGGGCTGTCGGCCAGCCTGAACGCGCCGATCGACGATATGAAGTTCGGCGTGTTCCGCATGTAAGCCTGCCACTACCGACGCTCACTCAAGCCAGACCGCCATGCAATTCACCACGCTTACCGTCACCATCGCCCGCCATGTGGCGACCGTTACGCTGAACCGTCCGGACGTGCGCAACGCGTTCAACGAGACCGTCATCGCCGAACTGACCGAGGCCTTCCGCGCGCTCGGCAGCCACGACGACGTGCGGGCCATCGTCCTGGCCGGCAACGGCCCTGCCTTCTGCGCGGGCGCCGACCTGAACTGGATGAGGAAGATGGCCGGCTACTCGAACGACGAGAACCGCGCCGACGCACTCGCGCTGGCCAAGATGCTGCACGCCATCTGGTCCTGCCCGCGCCCGGTCATCGCGCGCATCCAGGGCGACACCTACGCCGGTGGCGTGGGCCTTGTCGCGGCTTGCGATATCGCGGTGGCCGCCGACCATGCGCACTTCTGCCTGTCGGAAGCGCGCCTGGGCCTGCTGCCCGCCACCATCAGCCCGTACGTGATCCGCGCCATGGGCGAGCAGGCCTCGCGCCGCTACTTCATCACCGCCGAGCGCTTCGACGCCGCCGAAGCGCTGCGCCTGGGCTTTGTCCACGCCGTGGTGCCGGCCGATGCGCTCGACGCCAAGGTCGAGGAGATCTCGGCGGCGCTGGTCGGCAACAGCCCCAACGCCGTGCGCGAGAGCAAGCGTCTGGTGCAGGAAGTTGCGGGCCGCATGATTGATGACGACCTGCTGGCCGATACGGCGGACCGCATCGCCGCCATCCGCGCCTCGGAAGAAGGCCGCGAAGGCGTGCGCGCCTTCCTGGAAAAGCGTTCGCCTGCCTGGAAGCCGGCTTAAGCCACACGCGACACCCCTATCAAGAAAACCCCCGGCAGCATGCCGAGGCAGCGCCTGTCCGCTGCCTGCATGCGGCAGCGGTCGCGGCTGACACCGCCCGCCCCTCCCCAGGAGAAACCATGTTCAACAAGATCCTGATCGCGAACCGCGGTGAAATCGCCTGCCGCGTCGCCGCCACCTGCCGCCGGCTGGGCATCCGCACCGTCGCGGTGTACTCGGACGCCGACGCCGATGCGCGCCACGTCGCCTTCTGCGACGAGGCCGTCCATATCGGCGGCGCCGCCGCGCGCGACAGCTACCTGCGCGCCGACCACATCATCGAGATGGCGAAGGCAACCGGGGCGCAGGCGATCCATCCCGGCTACGGCTTCCTCTCGGAGAATGAGGGCTTTGCCGAGGCCTGTGCCGCGGCGGGGCTCGTCTTCATCGGCCCGCCGGCCTCGGCCATCCACGCGATGGGCAGCAAGAGCGCGGCCAAGCAGCTGATGGAAAAGGCCTCCGTGCCGCTGGTGCCCGGTTACCACGGCGAAGACCAGAATCCCGGCCTGCTGCGCAGCGAGGCCGACCGCATCGGCTACCCGGTGCTGCTCAAGGCCAGCGCCGGCGGTGGCGGCAAGGGCATGCGCGTGGTGGAGTCGGACGATGCCTTCGAAGCGGCGCTCGCCTCGGTCAAGCGCGAGGCCTCGGCCAGCTTCGGCGACGACAAGGTGCTCGTCGAGAAATACCTGACCCGCCCTCGCCATATCGAGATCCAGGTCTTTGCCGACACCCACGGCAACTGCGTCTACCTGTTCGAGCGCGACTGCTCGGTGCAGCGCCGTCACCAGAAGGTGCTGGAAGAAGCGCCCGCGCCGGGCATGACGGAAGAACGCCGCCGCGCGATGGGCGAGGCTGCCGTGGCCGCCGCCAAGGCCGTCGGCTATGTCGGCGCCGGTACGGTCGAATTCATCGCCAACCAGGACGGCTCGTTCTACTTCATGGAGATGAACACGCGCCTGCAGGTCGAGCATCCGGTCACCGAGATGATCACCGGGCAGGACCTGGTCGAATGGCAATTGCGTGTGGCCGCCGGCGAGCCGCTACCGCTGAAGCAGGAACAACTCCGCATTGACGGCCACGCGCTGGAAGCACGCATCTACGCCGAGAATCCCGACAAGCAGTTCCTGCCGTCCACCGGCACGCTGCGCTTCCTGCGCACGCCGCCCGCTGTCCAGTTCATGCGCGGCGGCGATGCCCACGGCCCCGCTGGTGTTCGCATCGACTCCGGCGTGCGCGAAGGCGACACCATCAGCCCCTACTACGATCCGATGATCGCCAAGCTGATCGTCTGGGGCAAGGACCGCGATGAGGCGCTTGCACGCATGCGCCAGGCGCTGGCGGCCTATCACGTGGTCGGCCTGTCCACCAACGTGGCATTCCTGCAGCGGCTGTTGAAGTCCGAAGCGTTCCG